>NZ_JVGR01000029.1:0-447418 GCF_001073005.1 Streptococcus sp. 449_SSPC
CGATTGTAATCCAATGTTTCTTAACTTTATGAAGTTTGAAACGAACTTTGTTTTCCATAAATTTCCCCCTTATTATGGTGACTTGGCATACTCACATCGTGAAAGAATCAACGAGATTAATACCAAAGATTAATTTATGATTATATCTTACCCTTATTTTCTAACAAACTCAATAGAAAACGCATACATAATTATAGTTTCAATAAATAGTGCAATAGAGACGTTTGAGAGAAGTAGATGTTTACACAAAAAAATCCAGGACCTGAGCCCTGGATTTTAGGAGATTATGAAAAAGAAAAGTTTTAGGATGGTTATAGTATATAAAGCAAAGCCTAAAGTTTTCTTAAAGTGGAAGAAAGATTTTGTTTTCCATTTTAATTCACTTTTTCAGTCGCTACACCATTTTCATCAATGACATAAGTTTTGCCATCTTTTTCAAGGGTTGCATTGGTTGTGATTGGAGAACCGTTAAGGTCTTTACCTATTGAAGTTGATTTTTCGAAGTGATAGAGCTTACCGTCAATTTCCTTCCAAGTTGGTTGGTAGTAAGAGATTACTCTTGGCTCAAGATAGCAGAGGTATCCTTTATCAGTACGGTAGAATCCTGTTCGAACGATTCCATTTTCATCCGAAGCGTGTCCGTAGTTAGTGTCATTTCGTAACAATTCTCCGTAAGAACCGAAAAGATAAGTCTTTCCATCTATGGTTTCTGTTGTGTTAGAGTAGCGATATTGTTTGCTTGGATTTAGGTAATAGGTCTTACCGTCAATTTCTTTCCACCCTGATAATAATTTTCCTTCTGAATCTGCAAGATATAAACTATTATATGATTTAGCGGAACCATTAACAAGAAGTTGGCCATCTTGATTGAAATAATAATAATTGCCGTCAATTAAAAGGACATTATCTTTAGCTTGTAGACCGTCTTCTTTAAAGTAAACACGGTGACCGTTTATTGTGTACCAGCCGAAAACTTGTGCTCCATCATTGCCAAAGTAGTGAATATATGAATTAAAGGAATGGAATGCATTACGGAGGAGTTCGCCACTGTTCTTATCGAAATAGTAGTATTTTCCATCTATAAGGATACGCTCACCTTTGATTTGTTTCCCAGTGCCATCAAAGTAGAGTTGAATACCATCAATAGTCTGCCATCCAGTAGCTACTTGCCCTTTATCCTTGAGGTAGGTCCAGTCACCATCCTTATCTTGAACAAAGGTATTTCGAAGTGACGATGTCACACGGCCTTGGTCATCAATTTCGTAGGTCATTCCATTGAGAGTTAGACTACGATTGGTCCACATAGCCCCACTATCCTTGTCAAAGTAGTAAGTGTCACCATCAATGTCAATCAAAGTACCTTTAGCTTGTTTACCGTTAGCATCAAAGTAGAGTTGAACACCATCAATGGTTTGACGGCCTGTTAGGAGTTTGCCATCTTTGTCGTAGTAGTACCAGTTCCAGAAATCATCGCGAACAAATTGGTTTTTGGCCGTAAACTCAGTTGCAACTCCCTCATTATCAATTGTATAGGTCTTGTCATCGACTTTCAAAGTATCGTTAGTGAGGATAATAGTGGTGTACATACCAGCGTGGTGTTCAGGAAGATACCATTTTGTTAGACGATAGCGCTTGCCATCGATTTCTTTCCATGTAGGTTTATCAACACTTTTTACCTCAGGTTGGAAGTAGTGCAGTTGACCATCTAAACCTCGTTGGACACCCTCTAGGAGGACACCATTTTCATCAGTTCCATAGATTCCAGTGAAATTAATTCCACCCAAAATTTCGTTTTTAGAAAAGAAGGCTCCAAAGTAGTTTTTTTCTATTTTACTATCTTTGACTAGATAAAGTTTGCTGTCATAACCTATGACACCATCGACAACATGACCATCTGAAGCAAAGACATACTCTGTTCCATCGATAATTTGTTTACCAGTTAGGACTTCTCCATCTGAATTAGTTCGGTAGGTATATTTAAATCTCACTCTAGCCCCTGGCTTATCAACAACGCCATAAGCATCTTTGACTAATTGTCCTTTTTCAAAGAGATAGTTCTTACCATTGATTGAATAGATGCCATTAGCAGCATAGATACCGGTTTCAGTGAAGTACAAGCGTTTTCCATCAATATCTTGCCAACCAGTCACAGCAGCGCCATCATTTCCGAGATAGTATGAACGGTAGTCCTTTGATGCAGGACTAATTCCACCAACATTGACTGAGGCCCATTGATTTTTAACCATACGTCCGTTGGTTTTATCAAAGTAATAGGTTTTACCATCAATCTGAACGATTTCATCTTTTGCTTGACGACCGTTTTTATCGAAGTAAAGTTGGTAACCATCAATGGTTTGAAGTCCTTTAACAGCGTGGCCCTTTTCATCACCATAATAAAAATTGACATTTTCAGGGAAGGTGAAATCTACCTTATCCCAAATAAAGGATTTTCGAGCTAACCGTCCTCCCTCACCAAAGACATAGGTTGTGTCTCCTACATTAACTGCTACATTCTTAAGCAGTTCACCATTTTCATCAAAATAGTGAATGAAACCAGCTGCTGTTTTAACGAGACCTGTGGCACGTTTGCCATCTCGGTTGAAGTAACTAGTATGGTAAATGTAGTTTGTTTTATACCGTGAGATAATCTGTTTTTCAGACCAATTGCGGTAAGAATTTTTGAGAAGGGCACCGGTGTTTTGATCTAAGTAATAGGTTTTTCCATCAACTGTGATTTCTTGACCTTTGAGTTGTTTTCCATCTTTGTCAAAATAGAGTTCAATACCGTCCACATATTGGAAACCAGTCAATTTTTCACCTTGTGAAGTGATATAAGACCATTCCCCCTTATCATTGGCTTCAAAATGTCCACCAGTAATGTTTGTAGGCAGTTTAGTTCTCTCTGTCACAACTCCATTCTCATCTATTTGATAATGTTTTCCATCTTTATCGAGGTAACAATTGACTAAGAGCATACCAGTATGGTCATCTAAATAATAGTTCTTTCCATTTACCTCAACAAACTGGCCCTTAACCTGTTTTCCATCTTCTTGGAAATAGTATTCGCGATCTTCTACATTATTCCATCCAGTGAGATTTTTTCCGTCCTTGGTGTAGTACCAATTGCCTTGAGCGTCGGATGTGAATTTTCCTTGAGTGATAGAGATTTCTTGTCCTGATAATGGATGCTCACTGACCTCAGTAATCTCTGATTTATTTTCATTTGTATTTTGCTTGTCGGTGACAGGTTCAGCACTTCTATCAGCAATAGTTGTTTCACTAGATTGAGCGGTTTCAACCTTTTTATCGGCCTCGTTACTAGGCTGTGTAGCAGTTGCTTCTGCAGGCTGACTAGCCACATTAGTAGATGTAGTGTCAGTAGATACTGCTGCACTAGAAGTATTCTCGACAACTGTACTCGTTGGAGCTACTTCGGTTCTTGTTATAAGGCTAGCACTTGTCTCAAGATTGCTGTCAGAGACGACATTTTCAGGACTGTTAACAGCAGTCGTTTCTGGTTTGACTTCATCGGCTCCGACCTGTCCTAGTCCAATTAGTGAAGCCCCGATAGCCAAACTTGAGGCGGCGATTGTAATCCAATGTTTCTTAACTTTATGAAGTTTGAAACGAACTTTGTTTTCCATAATTTTCCCCCTTATATGGTGACTTGGTAAATTCATGTTGTGACATTTAAAACAACATGAAAACCAAAATTAATTTACAGTTATATTTTAATCTTATTTTCTAATAAACTCAATAGAAAACGGATACAAAAACGCCATGATTTTATAAAAAGATTCTTATATTCGTGATAGTTGTAGCCTATAAAAGAGTTTTCCTAATTTATTTATTTTTTCGTCTATAGATATGCTTGAAAGGGTAATTGTCCCCATACAGTTTGAGAAAAAGACTCTTTTCTTCAAAAATCATCCTGTGTAAAATAGAGGGCATAAAAACATGAGAGGTGATTGCAATGACAAATCGTTACGACTTAAATAAAAATTTGGCACAGATGCTTAAGGGGGGCGTCATCATGGACGTTCAAAATCCTGAGCAGGCACGTATTGCTGAGGCGGCAGGAGCGGCTGCAGTCATGGCCTTGGAACGCATTCCGGCCGATATCCGTGCAGTGGGTGGTGTGTCACGTATGAGTGATCCTAAGATGATTAAGGAAATTCAGGACGCTGTTAGTATTCCAGTGATGGCTAAGGTGCGTATTGGTCATTTCGTGGAAGCACAGATTTTGCAGGCGATTGAGATTGATTATATCGACGAGAGTGAGGTTTTGACACCGGCCGATGACCTTATTCATGTGGACAAAACCAAATTTGATGTGCCTTTCGTCTGTGGAGCTAAGGACCTTGGTGAGGCTCTTCGCCGTATTTCAGAAGGGGCATCTATGATTCGTACCAAGGGTGAACCTGGTACTGGTGATATTGTTCAGGCTGTTCACCACTTGCGACTCATGAATCAAGAAATTCGCCGCATTCAAAATCTTAGAGATGATGAGCTTTATATTACCGCTAAAGACTTGCAGGTGCCAATTGATTTGGTTCGTTATGTCCATGAACATGGCAAGTTGCCTGTTGTCAATTTTGCGGCAGGTGGTGTAGCGACGCCAGCGGATGCTGCGCTTATGATGCAGTTGGGTGCTGAAGGTGTCTTTGTTGGTTCAGGGATTTTCAAATCAGGAGATCCGAAAAAACGTGCGGAAGCCATCGTCAAAGCAGTGACTAACTATAATCGTCCAGATATTTTGGCGCAAGTGTCAGAAGATTTGGGGGAAGCCATGGTTGGTATCAACAAGGATGAAATTGACATCTTAATGGCGGAGCGAGGAAAATAGATGACAAAAATTGGAATACTGGCTTTGCAAGGTGCTTTTGCAGAACATGAGCAGGTCTTGAAAGCACTTGGGGTTGAAACGGTTCAAATCAGAAATCGACAGGATTGGGAAGCCAACGCTGATTTAGATGGGCTCATCCTACCTGGTGGCGAGTCGACAGTCATTGGAAAACTCTTGCATGATTTGAACTTGTTTGAGCCAATTAAGGCAAAAATTGATACAGGACTACCTGTATTTGGAACCTGTGCAGGTCTGATTTTGTTGGCCAAAACCATAGTGGGGGACCAAACAAAACATTTGGCAAGTATGGACATCAATGTAGCCAGAAATGCCTATGGTCGCCAATTGGGCAGTTTTGTCACAGATGCTGAATTTAAAGGAATAAGCGAAATCCCAATGGTCTTTATTCGTGGGCCGATTATTGAAGTTGTTGGACCAGAAGTGGAGATTCTTGCTCAAGTCAATGAGGCAATCGTGGCAGCTAGAGAAAATCATATGTTGGTGACCTCTTTTCATCCAGAATTAACGGGTGACGAAAGGGTACATGCTTATTTCTTAGATATGGTTAATCAGGGAAAAGAAGAAAAGCAATAGCTCAAAACCTATGACATCGTTTATTTCTTGACCACACAAAAAAAACCAGAACTTATGCCCTGGATTTAGGAGATTATGAAAAAGAAAAGTTTTAGGATGGTTATAGTATATAAAGCAAAGCCTAAAGTTTTCTTAAAGTAGGAGGTGAGTATTTTTAAGAATTAACTATTGACCGTCTGACCATCCTATGCCAGTGGAACTATCATTGGGTACAACGTAATCATAAAGATTCATACCTGTTTGACTGTTATAGCCATTTCTATCAAAGAAACTGTGGTACTCAGGACCATCTTCAGGATTTCCGGATTTTTTCTCAAAGATATTCTCTCCAGTAAGCTTGTTATAGCCATTTGCATCAATATTACTGAGGTATTCAGATTGTTTTTCGCTAGAAGCAGTATTTGTACTACTTTCCGTGGTAGAACTAGAGATAGTACCTGAATTCTTTTGAGTAGATTGTGTTGTTACGTTAGTTTGAGTACTAGTTTCAGAGCTATTATTGGTTTCAGTTTTTTGACTAGTTTCGCTTGTATCTCCATCTTTAATCTCAATCAACTTTTGATAAATCTTTTGAGTTAGGTCATTTTGTTGTGTAGCAGTCAATCTTCCAGAAGTACGGATGATAATCGTACCATAAACATAATGAGATCCAGGATTTAACATAGTTGGGAGTCCGTCGAAAGCACTCAAATACTCATTTCGTTTTTGTGCATCTTCGACTGTTTTGTAGACTTCGATATTGCCACCAGCATCTGTTCCTTTAGTTACAATATCCTTTCCTTCAATAGTGTCAGTAACTAAACTATCAGTAAAATACACGGATGCTGTGTAACTACCTTGTTTATTCAATCCCTTATTTGGATCATTATCTTCAGTTGCTGACTGAACTCCTGTAATGGTATCAATTTCTTTAAGTCTACTTTCGATAAAGCTACTAGAAGGGTTGGTTATTTGTTTTAGTTGTTTAACACTTGTTGAATACTTTTGATTTAGATCATCGAGTTTCTTTATTTCAGTTGTATAATCTAACGGTTTTTTAAGTACTTCTACCTGTTTGTTAATGTCACTTGTTGACTTTTTGATCTTAGGAATTTTTCGTTTTGCTTTCTCAGCAGAAGTGATTTCATTTTTTAATTCAGAGGAAAGATTTTCATCTAAAGGTTTGTCTTTATTACTTAGGAGTTGATTTGCTGTCTTTATTTTATCTTCTAAGAGATTATTCTTATTTTTTACCTTTTGAGCAATATTATTGAAGGAGTCGACTGCCTTTTGATGGGGAGCAAAGGCTAGAAAATAATAAGCAGCAATAAGACAGAGAATTGGAATAAGTCCCCAGAGAGCATTTTTCTTGAGTTTATTTTTCAATTAATTACCTCCAAATATATGTTTTATAAATAAAAAAACAATTTTTTAATTATTCTAAATACTATACGATTTATTATACTTGAATTTTAGTATAATAGGAACCTTTTTTTGCTTTCCGAGTTAGTACTTTTTAAGTTAAACACAAAAAAATCCAGGACCTAGGCCCTGGATTTAGGAGATTATGAAAAAGAAAAGTTTTAGGATGGTTATAGTATATAAAGCAAATCCTAAAGTTTTCTTAAAGGGGAAGAAAAAGTTTACTTGTGATATAAAAAAGGAAGTTGACAGTTGGTCGACTTCCTTTTTAACGATTACTAAATCAAAGTAATTATGCGATATCAATAGTTGTTATTTGAATTATATTCCTATACTTCATCAGGTCCCATCAAATGTCCATTACCGTCAGCATCGAATTTGAAGGCACCAGTGTTTGTTCTAACAATGGTATTTTCAGCGCGTGCTCCATTCTTAGCATCGTAATAGTGGACAGTTCCGTCATCGTCAAATTTGAATTCGCCTCTAAGCTGTCTACCGTTTTGGTCGAAGTAAACATGGATGCCGTTTAAGGTTTGAGGTCCTGTCAGTTTATCCCCTTTAGCATTAACATAGTAGTAGAAATCTTCACGATCTAAATCTTTGCTTTCTCTTGGGTACTGTCCATCCTGATCTACGATATCATTTCCAGGAATGGTAATAGTGAAGTGGAAGATGCGATCACCATCGAGATTTCGGTAATTCCAGTTGTAGACATGAACAAAGCTATCAGTTACGAGAGCACCAGAGTCTTTATCATAATAGTGTCCATCAGGGGCGAAGCGTCCCTTGACTTGTGCCCCATTAGGAAGGAAGTAAAAGCGACTATTTCCAAAGGTTTGAGGTCCTGTTAATGGCTTACCATCAGCATCGACATAGTACCAGGCAGTAGTATAAACATTTTGATTGTTGATATCATCACGACCAATATAAGTCAAGATTTCTTTAAAAGCATTGGTTACGAGAGCACCAGAATCTTTGTCATAGTATTTACCATTTGGTGCAAAATGTCCCTTGACTTGTGTACCAGTGAAATCATCAAAGTAGACTTTAACACCATCGATAGTTTGTTCTCCCTTGAGTTTATCACCTTTATCATTGACGTAAACCCAGTTGCCATCTTCAGTTTCAAGATAGCGTTTTGTTACAAGTGCACCAGAGTTTTTATCGTAATAGCGACCATCCTCTGCAAAACGTCCTTTGACTTGTTTGCCATCCTTGTCAAAGTAGACTGGAATGTTGTCAACGAAGTTGAGACCGATGAGGTTTTTACCGTTTGCATCCTTGTAGTACCAGTTGCCTTGGTTATCACTATAATAGTGACCACCAAAAACACGTGGAGCCTTGTCTAGGGAGACAGTTGGTGTAGGAGTGACGGGGGTATCTATTTCTTCACCAGGTTTCATCAAATGTCCATTACCGTTTGCATCGAATTTGAAGGCACCAGTATTTGTTCTAACAATGGTATTTTCAGCGCGTGCACCGTTTTTCGCATCGTAGTAATGAACGGTACCATCTTCGTCGAATTCAAACTCACCTCTAAGTTGTCTACCATTTTGGTCGAAGTAGACATGGATGCCGTTTAGGGTTTGAGGTCCTGTCAGTTTATCCCCCTTGTCATCTACGTAATAGTAGAAATCTTCGCGATTCAAATCATTGCTAGAAAGTGGGTAATGACTCATATCCAAAAATTGGTTTTCACCGTTAGGTCCAACGACTGAATTATTAGGAATGGTGATGACAAAGTGATTCACACGATTTCCGTCTTGATTTTGGAAATTCCAGTTGTAGACATGGACAAAGCTGTTAGTTACAAGCGCACCAGAGTCCTTATCATAGTAATGTCCGTCAGGTGCGAAACGTCCCTTAACTTGTGCTCCGTTAGGGAAGAAGTACATGTTTGTTCCACCAAGATTTTGAGGACCTTTAAGAGGTCTTCCATCGGCATCAAGGTAGTACCAATCAGTAGTATAGATGTTTTGATTGTTGATATCATCACGACCAATATAAGTTAAGAGTTCTTTAAAGGCCTTGGTTACAAGAGCACCAGAATCTTTGTCATAGTATCGACCATCCTCTGCAAAACCACCTTTGATCTGAATACCGTCTTGGCTAAAGTAAACAGGAACATTATCCACATAGTTCAGCCCAACAAGATTTTTGCCATTTGCATCCTTGTAATACCAGTTACCATTATCATCACTATAATAATGTCCACCAGAAATATGAGGTGCATTTTCAAGTGTTACAGAAGGTGAGACTGGCTTTTCATTGTCTTCGATTGGGGCAGGTTGTTCACTGTTTTTTGTAGGTGTTTTTGTTTCTTCGACAGTAATAGGTTCATTGACTTTTTCTGCCGAAGTCTTTGTGGCAGAGGCTTCTGAAGTTGCGGTTTTGATAGGTATAGCTTTATTGGCCTCATTATCTTGATTGCTATTACCTTGTTCAGAAGTGATTTCTACTGGTGATTCGCTTGCTAATTCAGATGATGCGACTTCACTGCTAGGAGCTTCACTAAGAACCGTACTTGTACTAGTAGGTAGCTCAGTATTAGTTGAAATAGGATTTGTAGTAGGTGCTTTGACCTCAACATTAGTTACTACAGTTTCTTGTGCAGGTGCAAGAATCTCAGTTGGTTGGCCTGTCGCTTCAGGTATTTTTACTTCATCCGCAAATGTAGGGCGTGCGACTAAAGTAAAAGTAGCTAGAGCAGTTGCGCAAGAAAGTGCTACGACGTGTTTTTTGGACATTTGCCAATGATAATTCATTTCAGTATTCATAATAGACTCCCTTCAAAAATGAACACCGATGTTTAGGTGTGTAACATAAAGGAGCTGGGCCGTCAGAAGAGTGTTAAAAGTGAGCAAATCTATTAAAACGACTGAGCCCCATATCTAAATCTCTCAGGGCATGGCCATAAGACGATTTTATAGGCGAGCACGTCAAATGTGTGGCAAGGAGAATATGCTTATGCTGTGTAGTTTATATCTAGAAACAAGTGATTTTATTTTTTTTATCCTAATACTTTTATTTCTCTCCTTTCGTTTAATTATTGAATCCAACCTATGCACATGTCTTCAAATACAAAAAACTAGAGCTGTTAGTTTGAAGCATTCTCTCTAAAGCTCTAGTTTTATATTATAGACAGATGTGTGTATGAAAAGAGCCTTAGATTATCATGCCAAAGTGCCTAAGGACCAGTTTTCATGCATAAAAAATTATTTTGACGTTAGAAGTCTAAAGCCAAGTTCCTAATCCTAATCCCCTGTAGTACACTTTCAACGTTTTTAGTAAAACGCTTACATGTTCACCTATCTTTATTATAATACTTTTTTTATGACAAACAAGTTTTTTTACAAGATAATCGTAATTGTTTAAGAATTGTTCATAATTGGGTTCTATTTGTATGATTGTGATTGATGATATGAAAAAGGAAGTTGACAATTGGTCGACTTCCTTTTGTGTGGAGTAATTGAAATCCATAGTCATTTGTAAATGACTATCGAAGGATATGGCCAACCCCGTCATTATCAAAGTAATAAGTAACGTGATTGATTGTCAAGGTTACATTATCAGCACGATTACCAGAGCCAGGAAGATAATAGTAAGTCTTACCACCTAAAATGATGAGTTTATCTTTAGCTTGTATACCCTTATATTGTCCGTAATCATCATCGTAGAAGTAGACATGCTTTCCATCGATGACTCTTCTACCAGTCAGAATATTTCCCTTACTATTTGCATAATACCAGTTATTCTTATGTTCGAAGTATTTTCCGGTTACAAGGGCACCAGTCTCTTTGTCATAATAATGATCACCACGGTATGGATAATTAAACTCACCTTTCACTTTTTCGCCGTATCTAAAGTAGTACTGAATTCCGTCCAAATATTTAGTACCGTGAAACTTCTTTCCTTTTTCATCAACATAAAACTCTTTGCCGCCATCCTCAACCAATCTATCTGTTACTAAAGCACCGTTATCTTTATCGTAATAGTGATTATCAGGAGCAAAATGGCCTTTGTATTGGACACCATTGGTGCCGAAATAAACGTTGACGTTATCAATGGTGTGGGCACCAAGGAGGAGGTAACCCTTGTCATTGACATAGTACCAGTTACCTTCGGAATCACTGATATAGCGGTTTCGTTCAGTTGATTGACTTTTAATGCTGAGGACACCAGATTGGTCTGCCACATAGGTCTTACCATCGAAATCAAAAGTTGTATCTTTGACTTTTCGACCGTTATCTTTATCAAAATAGTAAACCCTTCCATCGATATCAACGAGCTCTCCCTTAGCTTGTCTATGAGTTCCTAAATGGAAATACATGTCGTAGCCATCAATAGTTGCAGGGCCAACGACAGGAAATCCATGTTCATCATAGTAACGCCAGTATCCATCTTTATCTTGGACAAAATAAGCAGTCTTTTGTCGAAGGTCCTTAAAATCACTAGAAATGAATTTACCAACCCCATCATTATCAAATTCATAGATATTTGGAAATTCTCTCGTAATATAGTGTGTAGGAATATTCAATCGTTTATTTCTAGCAATAGTTCCATCATTGTAGAAGTAATAGTTATTGAAAAATCTGTGCACGACCATATTTCCATCATCTTGGAAAAAGTACTTATTACCATTGATGGTTTGCCATCCTGTGACTGGTAGGCCATCGGCACCAAGATAATACCGTTCGAGTTCAGGATGTTCATTGTTATCATAATTTGCATAAGGAGCAAAGTCAAATCTTACTTCTTTAGCATAGTTTTCTTCAGGAATGAATCGTCCAGCTTTGAAGGTGACGAGGCGGTTCGCCACAAGGGCGCCGTTATCTGGGTCGTAAAAATAGGATTTACCATTGACCTTACGGCGTTCCCCCTTGACCTGTCTACCATTTGAATCAAAGTAATAGGTCAAACCATCAATAGTTTGTGGTCCAGTCATAAGTTTTCCATCTTTATCCATATAGTACCAGTGACCACCATTATCTTGTAGAAAAGCGGGATGGTTATTTGCCACTGTAACGATACCATTAGGATCAATATTGAGTTTGAAATCACCGTTGTTGAGATGTGTGTCTTTAACTAATTGTCCTGCATTTTCTTTGCCAGCATCTCCAAACAGATAGAGCTTGTCACCAACCACGTTCAAGCCGTAGCTAAGTTGGCCGTTTCTATCAGGATTAAAGTAATAGGTTTGTCCTTTGATATCTTGTAAGCCAGAAACTCGCACGCCATCGCTACCTAGATAGTAAGTTTGACCATTTTCTTCAACAAATTCATCATGGAGCATACGTGCACTATCTGTAAAGTAATAGAGTTTTCCATCAATGGTTTCGAAACCAGGATGTTCTCGCTCTTTTTTGAAATAATAGCGTTCTCCATTAATATCTTGCCATCCCATAAGCTTATTACCGTTGTTATCGTAGTAATAAGTTACGTAATAAGGATGTCTTGTGGTAATAAGACTACCTAAATAGTTTTCTGTTTCAATGCGTTCTTCTTTTTCGGTAACAAATCCATTCCTTTTTTCAGTAAAGGCAGAACGGTCAGTTCCTCTTGTGGTATTTTCGATTGGGATATCACCGACAGGTGACGCATTCTCAGCTGTAACACTCTCACTAGTCGTTGCAATTACCTCAGAATGTGCAGTTTCAGAATGCGCTACTTCCGAACTAGCTGTACTTGTCACTTCAGAGCTTGGTTTTTCAGAGACTGTTTCTGTTGAAGGAACTTCTAAGGTAGCTACTGGTGCTTCTGATACTGTAGCAGTCTCGCTAGAAGGGGTAGCAGGTGTATTTTCTGTAGGTTTAGCTGTGGCTTCACTAGTCGCTGGAGCCTCAACGTCAATAGCGCCTTCTTTGATGATGGTTTCAACAGTCGCTTCATTAACAGGGGTAGACTGTTCTTCAGCTGAAGCATAGTTAAGGCCAGCAAAACTCAATCCCAAAGCCAGTCCTGTCACTGCAATAGTTACCCAATGTTTTTTAACTTTGTGAAGTTTAAAATGTACTTTCTTTTCCATGATAATTCTCCTTTCATTGAAAGACAAATTGGAATTATATGTGTGAAATAAATATTATTCGTAAATATATTTAATAACCCTTCCATCACCGTTTTCATCGAAATGAACAAGCTCAGCTTTCACCTTGTAACGAATTGAGTGGTTAAAAGTAATGTCAACATTTTTAGCACGTTTTCCAGTTTTTGGGTAATAATAATGGTAGTAGTAGTCATTTCCCGCCCAAATTGTTCGCAATTCGTCGTAGCCTAGTCTACCATCATCGTGGAAATAGTAGTAATCATCTCCAATCTTTTGTTCTCCCTTGTAACATTTACCATCACTACCAACATAGTAACGATTACCGTCAACGTCAACGAATTTGTCACGTCCTAAGTCAACAAGTTCACCAGTATTCTTGTCATAGTAATAACCATCATCAGCAACAATACCTTTAGCTTGTTTACCATCTTTATCAAAGTAAACCTTCACATTATCGATAGTTTTGTGTCCAGTTACCTTTTGACTATTTTCATCGACGTAGTACCAACTATTAGAATATTTTTTACCAAAATATCTAGTAATTGCACCAGTTGAGGTGTCTGCTAGACTAGGGTATCTATCGAATTGAAATACTTGAACATAATTATGGTCGATAGGCTCATTACCTAGGTCGGTGATAAAATGCCAAGGTTTTATTTGAACATAACGTTTTGTGACTAAAGCTCCGGTGTCCTTATCGTGATATCTACCATCTGGTGCGAAATCCCCTTTTAACTGTGGTCCATCAGGGTAGAAGTAGTAGTCCTCACCGTTAATAGTCTGATAACCTGACACCTTGTAGCCACTATTATCTAGGTAGTAGCGGAATGTAGTTGAGATACCATTAGCACGCCATTCACGAGCGATTCTTACAGTACGTTCTCTGAAAGTATTTCTTGCTAAGTTACCTGTATGTTTATCGTAATATTTACCGTTTTTTGCGAAACCTCCTTTTACTTGCTCTCCATTTTCATCGAAGAATACTGTTTCACCATTAATAGTATGCTCCCCTTTTAAAGCGATTCCTTCGGAACCAAAATAGTAAAATGGTTTTGTATCATCGCTAAATCCATTGTGGTTAGAAGGAACGTATAAGTTCCTAGCTAGATGACCATTATCATTCATATAATGGATATTGTGGTAGTCATCATAGAACAGTCCATTTTTTTTGATATCATCTTTCTTTTCAGTAATGACACCTTCTTGATCTGAAATATAAAGTTTATCGTTCACTTCAAAAAGTGTTCCAATGACACGCTCACCATTATTTTTATCGTAGTAGTATTTGTTTCCTCCTTGTTTAATAAACTCTCCTTTAGATTGCTTTCCGTTTTGGTCAACATAATACCATTTACCATTTATCATAACTGATCGGTTGACACCTAAATTAACACGAGCACCGGTATCTTTATCATAATAGTAACCATCGTCTGCGAACTGGTCTTTGATTTGTTCACCATAGGCATTGAAATAAGTAGCAACACCATTTATTGTTTGGGGACCGTGAAGGAATTTTCCGTCATATCCTGCATAATAGGTGACTTTTCTAATTTTAGGGTTAAGATAGTCATTCTCTAGGTGATAGATAGTAACGTATTGATTTTTAACCATCATTCCTTGGTAGTCATAATAATAGCTGTTTTCAAATTCGTCGGTAACAATTTGGTTGCGATAGTTTAAAGCATATGGTACTTCAGAGAGTTTACCTTCATTATCAGCTTTATAGGTCTTACCATCGATTTGAATAAGAGAGTTGATAACCATTTGTCCATTATGCAAATCATAGTAATGTTTTGGTAGACCTGAATTTGAGTAGCTAGCCTCACCTTTTAGTTGACGACCATCACTGTCAAAACAAACATGATAACTATCAACAATTTGGTTTCCAATGAGTTTTTGACCATTTTCATCGACATAGTACCAGTTCCCATTGTCTTCTACATAAGCATTGGTAACAAGTTCACCACTATCCTTGTCATAGAAGTGTCCATTCGGAGCGAAGTGTCCTTTAACTTGGACTCCACTGTCCTTAAAGTAAACTTTGACGTTATCAATGTTTTGTTCGCCAATGAGTTTATTGCCATCGGAGTTGTAGTAATACCAGTTGCCTTTATCATCGCTGACATATTGGTTATGGAATCTAGAATCACCTTGGATAGTGATGTTCCCTTCTTTATCTGCGATATAATGGATACCGTTTAACTCAAAAGATGTATCCTTGACTTTACGACCATTGTCTTTGTCAAAGTAGTAAATTTTATTATCAATATTAATGAATTCGCCTTTAGCTTGATGTCCTTCTGGACGAGATGATTCATGGAAGTAGAGTTCAAAGCCATCAATAGTTTTAGGTCCAGTGATAGGAAATCCGTCTTTGTTGAAGTAATACCAACGACCTTCGTAGTCCATCATAAATTGATTTTTTGGATAGTCTCTATTATTTTCTGAAGGAAGAGTATAGTAAGTTGGGAACGGATAAGTCACAATGTTTAGTTGTTTATTGAGATAATGTGCCACCCCATCGTTGTCTGAATAAAATACATATGGCATAGACTTCCATAGACCCTTTTCGATGATAGGATATTGTTTATTTTTGACTAAGGCCCCTTTGTCGTCAAAGTAGTAGCGTTTGTGATCTAATTCCATTAGTCTATGAACAGCAACTTGACCATTGTCATAGATGTAATAGTCGTTACCTAAAATTGTCTGACGACCTTTCTCAAGTGTGTTACCATTTTTATCAAAATAGTAACGTTCTAATCCAGGCATTACATAATAGTTTGGTTCGATATAAGCAGGTTCATTGAAGTAAACAACTTTACTATAGTTTTCTTCTGGAATATAGTGGTTGTCTTTGAATGTAATAAAACGGTCTGTTACTAGCTTGCCATCGTTTTCATCGTAAAAGTGCAGTTTGTCGTCAACTTTCCTAAGCTGCCCTTTTACCATAGTGCCGTCATCGTTAAAGTAATAATGGAAACCGTTGATGTCTCTTGGTCCAGTAACCAGCTGCCCTTTTGCATCTACATAATAGGTAACACCATTTGCATCTGAAACGAAACTTTCTCTTTTATCTGTCTTTTTTGTGATACCTTCCGCTTCAACAGTGATGGTGAAATCACCATCTTTTTGTGAGGTATCTAAAGTTGTTTTATCAGGAGAAGTGCTTATGATGAGGTTTTCGTTGTTTGTAGGTGTATTTGTTGCACTTACCTCAGAATGAATAATTTCAGAATTAGCTGCTTCCGAACTAGCTGCGCTTGTCACTTCAGAGCTTGGTTTTTCAGAAACTGTTTCTGTTGAGGCTACTTCAGAGCTGGCCACTGGTGCTTCTGACACTGTGGTTGCTTCGCTCGAAGCGGTAGTAGGTGTGTTTTCTGCAAGTTTAGTTGTGGCTTCACTAGTTGCAGGAGCTTCAACGTCAACAGCACCTTCTTTGATGATGGCTTCAACAGTTGCTTCATTAACAGGGGTAGGCTGTTCTTCAGCTGAAGCGTAGCTAAGGCCTGCAAAGCTCAATCCCAAAGCAAGTCCTGTCACTGCAATAGTTACCCAATGTTTTTTAACTTTGTGAAGTTTAAAATGTACTTTCTTTTCCATGATAATTCTCCTTTCATTTTAAATCTGTCATTATTGAGAAGGAGTCTCTATAACTTCATTAACTAATGAGTGTTCCGTTTCCGTCCGCATCAAAATGATAGGTTTCCCCTTTTATAGTAATGTCAATATTTGACAAACGGGCACCTGAGTTGGCATCGTAGTAGTGGATTTTACCATCAACGGTGACTAGTTCACCTTTGGCTTGTTTACCGTTACTGTGGAAGTAGACTGGGACATTGTCAATGGTTTGTTCACCGGTCAAGGCGTACCAGTTTGGACCAAAGTAATACCAACTACCTTCCCATTCATGGTACTGATTTTTAAGAGCAGCGCCTGTTGCTTCATCCAGATAGTAGATGTGGCTGCTGTTAGGGATAGTATCACTGTAATACGCATAGATGAGCTCACCTCTACTTTGCATTCCGTAGTAGTATTTACGAGTAGGAAGTCCAAAGTAGTAGAGTTCGCCATCGATAACTTGAACGGAGACTAATTTGTTTCCCTTACCGTCTAAATAATACCAGTGATTATCTTTGGTTTTAACGAAACCAGCTTTTGTAACCTTTTTACCATCAAATCCGATATAGTCTCCACTATCTGCGTAGTATGTGAATTCTCCGAAGCCTTGATGACCATCTCCAACGATAAGATTCACTTCTTCACCATGAACAATATGTGTTCCTGAGTAAACTTTTCTACCATCTTGACCAACATAATAGCGTTTGCCATCGACTTCGACGATTTGGTCTCGGACAGCAGCACCTGTGTCTTTGTCATAAAAATGATCAGCATTGGCAAAAATACCTTTGGCTTGGACACCGTCTTTATCAAAATAGACTTCTACACCATCTATAGTTTGAGCACCAATTAATTTATCGCCCTTATCATTGACATAGTACCACTTGCCATCTTTTTCGACATAACGGTTGGTAACGAGGGCTCCACTATCTTTATCATAATAATGGCCGTTTGGCGCAAAGTCACCTTTAACTTGGACACCATCATCATAGAAGTAGACATTTACAAAATCAACAGTTTGAGCACCGATTAAGAGACGACCATCTTTATCGCTGTAGTACCAGTTGCCTTCGTCATCAGACCAATAACGATTGCTAACCAGTTGACCACTGTCTTTTTGGAAATAATAGGTATTGCCATCAAGAATGACAAAGGCATCCTTGGCTTGAACCCCATTAGGGTAGAAGTAGAGTGTGAAGTTGTCAACAATTTGTTTACCAGTAAGTGCTTTACCATCTTGACCAAAGTAGTACCAATTACCCATTTTGTCAGAGGCAAAGGCATTGCGCGTGATTTGACCACTATCCTTAGCAAAATGATAGGTACTACCATCAATCTGACGGGTGTCGTCTTTGACTTGTTTACCATCAGCATCAAAGTAAACGTCTACATAGTCAATAGTTTGTAGACCAGTAAGCACCTTGCCATCCTTAACATAGTACCAGTTACCTTGGTCATCGCTAGTGTATTTACCGCCTGTAACCACTGTTTTTTCGACTACTTCAGGGCTAGCACTTACCTCGGAATGCACAGTTTCCGGGCTGGCTACTTCTGAACTAGCTGTGCTTGTGACTTCAGAGCTTGGTTTTTCAGAAACGGTTTCTGTTGAAGCGACTTCAGAGCTAGCTACTGGTGCTTCTGATACTGTGGCAGCTTCGCTCGAAGCGGTAGTAGCCGTGTTTTCTGCAGGTTTAGCTGTGGTTTCACTAGTCGCTGGAGCATCGACGTCAATAGCACCTTCTTTGATGATGGCTTCAACGGTTGCTTCATTAACAGGGGTAGTCTGTTCTTCAGCTGAAGCGTAGCTAAGGCTTGCAAAACTCAATCCCAAAGTAAGTCCTGTTACTGCAATAGTTACCCAATGTTTTTTAACTTTGTGAAGTTTAAAATGTACTTTCTTTTCCATGATAATTCTCCTTTCATTTTAAACTTTTTACATACTGCAAAATAAGGGCTGTCATGAGAGTTTATGAAAAGTGAGCATTGGGTAGAGTCCCTAACGATGTGGGGCAATCTATTTAATGACAATCCTTATTTCTCCAAGTCTCCTCAATTTCGGTATTGTGAGACTGTTCAAGGCAAACATGAGTCCTGACGAAATGATTTTAGAAAAACGAGAGTTGTTCGGAATTTTCCTCCTTTCTAAGCATTGAAGATCTCGTTTATTTTGGTTTTCTAAGACACAAAAAACTAGAGCTTACTAGTATGGGGCGTCCTCTCTAGAGCTCTAGTTTGAAATGATGCTGTATTTTTAGAAATGAGCCCTAGTTTGATGGTTCAAAGTGACTCAGGAATGGTCATCCTACTATGATTCTTATTTAGGCATTAGGCAACTAATGTCAATCTTTTAGATAATCCCCAAGTGTCCTTTAAAGTAAGATTAAAACGCTTACATGTTCACCTAGCTTCATTATAATCCTTTTTTAAGAATAAACAATAGAAACTAACAGAAATACCCTAAATGCTAAAATATTGACATCATTTTATTTCAAATAAGGATTTTTCAGAGCTAGTGTCAGAGTTTAAGGGTGTATAGGAAAAAATAGAAGCAACAAAAACCCTTTCAATATCCATTGAAAGGGTTAATACTTAGTTAAAGCCAAATGATTATCTGGAATTCCATATCTTAAACGGAGACTTAAATCTCTGTAGATTTACCATTTTTATCAAAGGAATAAGTCTTACCATTAATAGTTCGAATGGTATTAGTTAGGAGTTCCCCAGTATTATCATCAAAATAGCGATTGCCATTGTAATCTAAAATAAATTGCCCTTTGATTTGTTTACCTTGTTCATCAAAGTAGTAGTGTTTGCCATCTATGATTTGATTAAAGACGAGTGCTTTGCCGTCAGCACCAAAGTAGTAGGTATTCCCCCGCCAGTTGATGAATTGATTGGTTACGGCAGCACCTGTGTCGGCATCGAAGTAATAATAAGCGCGAGGTTCTGATTTAACAACTTCATCAGCAGTTGTACCCCTGTGTCGATCAAATTCTTCAACTTCAGGACTAAGTACTCTGTCTTTAACGAGATAACCTGAAGTGTAATAGTTGGCTCTAATATTTTCAAAATAATAGAGTTTGCCATCAATATTTTGGAGATAGAGTAGCTTTTCGCTCTTGTCGTTAATGTAACACCAGTGTCCATTACCAACTTCGACGAGACCAGCTTTATAGACTGCAGCCCCTGTTTTCTTGTCATAATATGGCCCTGTACCAAAGAAATTAAAGTCCCCTCTTCGAGCTGAACCATTTTCTCTGAAATAATATTCCTTCCCATCTATGATTTGTTTACCAGTTAGAGGCTTGCCCTCGCTATCAAAATAGTACAAATCATCATCAAGGTCTATAAACTGATTTCGAGGTACTGCATGTGGTGCACCGGTCTCTTTGTCATAATAGTAGCCATTGACAATTGTATTTCTGGCTTGTCGGTGAGTTTTTGGATTAAAGTAAACCTTAATCCCATTAATGGTGTGTTCACCTGAAAGAAGATTGCCTTGATCGTCAGCATAATACCAGTAGCCACCGTCAGTGAAGTAACCCCCTTTGATGAGGGCGCCATTATCTTTGTCATAGTAGTGAATCCCACTATCACTTACATCTCCTGACTCAGTAACAAACTTCCCTTTGACTTGCTTACCGTTTGACTTATCAAAGTAGACATCGACACCATCAATAGTGTGCGCCCCTTTGAGAATGGTTCCATCAGCATCAGCATAGTACCAATTATCATTAAAATTAAAGTATTGCTGTTTAAGGAGGGCACCATTATCTTTGTCATAGAATTTAACAGTACTTAACCTATAATTTGGATTTTCTGCTTCACCGTATTCATTAATGAAAAGTCCCTTAGCTTGTTTTCCAGTGGTTGTATCAAAATAGACCTCAACACCATCAATAGTTTGTTGCCCTTTGAGAATGGTTCCTGTTGATCCAATATAGTACCAGTCATCATTCACTTGAACATAACGATTTGTACCCAAATCTGTTTTGGCACCGGTATGTTGGTCGTAATAATAGCCATTCTCAGCAAAGTTACCCTTAACTTGTTTACCACGATAATCTTCGAAGTAAACATGGTCACCGTTGATAGTATGTTCACCTGTTAGGGCTTTTCCTTCTTTATCAACATAATACCAATCTTGACCGACTTGGACATAACTATTAGTTACGAGGGCTCCGCTTCTAGCATCATAATATTTGTCATTAGATGCAAAGTGTCCTTTAACTTGGACGCCTGTAGTATTGTCAAAATAATACTCTGTACCATCAATAACGGTAGCACCCTTGATAGCTTTGTTGTAGGTTCCAATATAGTAGCTCTTATCACCTACTGTTACCAAACGATTAGTGACAAGGTCTCCATCGTTGATGTCATGGAAATTATTATCATCATCAAAGTCACCTTTGACTTGCTTCCCATCTTTGCCGAAGTAGACTTGAGCGCCATTAATAACTTTTCGACCTTTGACAAAAGCTCCGTCGCTACCAACATAGTACCAATTTCCTTTTATATTGACGTAGTGGTTAGTACCAAAATCTTTTAGGATACCGTCTTGATCATAGTAGTGACCAGTACTTGAAAAAACATCAAACAGTTGTCTGCCGTCTTGAGGGTCGAAGTAGACTTGTTTGCCTTCGATAGTTTGTTCTCCTAAGCTAGGCGTTCCTTCAGCATTAAGGTAATAACGCTCTTTTCTTTGAGTTTTCTTATTGTAGGCTACAAGGTATTGGTTTGTGACTAAAGCACCATTGTCGTCACCATAGTAATATAACTTCTTAGGATTAGTAGCATCTTTTACAAAATGGTTTCGAACCTGTTTACCACTTTCTTTTTCAAAATAGACTTGCTTTCCATCTATAATCTGAGGACCCTTGACGATAGCTCCATCACTTCCAGCATAGTACCAGTCCTCTCCAATTTGGAAGTAGTTATTTGTACCGAAATCTACCTGTTCACCTTTCTCATTATAGTATCGGTTGTCTCTCCCAAAAGAATTTTTTAGCATAGCCCCCGTACTGCCTGGCTGCCAATTATCATTGAAATAGACATGGACACCATTAATAACGTGAGGACCTTCTAGGGCGTAGCCATTTTCATCAATATAGTAGGTGTCATCTTTGTAGGTGACATAGCTATTTGTGACCAAGGCTCCTTTTTCATTATCATAGTATTTTCTATCCCCGGCAAACTCACCTCGGGCTTGGGCACCAGTTTTATAGAAGTAGACTTTAATACCATCAACAGTCTGAGGGCCTACGAGGTCCTTGCCGTTAGCATCTCTATAGTGCCAGCGTCCGTAGTCTCCAAGATAGTATTCTCCACCAGTAATATTAGTTTCACTGGACGTGTTAGCAGTAGTTGAATTAGCTTCACTTGTCGCTGTAGAAGTGGCAGTTGATGTTGAAGCAGTAGTGCTTGTAGTGTTTGGGCTTTCACTAGCAGCTTGACTCTGACTCCCTGCTTGCGAGGCTAAGTCACTTGTCGCTTCAGAAGTCCCAAGAAGAGAGCTTACTGTTTCTGTGCTGTTTGATGAAATATTTTCAGTCGTAGAAGCAGCACTTGTTTCTGATAGGCCTACAGTACTTGAAGAATGAGTCTCAACCAAATCAGCAGTCGTTTCGACAGTCGCAGTCGTAACTGTTGTTGTATCGAGATTTGTAGGTTTATCTGTGGTGACTTCTTCAGCAAAGACAGGTCTTGCAATTAAAGCAAAACTAGCTAAAGCAGTTGCGCAAGATAGGGAAACAAGACGCTTTTTAGACGTCAACCTAAAGAAATTAGAATTCACTTTCATAACTTTCCTCCTTTTCTTAATTATTATTATAAATGTTATTATTTTTTAATCAATAGATTATAAAAGGTTTAGATAAAAAGAATGAATACCTTTTCATTTTTAATGTTTAAGAGGAACAAAATGTATCTACGAAAAAAGAAGTCGATACCCGACTTCCTTTCATTTTGCTATTTCTTAATTATCCGACAAGTTTTCCGTTACCATCAGCGTCGAATTGGTAGGTCTTGCCTTTAATCGTGAGAATGGCGTTTGACACACGGGCTCCAGTATTAGCATCGTAGTAGTGTGGGACACCGTTGACTTCAATAAGCTCACCTTTGGCCTGTTTACCAGACTCGTAGAGGTAAACCACTTGACCATCAATAACAGCTTCACCAGATTCTGGGCGGATGGCATTACCATCTTCACCAAAGTAGTACCAAGCACCACGATCGTAGATGTAGCGATTTTTAACAGCTTCACCAGTGTTTTCATCAAAGTAGTAACGTCTAGTTATTTCAAACTTGTTCCACATAGAATAAACAGGTGCTATGTTTGAATTAGCAACGAAGTCAACTATTTCTCCTTTTACTTGTTTCCCGTATTGGATATATTTGGAAGCTCCGCTAGCAATGAAATAGTAGAGCTTTCCGTCAATGTTTTGAAGTCCCATGAGTCTGTTACCGTTGTCATCAAGGTAGAACCAGTCTCCTGAATTACGTTTAACAAAACCTTTGTGAGTAACTTTCTCACCAGTTTCACCATCGTAGAAGTCCCCACCAAAAGATCCTTCTGAGTAGTAGGCAAAATCACCCTTGATTTGGAAGCCGTGGTAAGGATGGAAAAAAAGACTTTTCCCATCGATTGTTTGCGCACCAAATAGGCGCTTGCCTTCAGAGTTGATGTAGTACCATCTTTTGTTAAGGTAGATAAACTGGTTACGAGGTAGATCAACGAGAAGTCCATTGTCCTTGTCATAGTAATTGCCATCTGATGCGAATTCCCCTTTGACTTGTCTACCATCATATTCGAAGAAGACCTTTTGGTTCCCGTAAACAGTCTGGGCTCCCTTTAGTCTCTTTCCATCTGTCCCAGCATAATACCAACTATCACCAAGCTTATAGAATTGGTTTTTGACGAGATCGCCAGTTAAGTCACTGTAGTATAGACTGTTAGGGTCGGTGTTACCTTTAATTTGTCGACCAGTACGTTGATCAAAATAAAGCTCTCTTCCGTCAATGGTTTGAGCACCTTTTACAATCTTTCCTTGGTTATCTACGTAGTACCAGTTATTATCCACTTTAACAAACTGATTTTTTCCAAAGTCAACACGAGCACCTGAATCCTCATCATAGTAATAACCATTACTTGCAAAGTTGCCTTTTACTTGAGTACCGTAATTTTGATCAAAGTAAACGTCTTGATTATTAATTGTTTGTTCTCCAAAGAGTTTTCTACCCTCTGCATCTACGTAGAACCATAGACTTGCTCCTCGTCTAACATAACTATTAGTAACACGCTGACCCGAGTTACCATCATAATAATAACCGTCTTCGGCGAAATCTCCCTTGACTTGTCGCCCATTGTTTTCAAAGTAAACGTTTTGACCATCAATGGTTTGTGCGCCTTTGAGGTTTTCACCATTGGCGTCTTTATAGTACCAATTACCTTTGTCATCACTGTAGTAGTGACCAGTTGAAGCGCTTGACTCAGTATTGGTGGCTTGGGCCTCAAGTGCATTTGTTGCTACAGCAGGTTGATCAGGTGTCTGTTCTTGGCTAACAGTCACTGTAGTGAGATTAGTGCCTGCGTCAGTGTTTACACTTGCTGCCTCTTCTGAAGTGTTAGCAGTCGCTTCTGTCGCTGGCGTGGCATCGACAACTTTTGTCTCAACTAGATCAGCTGTTGTTTCGACATTGGCGGTTGTCGTAGCTCTAGTGTCGAGGTTGGCAGTGCTGTCAGCTGTTGCTTCCTCGGCAAGGGCAGGCTTAGCAATAAAGGCAAAACTAGCAAGAGCAGTTGCGCATGAGAGCGCAAGAAGACGATGTTTGGACGTCTGTCCAGCAAAATTAGAATGTACTTTCATAATTTTCCTCCTTTTTCCTAAGTTTTATTATATCTGAAAGGGGCTGACTTTCCTAGGTTTTTCTGCCAGTTTACGCCAAAATGCAAGAAAATTTAGAAGATTCTTTCAGAAATCTAGAGGATGGAGTAGGTTCCTCTCAAATAATCTCTCTGTGCTTTAATCTTTTTCCATTATAGACCGGACACGGTCTTAGTCAGATGAAAAAATAGAGTCTTTCTATCTAAAATTTTCTTTTCAGAATTGTCTTTTTAGGGTCTACTTCTCTCATAGTTTTGCTATCTCTTAAGCTTAATTGAAGCTTGCTTTAATGTTGAAAAGTCTTTAAGGATAAGCGTTTGAAGGTGTTTGAGAATCGAAAACTTTCTATTTAAGACCTTACATGAAGTGTAAGGTCTCATTTTCGCTAATCAAAGTTAATATAACTGAGCTTGTGGCAGAGATTTATGAAAAGAAGATGATTTTTTCCTATTTGTAATTTGTCTGAATATATCATAGAGTAGAGTCAACAACAGAAAAAGGATGATTGATATAGATGGAAAATAAGGTACGTTTTAAACTACACAAGGTTAAGAAAAACTGGGTAACTATCGGGGTGACCACTCTCTCAATGGTTGCCTTGGCAGGTGGAAGCCTCCTATCTCAAGGAAAAGTAGAGGCCGATGAGACGAGCGCACCTAACGGTGATGGCTTGCAGCAACTGAGTGAGGATGGGACTGCCAGTCTAGTGACGACAACAACTGTTACTGAGCAAGCTAGTGCTCAAGCAAGTGTGTCAGCAGTAGAAACAGCCAGCGTAAGTCACGAAACAAGCTCTCAGGAGGCGACAAGTGCAGTCAGCCAAGAGGCAACTGTCCAAGCACAAACTAGTCCAGTTGCCAGTCGGGAAGTGGCAGTTTCTTTGCAAACTCAAGCTAGTGCTCAAGAGACACAGACTACGGAACAAGCCTCACAAGGTCAGACATCAACTCAAGTAGCTGGGCAAACAAGTGCTCAGTCTACTCCAAGTGTGACAGAACAAGCAAGACCTAGAGTCTTGACCAATGCTGCACCAGCAATTGCCACACGCGCTGCTGACAGCACTATTCGTATCAATGCTAACCGCAACACTAACATCACGATTACGGCCAGCGGTACGACACCAAATGTAACCATTATCACAGGGCCAAACACTCCTAAGCCAAACGTGACGGTGACAAGTCCAAATGGCACAAGACCAAATGTGACCATTGTAACGCAGCCAAATCAACCCAACAAACCTGTTCAACCGAGTCAACCGTCCCAACCTAATAAGCCAGTCCAACCAAGTCAGCCAAGTCTTGACTATAAACCAGTAGCTTCCAACTTGAAGACTATTGATGGCAAGCAGTATTATGTTGAAAATGGCGTTGTGAAAAAGAACACAGCGATTGAACTTGATGGTCGTCTTTATTATTTCGATGAGACTGGGGCTATGGTGGATCAAAGTAAACCTTTGTATCGTGCCGATGCCATTCCAAATAACTCTATCTATGCGGTTTATAACCAGGCCTATGATACGTCAAGCAAGAGTTTTGAACACTTGGACAATTTCTTGACGGCTGATAGCTGGTACCGTCCAAAACAGATCTTGAAGGACGGGAAAAATTGGACAGCTTCAACTGAGAAAGATTATCGTCCCCTTTTGATGACTTGGTGGCCAGACAAGGTGACACAAGTCAACTACCTCAACTATATGAGTCAACAAGGGTTTGGTAATAAGACCTATACGACAGATATGATGAGCTATGACTTGGCAGCCGCTGCCGAAACGGTTCAACAAGGAATCGAGGAACGTATCGGTCGTGAGGGCAATACCACTTGGCTTCGCCAGTTGATGTCAGACTTCATCAAAACACAGCCTGACTGGAACTCTGAGAGTGAAGACAATCTCTTAGTTGGTAAAGACCACTTGCAAGGAGGAGCACTGACCTTCCTCAATAATAGTGCGACAAGTCATGCCAATTCAGATTTCCGTCTCATGAACCGCACACCGACTAACCAAACGGGGACACGCAAATACCATATTGACCGTTCAAATGGTGGTTACGAGTTGCTCTTGGCAAACGATATCGACAACTCTAACCCAGCTGTTCAGGCTGAACAACTAAACTGGCTCCACTACATCATGAATATTGGTTCTATCCTTGGCAATGATCCAAGTGCCAACTTTGACGGTGTTCGTATCGATGCGGTGGACAATGTGGATGCGGACCTCTTGCAGATTGCTTCTGACTACTTCAAGGAAAAATACCGTGTGGCTGACAATGAAGCCAACGCTATTGCCCACTTGTCAATCCTTGAAGCTTGGTCCTACAACGATCATCAATATAACAAGGATACCAAGGGTGCCCAGTTGTCCATTGACAATCCACTACGTGAAACGCTTTTGACAACTTTCTTGCGTAAGAGCAATTACCGTGGTAGCTTGGAGCGAGTGATTACTAACTCTCTTAACAATCGTTCAAGTGAGCAGAAACACACGCCACGTGATGCCAATTATATTTTCGTGCGTGCCCATGATAGTGAAGTGCAAGCTGTTTTGGCCAATATCATCAGCAAGCAGATTAATCCAAAAACAGATGGTTTCACCTTCACTATGGATGAGCTCAAACAGGCTTTTGAAATCTACAATGCGGACATGCGCAAGGCTGATAAAAAGTACACCCAGTACAATATCCCAGCTGCCTATGCCACAATGTTGACCAACAAGGATAGTATCACTCGTGTTTACTACGGGGACCTCTTTACCGACGATGGCCAATACATGGCTGAAAAATCACCATACTATAATGCCATCGATGCCCTGCTCCGTGCTCGCATCAAATATGTAGCAGGTGGTCAAGACATGAAGGTTACTAAGCTTAATGGCTATGAAATCATGTCATCTGTGCGTTATGGTAAAGGAGCAGAAGAAGCCAACCAGCTTGGTACTGCCGAAACACGCAACCAAGGAATGCTCGTCCTTACAGCCAACCGTCCAGATATGAAGTTGGGAACAAATGACCGTTTGGTGGTCAATATGGGAGCTGCCCACAAAAATCAGGCTTACCGTCCATTGCTTCTCAGCAAATCTACAGGTCTTGCGACCTACCTCAAGGATTCTGATGTGCCAGCTGGATTGGTTCGCTATACTGACAATCAAGGGAACTTGACCTTTACAGCAGATGATATCACTGGTCATTCAACCGTTGAAGTTTCAGGTTATTTGGCAGTTTGGGTGCCAGTAGGTGCTTCTGAAAACCAAGATGCTCGAACCAAGGCTTCGACGACCAAGAAAGGTGAGCAGGTCTTTGAATCATCAGCTGCTCTTGACTCACAGGTCATTTACGAAGGTTTCTCAAACTTCCAAGATTTCGTTAAGACACCAAGTCAGTACACCAACCGTGTCATTGCTCAAAATGCCAAACTCTTCAAAGAGTGGGGAATCACTTCCTTTGAATTTGCGCCACAGTACGTGTCTAGCCAAGACGGCACTTTCTTGGATTCTATCATTGAAAATGGCTATGCCTTCGAGGATCGTTACGATATTGCCATGAGTAAGAACAACAAATACGGTTCACTCAAAGACCTCATGGATGCCCTTCGTGCCCTTCACGCAGAAGGTATCTCAGCCATTGCTGACTGGGTTCCAGACCAAATTTACAATCTTCCTGGAAAAGAAGTGGTAACAGCCTCACGTACCAACAGCTACGGCACACCACGTCCAAATGCCGAAATCTACAATAGTCTCTATGCAGCTAAAACACGTACCTTTGGAAATGACTTCCAAGGCAAGTACGGTGGTGCCTTCCTCGATGAGTTGAAGGCGAAATACCCAGCTATCTTTGAGCGCGTGCAGATTTCAAATGGCCGTAAATTGACAACCAATGAGAAAATCACGCAATGGTCAGCCAAGTATTTCAATGGAAGCAATATCCAAGGTACTGGGGCTCGCTATGTTTTGCAAGATAATGCCACAAACCAATACTTCAACCTGAAAGCAGGTCAGACCTTCCTTCCAAAACAAATGACAGAAATCACAGCAACTGGTTTCCGTAGGGTGGGAGATAAGGTCCAATACCTCTCAACGAGTGGCTACCTTGCTAAGAATACCTTCATTCAAATCGGTGCCAACCAGTGGTATTACTTTGATAAGAACGGCAACATGGTCACTGGTGAACAGGTCATTGATGGCAAGAAATACTTCTTCCTAGACAATGGTCTCCAGCTACGCCATGTCCTTCGCCAAGGTAGTGATGGTCACGTTTATTACTACGATCCTAAAGGGGTTCAGGCCTTTAACGGATTCTACGACTTTGCAGGTCCTCGCCAAGATGTTCGCTATTTTGATGGCAACGGTCAAATGTATCGTGGCCTCCACGACATGTATGGCACAACCTTCTATTTCGATGAAAAGACTGGTATTCAAGCCAAAGACAAGTTCATCCGCTTTGCGGACGGACGCACACGTTACTTCATTCCAGATACAGGAAATCTCGCAGTCAACCGTTTTGCGCAAAATCCTGAAAACAAGGCTTGGTATTACCTCGATAGCAACGGTTATGCCGTGACAGGACTACAAACCATTAACGGTAAACAGTATTACTTTGACAATGAAGGACGACAAGTTAAAGGACACTTTGTCACTATCAATAACCAACGTTACTTCCTTGATGGCGATAGTGGTGAAATTGCCCGTTCACGCTTTGTGACGGAAAACAACAAGTGGTACTATGTCGATGGCAATGGTAAGTTGGTTAAAGGTGCTCAAGTCATTAATGGTAATCACTATTATTTCAACAATGATTATAGCCAAGTCAAGGGTGCCTGGGCCAACGGCCGTTACTATGATGGTGACTCAGGTCAGGCCGTAACCAACCGCTTTGTCCAAGTTGGTGCCAACAAATGGGCTTACCTCAACCAAAATGGTCAAAAGGTAGTTGGTCTCCAGCATATCAATGGTAAACTTTACTACTTTGAAGGCAATGGGGTCCAAGCCAAGGGTAAACTCCTTACCTATAAAGGTAAGAAATACTACTTTGATGCCAATAGTGGTGAAGCCGTAACCAATCGCTTCATCCAAATTTCTCGCGGTGTTTGGTATTACTTTAACGCCTCAGGCCAAGCCGTAACTGGTGAACAAGTCATCAACGGCCAACACCTCTACTTTGACGCTTCTGGCCGTCAGGTCAAAGGCCGTTACGTCTGGGTTAAAGGCCAACGCCGTTACTATGACGCCAATACTGGAGCTTGGGTCAGAAAACGATAAGTAGGCATAAGAAAATGTATTTTTGAGACTATCCCAGAAGCTTATAGATTGAAAATCAGCAGCTTTCCACATAATTTCAAAACTTTTAAGTACTTGAAGTATTTTCTTTCAAGTACTTTTCTTTTATCATTTCCCTCGAAATGTCTAGTGGATTGTAAGCAAACAATGAGTTTGATTAATAGAATCGTCAATAAACTGCTTACTTTCGTTTTAAACTATACTCAGTCCTCTAATGAAGGGGGAGCTAAAACGGCTAAACATCGGAATTTCTGTGTGAATTTAAGAAAATCCGAACGTTATTTTTAGTAACGTTTTCTAACATATAAAGGTTATAGGTATATATCTTAGGCTTGTTTCTTCAAATGGATTATGGGTAGAAGGTTAGTCTTATGAGACTAGGGTTATGCATCTGTAATTGTATTCGCTTCCAAAATCCCTTAACATAGTATAGAGAAATAAAGTTATATTGAAAGGTGTATGTTATGGAAAAGAAAGTTGGATTTAAGTTGCACAAGGTCAAGAAAAACTGGGTGACTATTGGAGTTAGTACGCTGTCGATGGTTGCACTTGCGGGTGGAGCTCTTTTAGCAGATCAATCGGCACAAGCAGATGAAGTGTCTCTTCCTAATGGTGACGGTTTTGAACAAACAGATGCAGGCATTGAGTCAAGTGCTTCATTGATTAATGAAAGTTACTCACCAACCTTGACGGAAGATGCTGGCCATTTGTCAGCAGTGTCATCTAACTATGGCAGTCAAACAAACTCAAGCTACGAGTCTTCATCATCTACCTCAACAGGAGGCTCATCACAGACTGTGGTAGGTGGCGGAGCTGGTCAAGTGAGTTCGTCACAATCTTCTCAAGTAGTAGGAACACAAACCTCTAATTCATCACAAACGGGTTCTGCTTACCAATCAAGTAGCAGTTCGGCATCAGTAAGTGCTAGTGCGTCAAGTTCTTCAAGCTCATCAAGTTCAGCTTGGTATTCTTACTCGTCTTCATCATCATGGTCATCATCATCGTCAGCTAGCGGTTTTGCGACAATTACGACAAGTTCGTCTGACTCAAACGGCATTCATTGGAATGGTGGTCGAAACACGACAATCACCATCACGGCTTCAGGAACAACGCCGAATGTGACTATCGTTTCGAATTCTAATAAACTGTTTCCAAACGTGACAGTAGGTCATTCAAATGGTTCAAATGCTAATGTCACTATCATTTCACAAGGAAATCAGCAAAATAACTCAGGTTACCAAATCATTTCAGGCGAGACTAAACCAAGTGTTGATTCGAACAATGCCAAGTCTTCATTTGTCCGTGTAGGCGAAAATCAATGGTATTATTACGACCAATATGGCCAAAAGGTCAAAGGTGAAAAGGTTATCGATGGTAAGGCTTATTACTTCCTTGAAAATGGTCTTCAAGCTCGTGACTCACTTGTTAAAGGTAGCGATGGCTACACTTATTATTACGATAAAAGTGGTGTGAAAGCTATCAACGGTTTCTACGATTTTGCAGGTTATCGTGAGGATGTCCGCTATTTCGATTGTTATGGTCACATGGCTACTGGTCTTCTTGAAATGTGTGGCACAACCTTCTACTTTGATACACAAACAGGTATCCAAGCGAAAGACAAGTTTATTCGCTTCTCAGATGGCCGTATCCGTTACTTCATCCCTGATACTGGTAATATGGCTGTAAATACTTTTGTTCAAAATAAAGAAAACCAAGCTTGGTACTACCTAGATGAACATGGTTACGCTGTGACAGGAAAACGTATCATCAATGGTAAAGAATACTGCTTTGACTCAGAAGGCCGTCAAATCAAAGGTCAGATGATGCAACAAGGCAACAAGCAATACTACATTTCAGCTCAAACAGGTGAAATGGCTGTTTCACGCTTTATCTTTGAAAACAACAACTGGTATTATGCGGATGCTTTTGGTTGCCTCGTTCAAGGTGCAAAAGTGATTGATGGTAAACTCTATTACTTCAATAAAGATCACAGCCAATTAAAAGGTGGCTGGGCTGAAGGACGCTATTATGATGCCGTTACTGGCCAAGCAGTCATCAACCAATTCATTCAAATTGCGGCTAACCAATGGGCTTACCTTAACCAAGATGGTCACAAAGTGACAGGTCTTCAAAACATTAACAATAAAGTTTACTACTTTGGTAGCAATGGTGCTCAAGTCAAAGGTAAGTTGCTCACTGTCCAAGGTAAGAAATGCTACTTTGATGCCCACACTGGTGAGCAAGTGGTGAACCGCTTTGTCGAAGCTGGCCGTGGTTGCTGGTATTACTTTAACGCAGCAGGTCAAGCAGTGACTGGAAAACAGGTCATCAATGGCAAACAACTTTACTTCGACGGTTCAGGTCGTCAAGTGAAAGGACGTTATGTCTATGTTGGTGGTAAACGCCTTTTCTGCGATGCCAAAACTGGTGAATTGAGACAGCGTCGCTAATTAAGATGTACTTTAAAAATCTAGAGCGAATTTTTCCTTTTCCTATATAAATTACTATTATTATTTTCCTATCAGAACTCTAGATGATTAAATAGACGAAAGAGCCAGCGTTTGCTGGTTTTTTAGTGAAGATAACGTTTTGCTGTTTGTTTAGGTGATTTTTCACGCTTAAATCCTAATAATTTTATCCCTCTCATATTCAAAAGAAGGAGCCATAGCCGTGTTATAATGGGTATTATAGTTGTATTTAGGAAAATAGAGTTAGGGGTAGTTATGGGGGACTATTTTCGTTAAACTCGAGGTGTAATTGACTTTCTAGAGGAGGAAAATCATGCTTATCTTGGCTTGGATTATCATTGTCATATTATTTCTTTTAATTTCGAATTATTACTTTTATAAAACAGATTCCAGAACACGAAAAAAAGCATTCCTCTATGCAATTATTGAGACCATAGGTGCCTTTTTTACTAGGTGGTAGTACATGGAAAATAATTAAAAACACCAATCAAGAGTTTTTCGGACTACCAAACATGGAAAGCAGCGCAACCTCCTAACCCATTAGCCACACATACTTTCACAGTCATTCGCTAATACCTCCCACAAAGCCTTTATTTCATCTTAGAAATGAAGGTTTTTTTATTTAAAAATAAATTAAGATTGTTGGGGTGCAAGGAGTGCTTGGAGGGGCTATAACCTAATGATACCGTTAGTTACCAATTCCTCGTTTCGTCTACCATTCATTTGAGCCTGATTTCTTAGAAAACCAGGGGCTATACATTAAGCTGATATTATAGTTGTGTAATTGTATTCTCTTGTCAAATAGCTTATGATAGAAATAATATAAGGGAAAAAGGTATATAATATGGAACAAAAAGTACGCTTTAAAATGCATAAAGTGAAGAAGAATTGGGTGACAATTGGGGTAACAGCACTCTCAATGGTTACTGTTGCTGGTGGAACCTTGTTGGCGGATCAACAGGTTCAGGCCGATGAACAAAATCCTGCGAATCAGTCGGGTGATAGCAGTCAGGATTTGCTTCAAGAGACACCTGCCACAACTAATGATGCAGCAACTACGGTAGTACCAACTATCGCGACAGATGCCAATACTGCTAGTGTCAACATACCTGTCGCAGACGCCACTAGCACGACAACAGCTGTCACAGATAGAGCAGCAGCACCTACCACAAACGCAGCAACAGTTGACACCAACTCAGGTCAAGCAGCACCAAGTACAAATGTACAACCAGCTACAGCTGATACGAGTGCTACAACTACAGATACAAATACTAATGCTGCTACAACAGACCGTGCAGCAACAACTGATACGGCAAATACAGAAGCTCGTACACGTAGTCGTCGTGCCTTGGCAGAAACTCGTGAAGCCAACACCAACACATCGACTGGTATCCAATGGATTAACGGCAAACAATACTATGTCAATAGTGACGGTAGTGTGCGTAAGAACTATGTCTTTGAGCAAGATGGTAAGTCTTATTACTTTGATGCTGAAACTGGGGCTCTTGCGACTAAGTCACAGGATGAATTTTCAACAGAACCTATCAAGGCAACTGTAGATTTTTCATCTGGAAACCAGCTCTACAAAAACGATGACAAGTCTTTGGACCAACTTGACACCTTCATCACAGCGGATGCTTGGTACCGTCCAAAGAGCATTCTCAAGGATGGGAAGACTTGGACAGCTTCAACCGAGGCTGACAAACGTCCACTCTTGATGGTTTGGTGGCCTGACAAGTCAACTCAGGTGAACTACCTTAACTATATGCAAAATCAAGGTCTTGGTGCAGGATCATTCTCAACCAACTCTAGCCAGGAAAGTCTAGACCAAGCTGCCAAGATGGTTCAGACTAAGATTGAAGAACGTATCGCTCGTGAGGGTAATACCAACTGGTTGCGTACAAGTATCGACCAGTTCATCAAGACTCAGCCAGGTTGGAATAGTAGCACTGAAAATAGTTCATACGACCACTTGCAAGGTGGACAGTTGCTCTTTAACAACAGTAAGGGTGATACTGGCAACCGTACCAGCCACGCCAACTCTGACTATCGTTTGCTTAACCGCACACCGACTAACCAGACGGGTACACGTAAGTACTTCAAGGACAATTCTATCGGTGGTCTTGAGTTCTTGCTTGCCAACGATATTGATAACTCAAACCCAGCAGTTCAGGCAGAACAACTTAACTGGCTCCACTTTATGATGAATATCGGAAGCATCATGGCCAATGACCCAACAGCCAACTTTGACGGTTTGCGTGTCGATGCCTTGGACAATGTGGATGCCGACCTGCTCCAAATCGCATCAGATTACTTTAAAGCAGCCTATGGTGTTGACAAGTCTGAAGCCAATGCAATTAAGCACTTGTCATACTTGGAAGCTTGGTCTGCCAACGACCCATACTATAACAAGGACACTAAGGGGGCACAACTTCCGATTGACAATGCCCTTCGTAATGCCCTTACCAACCTCTTGATGCGTGATAAAAATACACGTATGCAGCTTGGAGACATGACTGCTTTCATCAATAGTAGTTTGAATCCACGTGGTGCCAACGATAAAAATGGTGAACGTATGGCTAACTATATTTTCACCCGTGCCCACGATACGGAAGCTCAAACGATTATCCAACGTATCATCCGTGATCGTATCAATCCAAATTTGTTTGGCTACAATTTCACTCGTGATGAAATCAAGAAAGCCTTCGAGATTTACAATGAGGATATTGATAAGGCTCACAAGACTTATGCGTCATACAACTTGCCATCTGTCTATGCCCTCATGTTGACCAATAAGGACTCTGTAACACGTGTTTATTACGGAGACCTCTACCGTGAAGATGGTCACTACATGGCTAAGAAGACGCCTTACTTTGATGCCATCGACACCCTCTTACGTGCCCGTATCAAGTATGTAGCTGGTGGTCAAGACATGGAAGTGAAGAAAGTCGGAAATGACGGCCTCTTGACATCAGTTCGTTATGGTAAAGGTGCCAATAACAGAACAGATTTGGGAACTTCAGAAACTCGTACGCAAGGTATGGGTGTCATCATGACCAACAACTATGATTTCCGATTAGGTAGCAATGAAACCGTAACGATGAACATGGGTAGAGCTCACCGTAATCAGCTTTATCGTCCATTGCTTTTGACGACAAAGGATGGTATAGCAACCTACCTCAACGATTCTGATGTGCCTAAAAACCTTCTTAAACGCACTGACTGGAATGGGAACTTGACCTTCAATGCCAACGATGTTTTCGGTGTAGAAAATGTCCAAGTCTCAGGTTACCTCGGTGTCTGGGTACCATACGGAGCTAAGGCTAATCAAGATGCACGCACACAGCCAAGTAATCGTGCCAATAGCGACGGTCAAGTTTACAAGTCTTCAGCAGCCCTTGATTCGCAAGTCATGTATGAAGCCTTCTCAAACTTCCAAGCCTTTGCGGACGATCAACCTGAACTTTACATGAACCGTGTCTTGGCTAAGAACACTGACTTGCTCAAAGCTTGGGGGATCACGTCAGTCGGACTTCCACCACAGTACGTTTCAAGTAAGGATGGTACCTTCCTTGACTCAACAATTGATAATGGTTATGCCTTTGATGACCGTTACGATATGGCCTTGAGTCAAAATAATAAATACGGATCACTTGAGGACCTCCTTAACGTTCTTCGTGCCCTCCATAAAGACGGTATTCAAGCCATTGCTGACTGGGTGCCAGACCAAATCTATAACCTCCCAGGAAAAGAAGTGGTAAATGCGACACGTGTTAACGGTTATGGTAACCACCAAGTAGGCTATCAAATCATTGACCAAGCCTATGTGGCTAATACCCGTACAGATGGTACAGACTATCAAGGTAAATACGGTGGAGCCTTCCTTGATGAGCTTAAAGCTAAGTACCCATCTATTTTCAACCGTGTGCAAATCTCAAATGGTAAACAGTTGCCTACAAATGAAAAGATTACCAAATGGTCTGCTAAGTACTTCAATGGAACTAACATCCTTGGACGAGGCATCAACTATGTCCTTCGTGATGACAAGACCAACCAGTACTTTAATACCTCAGCCAACAGCCAACTCTTGCCAACACCACTTCGTGATACTGGTGCCATCACAAGCACTCAAGTCTTCCAACGTCGTGGACAAGATGTTTACTTCCTACGTGATAACCAAACCGTTAAGAATGAATTTGTTCAAGACGGAAACGGTAACTGGTATTACTTCGGTGGTGACGGTAAGATGACCAAGGGTGCCCAAAACATCAATAACAAGGATTACTATTTCTTTGACAATGGTATCCAATTGCGTAACGCCCTTCGTCGTGCTAGCAACGGCTATACCTACTATTACGGTCTAGACGGCGCAATGGTTAAGAATGCCTTCGTTGATTTTGATGACAAACATAAGCAGGTTCGTGCCTTTACGACTCAAGGAACAATGGTAGTGGGTAACCTTCATTGGAGTGGCCACCATTTCTACTTTGACCGTGAAACTGGTATCCAGGCTAAGGATCGCGTTGTTCGTACAGATGATGGCAAATTGCATTACTATGTTGCTGAAACTGGTGACATGGGACGTAACGTCTTTGCGACAGACAGCAGCACAGGTAAACGTTATTACTTTGACGCTGACGGTAATACTGTGACTGGTTCACGTGTCATTGATGGTAAGACTTATTACTTTAACCAAGATGGTAGTGTTGGTACGGCCTACAGCAATCGTGCAGATTCTATTATCTTTGAAAATGGTAAGGCTCGCTACATCACACCAGCAGGTGAAATCGGACGCAGCATCTTTGTCTACAACCCAGCAACTAAGGCATGGAACTACTTTGATAAAGAAGGTAACCGTGTCACAGGACGTCAATACATTGATGGTCACCTCTATTACTTCAAGGAAGATGGTAGCCAAGCTAAGGGCGAAATTATTGAAGAAAATGGCATCAAATATTATTATGAGCCAGAATCAGGTATTCTTGCTAGCGGACGCTACCTCCAAGTTGGTGATGACCAGTGGATGTACTTCAAACAAGACGGTTCACTGGCTATCGGCCAAGTTCGTGCTGATCATGGATACCTTAAGTACTTTGATAAAAATGGTATCCAAGTTAAGGGGAAAACTGTTGTCGAAGATGGTAAGACTTATTACTATGATGCCCACAGTGGAGCTCTTGTCACAAGCAGCTTTGCTGAGATTGCACCAAACCAATGGTCTTACTTCAATACTGATGGCCAAGCCCTTAAAGGCAAGTGGACTATCAATGGCAAGGAATACTACTTTGACGAAAATGGTATCCAATACAAAGGCAAGGCCATTAAGGTCGGCAGTCGTTACAAGTACTATGACGAAAACGACGGTCAACCTGTAACCAACCGCTTTGCTCAAATCGAGCCTAATGTCTGGGCTTACTTCGGAGCAGATGGTTATGCCGTAACAGGCGAACAAGTCATCAATGGCCAACACCTTTACTTTGACCAATCAGGTCGCCAAGTTAAAGGTGCCTACGTCACAGTCAACGGCCAACGTCGTTACTACGATGCCAACACTGGCGAATATGTCCCAGGAAGATAAGCAGTAGTAGCCCATGTAATTGACTAGAGAACACACAGCCGAGAATGAGGGAAAATTCTCAAGAAGAAAGATCGTGAAAACGGTCTTTTTTTGTGTCCCTATTTCGATTTTTTTCGAAATAGTCTTGACGGTGCTTTCAGAAAAGCGTAGAATCTATTTCGAAAAGTATAGAAATAGGTATTCTGACTCAAGTCGTATTGATGCTCCGTTTCAATGAAAGGATAAATCAAATGGAAACATTTCTTTTTATGGCAATTCTTACCATGTTGGTTATCGCCGTCATAAGTTTTATCATTCTGAAGAAAAGATGGCAATTTTCAATCAAGCTCTTTTTAGTCGGTTTGATTGGTTTTGCCTTACCTGTCATGATGATTGAAGGACCTATTAACTCCCTAGTTCTTTCAAGCTTTGGTCACTCTTCTAAATGGTTCACCATTATTTATGGAGGGCTTATGGCTGGCCTTGTTGAAGAAACAACTCGCTATTTGGTTTTTAAGGTACTTGCAAAGAAAAGAAGTTTGATGACGTCTGATATTGTAGCCTACGGTTTTGGACATGGTCTTAGTGAATTTATCTTCCTTGGAGTGATGGGCTTACTCACTAACATCATTGTTTTACAGGCCATCCATTCAGGTCAGGCCAGTCAGTTACCTTCACTTCTTGTAAGTCAGGTCAACCAATTAACGGGCTTAGCTGTGCTTATGTCTCTCTTTGAAAGACTAGTTGCCTTGGTGTTACAAGTCTTGCTTACAGCTTGGGATTTTCTGGCAGTCACTAAGCATAAGCTTTCATTCTATTTCTGGGTGATTATACTCCATGCTGCCATTGATTTTTTGGCAGGTGCTTATCAGCTAGGGATAGTCAGCAATCTCTTACTAATCGAACTTATTTTAGCTATTTATGTGTTAGGTATTGGACTTCTGACACGTCGGATTTGGAGAAAGGAGAAAACTCATGGGCTTATCTGAAACACTAAAAGCCATCTCTGCCCCTGTGAGGAGAGAAATTTTAGACTATCTAAAGTCTGGACCAAAGTCCGCTGGTGAAATCAGCCAGCAGTTTGACTTAGCTCCCGCAACAGTTTCCCATCATTTGTCTACCTTGAGAAAAGCGGGACTTATTGAAGAAGAAAAACAGAAGAATTTTATCTACTATAGTTTGAACTTGACCGTTTTTGAAGAAATTTTAACTTGGATTCAATCACTTGGAGGAAAAGAAGATGAAAAATAATATGCAAAGAGTCATTGGTAATATAGTGATACTTACACCAGTTATTGTCGGACTAGTCTTTTACAAACAACTACCAAATCAGATTGCAATCCACTATAATGTAGAAGAGCAAGCCAATGGCTTTATGAATCGCAATTTAGCAATTGTTGCTCTACCTTTTCTGGCGTTAATCATATATAATCTCTGTTTTTCATTCTTTAAACAAATAACGATCCCATTCTTAAAAGAGTTTATGTTATGGTTGGTCCCAATTTCTGCTGTGCTTATCCAAGGTCTTATATTGACTGTTGACTTAGGAGGCCATGTTCAAGTTCGATTGACTGTGATTTGGTTAGTGGCACTTATTTTTCTAGTGATTGGAAATTATCTTCCTAAAAGTATTGGCCTGGCTACAAAAAATCATAACCAGAGCAGTGAGTCAGTAGTGAGAAAGTTGGGATACCTAATGATTGGAATAAGTCTTGCCTTGCTAATAAGTCTCTGCTTTAATCCCTATACTACAATTATGGTTTTGGGCATTTTTATCGTTCTTATCTTGAGTATCTTGTTACCCAATTTTCGCTGTTTAAGAAAATAAAGAGAAGTAATCGTATGATTACTTCAATCTGAGCTGAGAAATTCATCTCAGCTTTCTTTGTTATAGTCAAAGCGAATGACTTGCTCCGTTGCATCTACATACGCGTGGACTCCAAAGGGAACAATTGTTCTTGGAGTTGCGTGTCCGACATTCAGATTATAGACAATCGGGATATTGCTATCAATGGTGTCCATTAAAGCCTCCTTATAGTCGTCATAGAAGGTTTCATCCATAGGTTTTCCGACCAAGAGTCCACTGATGACTTCAAATATCCCAGTTTCTTTTAAAGCCTGCAACATTTTTTTGAAATCATCAGGTTCAGGCTTTTCTTGACTTGTTTCTAGCAATAGAATCTTTCCTTCCCAGTCGGATAAGTCAGGGAAAAGTTTGTATTTTTGGCAGAGGTCTGTGCTATCTGCGTGTAGAGAGTTGTCAAAAATATCATAGAGAGACTCAAGACAACCACCGAGGATTTCTCCCTCATACTGAGCATTGCCTTGTAACAAGTCAAAACCTGTATTTGCATGGCTGACACGAGGTGTTCCCAAGGCTTTGGGACTAAAATCAGTCCGTTCCTCATACCAAATGTCACTAGGTCGAATTTCTGAGATTCTTCCAGTCTCAATCAATTCTTTGAAGTAGTGGAGGCTATATGGCAACATTTCTTTGTCTAACTCACAAATGTCTGCTAGAAATGATTGGCCGTAAAAAGTCTTGATTCCTAGTTTATGCAACATGAGATGGTTCATGGTCGTATCCGAGAAACCGAGAAAAATCTTTGGTTTGATAACCTTTTGTAGTTGGTCATTTTCAAAAAGATAAGGTAGCAAGCGATAGGTATCGTTTCCACCAATGGCGCATAGGATCATGTCGATGCTATCATCAGAAAAGGCCTGAATCAAATCCTCTGCACGAGCTTCAGGATGTTCTTTGATAAAATCTAAGCCTTTTAGCGAATGAGGTAAAAAGATAGGGTTGAGTCCGAGGTCCTTGAGACGTTGGACCCCCAAGTCCACTTCGTGCTTGACAAAGTCTTCACCCATAGTCCCACTAGATAAACTTATAATACCAATAGTAGAAGTCATATATTATCCTCCTAAAAATAAATTGATGCTATTGTATCATAAAAAATGATAGAAAAATATAAGGAATAGCGTTAGAGATACGATTTTATGTCAATAAAGCAATATAAAAATAACCGCTCGATGTGCTTACTTCAGAATATAGGCAAGCCCTTTTAAAAGTTGGTTACCACGTAGTTAAATCTCTTAGGAATATTGATGTAATGGAATTTATAAGAGTTTTTCACTTTATACTCTAAAAGAAACAGATTGAAGAAAGTTGCCTAAAATGGACTTATTCTTCAATCTGAAAGAAGTAATCGTCTAATTACTTCTTTTTGTCTGTTGGTGCTATATTTGGACCATTTGTGGCAGAAGGATATTTTTGTTCTTGAATTTGATATGCTAGATGTGTATAATGATGTCACAGCGAACTATTAAAAGAGGTCGTTGCTCATGACAACACAAACAATTAACCAATTTAATTCACTTGCTCGACCTAATCTTGCTACAGGTTATAGGAGGTAATCTAGATGACAAAAAGTAACAACAACCAAATTACGGATATCTTAAACAATATCTATAATCTTATTATAAATCCAGAAACAACTGAAAATGAGAGAGAGTTGCTCGTAACGTATAAAAATGAAATAGAAGTTGGGAAGAAGGATAATGATGAACTTCTTGCAGAATTATGTAGAGCTATTCAAGCTCTAGCAGTCAGCAATCTTTCTAAAGGCAAATCACTGAGTTCTGGAGTGAGTGACTTGAGTAAGACGCTCACAGAATTCCAAGAAAAATCAGAGCGTAACATTAATCTAGCAAAAGGATTAACATCACTCGGCAGTTTGTCTTTTAGATGATCTTTTATGGTTCTTATCTTTGGTGTCGTAATACCTAATTTTCGCTATTTAAGAAAATAAAGAGAAGTAATCGTCTGATTACTTCTTTTTGTCTCCCAAAAACAGCTTGCTAAAATCGCTGTTCCAATGATATAATACAAATACATTAATTTAATTTTATGAGGAGTATTTATGAAAAAGCGTAAGAAAATTATTCTTGGCTCCATAACAGGAGCTTTGGCCTTAGCTCTTGCTGGAGGCGGTTTTTGGGCTTATAAAACCTTTGTTCCGCAAGAAACGCCAATTGATAAGAATGCTACGGTAGCTTCTAATTTTTATCAAGCTGTTAACAAGGACTGGCTCCTAAAAGCCAAAATTCCCGCTGATTCTCCAAGCATTGATAATTTTTATACTTTAGGGGAAGATATCAAAGGAAAGCTTAAGAAGGATATCAAAAATTTAGGGGAGGGTAAGGAAACGTCAGATATTACGGGGATGTCTGAGTTTATCACCTTCTACAAGGCTGCTAGTAATTACAAGCAACGTGAGAAAGATGGTCTTGAACCTCTCAAACCTTATCTAAAAGAAATTGAGGAAATCAAGGATGTAAATGATTTGGCCAGTAAATCTGCTAGCTTGACTGATAAGGGGATTCCTCTTCCATTTGGTTACAACGTTGGAACTAACGCAGAGAATACCAGTCAAAAACAAATCCAACTGAGTCCCCCAAGTATCTTATTGCCAGATGTGTCTATTTATAAAGACGAGGCCAGCAAGAAACAATATTTGACTCCAATTGAAACAGCCACGCAAAAAGCCTTGGAAATGCTTGGATATAGCGAAAAAAATAGTAAACGCATTGTCAAAGAAGCACTGGAGTTCGACGAAATCATTGCTAAGTACAGTCTCAGTAACGAAGAGATGTCCGAGAGTAAGAATTTAGTTCACCCTAAAACAGCAGAAGAGATTAATGCCTACTCTGGTTCCTTCAAAATATATGATGTCATTAAAGGCATTATGGGACGTGATTTAGAAACCATCAATGTCCCTAATACCAAGTATTTTGAGAACTATAGTAAAATCGTCAATCAGGATAATTTTTCTAAAATAAAATCATGGATATTAGTGCAAGAAGCTATGGCAGCGTCAAATTCTTTGACAGAAGATTACCGTTTGAATTTTGCATCGATTAGCATGGCTATTATGGGCACACAAAAGCCAATTTCTAAAGAAGATACGGTCTATGAGATGAGTGTCAATCTGTTTAGCGATGTCATGAGTGTCTATTATGGACGTAAATACTTTGGTGAAGAAGCCAAGACTGATGTGACAGGTATGATTGATAAAATCAAAAATGTCTATCGTGGCCGTCTCCAACAGAATGATTGGTTGACGGAAGATACACGCAACAAGGCCATCGAAAAGTTGGATAAAATGAAGGTTTTTGTAGGTTATCAGGAAGATGTGGATCCTGGTACTAAGGAACTACATCTTGACCCGAACAAGTCCTTCTTTGAATTGTCAGAAGACATTGCCCAGTTCGGAAAACGTTATACCATTGATCATTTTGATGAGCCTATTGATAAGAATAAATGGTCTGGATCAGCTTTTGATATCAATGCTTATTACAACCCAGAAAGCAACAGCATCAACTTCCCAGCTGGTATTTTGCAAGCTCCGTTTTACGACAAGAACCAAAGTGTTGAAAAGAACTATGGTGGTATCGGTGTCGTGATAGGACATGAAATTACCCATGCCTTTGACTCCAATGGTGCCGACTATGATGAGAACGGCGACATGCACAATTGGTGGACAAAAGCTGATAGCAAAGCTTTTGACAAGAGAATCAAAGCCTTTGAAGACCAGTGGAATGGTTTGGAAATTTACGGGACTAAGGTAAATGGAAAACTCACAGTCACTGAGAATGTCGCAGATGCTGGCGGTCTCTCATCCACACTACAAGTTCTCAAAACAGATATGACAAAACCTAACCTCAAGGATTACTTTGAGAACTACGCAGATATCTGGAAACAAAAGGCCAGCCTACAGTACAATAAATATACCATGGTACAAGACGTCCACGCACCTAACGAACTGCGTGTTAACCAACAACTTAAGAATCTTCCTGAGTTTTATGAAGCTTACCCTCAAATCAAGGAAGGCGACGCCATGTATCTAGCACCAAGCAAACGCATTAGTTTGTGGTAAAAAGTCTTGCTGCTTTGCTAATCAAGAATAAGAGAATTTGGAATGTAAACATCCCAGATTCTTTTTTTATGTTGTAGCTTTGGGAAATCATTTTCTAGTGTTATAATGGTGCTATTAAGGAAAGGATTCAAGAATGATGCATAAAAGGAATCTGATAGAAGATAATAAAAGAGGTGAGAATCAAAGCTTTCTCTACTTCCTGCACGAGGAGAAAAATTTGATGTAAAAGCACTTGATGATTTGTGTCACTACATCATAGAACTGGATACAATCAGTCTCGAGCAGTTGAGAGATATCCATTATATTGAAAATCAAATACTACGCCATCTCGTGTATCATTTTGATGATAATGATCTAAGTAAGATTTCAAATCTCCCTTTTGAGTATTGGGAGTATATAGAGCCCTTTGAACGCTTGGTGGCATGTTTGTATGAGGGTGAAGGTGAGGAATGACAATTATCCAGGCCATAACAAAAACTTGCTCGAGCGTTTAAACCAGCAGTATGGCTATGCTAAAGATGTTAAGGAATATTTTGACTTGAAGTAGATTGATGATAGAGATTTTGCCGGTAGCCTTACTAGGTTTTAGAAAACAAAAAGAAAACACCAGAAAAAATGATTTCTGGTGTTTTTGAATACATTTTGGCAAAAATGAGGTATTTTTCAAATACTTACAGTTGTTAGTTTGATATTAATCCTTTTTCTCTGTAGCTACGCCATTTTCGTCAATAATATAGGTTTTTCCATCTTTTTCAAGCGTAGTGTTAGTGGTAATTGGAGAACCTTTTGACTCTGGACTAACTGATATCGGCTTTTCAAAATGATAAAGTTTACCATCAAACTCTGCCCATTCGCCACTAAAAGGAGTAGTCATATAAATTTCAGGGTTGAAATAATAAAGCCTATTATCTTCTAACCGAATGACACCTGTTTTTACAACTCCATTTTCATCAGAAACACAGAAATTATCCCAAGAGATGTCTGTAGCTGTATTCCGTAGAAGTCGTCCTTTAGGGCCCAAAAGATAGGTCTTTTCATTGATATTTTGTAGATATGTTCGGTTTTCAGCTCCCCATGGTGGGCTGATATAGTAGGTTTCATTATTATGAGTAACCCATCCGAACTGTAGATGACCGTCCTTATCAGCATAATAGTATTTGTAGTCGCCGTCAATATCATCAGAAAGCATACTACCGTCTTTTTTGAAGAAATAATCGAAATCACCTATCTTGTGTCTATCATTTCGAACTTGGTAGCCATCTTCTTTAAAATAAACACGTTTACCTTCAATAGTTGCCCAACCAAATATCTGGCTTCCATCCTCGCCAAAATAAGTATATTTTTTAGAAAAGTAATCGCCTGTTTCATGGAATTTATTTACGAACATAGCACCAGTATCGTTATCGAAGAAATAGTACTTTCCATCAAGCAGAAGTCGTTTTCCTTTGGCTTGTTTTCCAGTTGGATCAAAGTAGTATTTTTGATGATTAATAATTTGAAGTCCAGTGGCTAACTGTCCATTTTCTTTAATATAAGCCCAATCACCATCTTTATCTTGAATAAATTGTCCAGGTTTGTTCATCGTTACATAACCATTTTGGTCAATGACATAACGAATACCATTAAGTTCAAGTGTTCGGTTAGTCCACATAGCTCCGCTGTCTCTATCGAAATAATGTGTTTGACCGTCAATTTCGACAAGTCGTCCCTTAGCTTGTTTGCCCTCTTTATCAAAGTATAGAGTGACATTATCTATTGAATGGAGTCCGGTGACAGCTTTTCCCTCGTTATCAAAGTAGTACCAATTCCATGCATCATCGTGTTCGAAACGATTTGTTAGTTTAGTTTCGGTCGCTACTCCTTTATCATCAATGAGGTAGGCTTTTTTATTGTAAACTAAGGTCTTGGAAACTGTAAGAGGGGAAGTTTCGGAAAGCGAACTTGTTCTATTGAAAGCATAGAATTTATTGTCACTTTGAATTACAGTTTCTTCAATCTTGGTTAAATCTGTGTTTTCTGGAAGTAGATGTCCGATGTAAAAATCATTGTTTTCATCAAGATAGTATAGATTACCAAAATCATCATCAATAATACGTTTAATCTTATCGGTCTTTGTTCGTACTCCGTGGTTAATAATGTCTACTTCTTCTCTGACGGTATAGGTTCGGCTTCTTCCAGATTTGTAAGTTCTGTTTATGCTAGGTTCTAAGTGGTATAGCTTACCATCAATCGTTTTCCATGTAGGTGTTGTAACTGTAACCATTTGGGGGATATATCTTTCATGGTAAATATCTCCTTTATTTTCAAAATAATAGAGTTTACCATTATTTGCAGTGCTAACACCAGTAAGTACCCTCCCATCCTTATCTGTACCTACGATGCCATGGTAGTAAGTATAATCATCCATATACTGACGTACGAGTAAAGGTCCGAGATAGTTTTTCAGAAGTTTACCTTCAAAATAATAATAATCCTTGCCACCTTTTGTGACAATAGCAGTGACTGCTGAACCAGAATTTGAAAAATAGTAGTCATCACCATTAATATGATGTTCTCCGGTTAGTACTTGACCAAATTTATTGGAGCGATAACTAGTATTTAAAGTTCCAGCAAAGACACGTAATGACTGAATATAAAAGGCATCTTTTACCAATTTTCCATGATTATCAAAGAGGTAGTCTTGTCCTTTGAAGGTAGTAAGAGCATTTTCAACTCGACCAGTATGATCAAAATAATAAAGTTGATCGCCAACTCGATGCCATCCATAGTAACGTCGACCATCAGAACCATAATAGATGTTATACGTTTTTGCAAATGGTTCCCATCTTCTGATTTCAATAGACCAAGTATGCCAATAGTTGGTTTTTACAGCACCTGAATAGTGACTAAAATAGTAATGGAAGCCGTCTATGATTCTTTCGCCATCTTTCGCTTGACGACCTTCTTCATCAAAGTAAAGAGTTACTCCATCTACATTTTGCCATCCTCTTAGTTTCTCTCCTGTTGCGGTGTAATAATACCAGTTCCCTGAGGAATCCTCTTGGAAATGGCCACCAGAAACAAGTGGAAGTTGTGGAAGTTTCTGCTCAGTTTCAATCAAAAGTCCATTAGCTTCTGCGTGGTAAGTTTTTCCATTAATAGTGATGTCGGTATTTATAACCTTATGACCACTATCCTTATCAAAGTAATAGGGTTCGATACCTATTGTAACGATTTCACCCTTGGCCTGAACACCGTCTGGGTAGAAATACATGTCGAAGCCATCTATAGTCTGTTCGCCTGTTAGAAGTTTCCCTTCTTTATCACTATAGTACCAGTTGCCGTCGTCATCCGACCAAAAACGGTCACGAACCAATTGGCCAGTATTTTTTTGAAAATAATAGGAATTTCCATCTAGGATGACAAAGGCATCTTTAGCTTGAACACCATTAGGGTAAAAGTAGAGTGTAATATTGTCAATAACTTGTTTACCGATAAGTGCTTTCCCATCTTGGCCTAAGTAGTACCAATTTCCATTCTTATCAGATGCAAAAGCATTGCGAGTAAGTTGTCCGCTATCTTTCTCAAAGTGATATGTTGCTCCATTAACGTGACGGGTGTCTCCTTTGACTTGCTTACCATCGGCATCGAAGTAGACATTCACATTATCAATATTTTGCATACCAGTAAGTGCTTTCCCATCCTTAAAATAGTACCAGTTGCCCTGATCATCGCTAGTGTAATGACCGCCGGATATTACGGGACTTTCTTCTAATTCATGGGCTGCATTTGTTTCAGAATGTGATGTTTCAGAGCTTACGACTTCACTGCTAGTAACAGTAGAGACTTCCGAACGAAGAGCTTGTTGAGAGTTAATTTCAGAAGTACCTATGTCTGAAGTAGCTGCATCAGTGACACTTTGTTTAGATTCAGTAGAAGTAGTTTCAGTGATGATTTCACTTGAATTTGTTGTGACTAAAGATTTGTTTTCCTCTGGTTTAGTAGTGACTTCATTAGTTGACGGGCTTATGACATCGATTGCATTTTCTTCTATGCTGTTTTCAACCGTTGGTTCTGAGGTGGGGTAAGTCTGTTCAGCTGCGGACACATAGCCCAAGCTTGCAAAACTAAGTCCTAGAGCTAGACCAGTTACTGCAATGGTTACCCATTGCTTTTTTACTTTGTGAAGTTTAAAGTATACTTTCTTTTCCATGATAATGCTCCTTTCATAAAACTAAATAATAGTAGCAAGGATATGGTTAACTCATGAGTAAAATTAAGTTAGCATTATGGTTCTCTTACTTACACATCAAGTTTATCATCACATTTTAATAAAATCAAAGAATTGTGTAAGCGTTTTTATTTTTGTATAAACTCTTTCCAACTCTACTCTAAACAAAACTGATAGTATATGAATGATGAACTTTCATTAAAGAGTGTTAATGATGTATTTGCTTTAAGTTAGCAGCGGATAGATCCTTGAGTAGGGTATTTTTGATATTCATAATATGCTATTCACTGATTTTAGAACGCCACCAAAAAAAGCCACTGGCATACAATACCAATGGCTTTTAACAATTTATTTCTTCTTCCCTAGTACAAAATAACGGCTAGGGATTTGTTGTGTCAAACTGACTGCGATGGCGATGGTAAAGGAGGCCAGGAAACAAGCTCGTAGGAAGCTGAGGCCGAGGTCTGCATTTCCAATCAAGAGGAAGTAGACCGCACGGTAGAAGCTCATCCCTGGGATGAGTGGGAACATGCTTGAGGCTAGGAAGACTGTAGCTGGACATCTACGGTAGTGGGCCAAAAAGCGTGAGGTGATAGTGACTAATAGGGCTGGGAAGAGGATGGCGAGGACCTCGTGATGGGTATTATTCCAAATCAAGAGGTAGAGGAGCCATGAGCCTGCTCCTAGGGTCCCAAGGTCTAGGAAGTATTTCTTAGGCACTCGGTAAAGCACGGAGAAGGCTGCTGTCCCTAGTCCTGCCATGAAGGTCTGAATTGAGACCCCCAGCCATGAGGTTGACGGTGTTGAGAACATGCCTGATAACTGTTCCGCAAAGGGAAGAATGGAAATCATGGCAAGAACACCGACAGAGATAGATAGACAAGTGGAGACCCCTGACAACATCAGGGCTAGACCGCTATAGTAGTTGTTCTGGGTGAATTCTCGAATGGCATTTACAAAGTAGGCCCCAGGAATCAAAATCATCAAGGTGCCCAGAATAATCACGCTACGATGTTGCCCGATACCCAAATAATAGAGAATATTAGCTGATAAAGCGGCAATGGCACTAGAGAGGATAATCTGCAAGAAACTGGTATGAATAAAACGGGAAAAGAGTTGCATACCAATCCCCACAAAAAGCCCCGATATAGCCGCAGCAGTCCCATCAATCCAGCTACTTCCAAGAGCTAGCGAGAAGCTCCCTGCACCAATGACACAGGCTATAATATCCTCTAAGGGACGATAGAAAGTCTTCTGCTCAATGATTTTCAGCTTTTGGAAAATGCTAGATACAGGCTGATTTGGTTGTTCTGCCAGTTCTCGAGACAGGCGGTTTACTTCCTCTAGTTTACCTAGATGGATAGACGGGACTGAGGTAGCTAGGACACGAGACTCTTTAAGACCTGAGCGGTTGAGTCCAGAAATCATGACTCCTCGATTGACCACATAAGTGGAGAAGTCTCTGATACCAAGAGACTTGGCCATGTGTCCCATGGTGTCCTCGATACGGTAAATCTCAGCACCGCTCTCCATAAGGACACGGCCTGCCTGAAGGACGGCATCCATTTCGTTTTTAGTTTCTGTTTCTGTCTCTCTTTGGAAATCGATGGTCATTTGAATCTCCTTATCGCTTAATTCGTCATTCCATTATAAGGTTTGAATGGTGGTTTTTCAATAGCTTTGGCGACTAAAATAGGACTTTCTATGAAATTTTTCTTCTACTTAATGATAGAGGTCAGGAAAATGGAGGTCTTGCCTTTTGCCTTGCTATTGATAGAGGCAAATGCTACAATTGAATTATAAAATGTATGCGTTTACATATTTTTACGCTGTCTTTCTCAAAAAGCCTTGAAGTCCTTTATTTAAAGGGAATTAACAATCACAGAAGGAAGCCAATGTAAGTGCAATAGTTGATACCTTTGAAAAGGAGGCAATCCCATGAAAAAAATTATCAATAAACCTGAAAATGTAGTGACAGAGATGCTAGATGGCTTGGCTTATGTTCACAGTGATTTGGTACATCGTGTTGAGGGGTTTGACATCATCGCAAGAAATGAGCAGGCTGCTGGTCAGGTTGGTCTCATTTCTGGTGGTGGAAGTGGTCACGAGCCAGCTCACGCAGGTTTTGTAGGTGATGGTATGCTTTCTGCAGCCATTGCAGGTGCTGTCTTCACGTCACCAACGCCAGATCAGATTTTGGAAGCTATCAAGGAAGCGGACCAAGGAGCTGGTGTCTTCATGGTTGTTAAAAATTATTCTGGCGACATCATGAATTTTGAGATGGCTCAAGAATTGGCTGAAATGGAAGGCATCGAGGTTGCTAGTGTTGTTGTAGACGATGATATTGCTGTGGAAAATAGCCTCTATACACAAGGTCGTCGTGGGGTTGCAGGTACTATTTTCGTTCACAAAATCCTAGGTCATGCGGCTCGTGAAGGTAAGTCTCTGGCTGAAATCAAGGACTTGGCTGATAAGATTGTTCCTAACATCCACACCATTGGTTTGGCCCTTAGTGGTGCGACGGTTCCTGAGGTTGGTAAGCCTGGTTTTGTCCTAGCTGAGGATGAAATTGAGTACGGTATTGGTATCCATGGTGAACCAGGTTATCGTAAGGAGTCTATGCAGCCATCTCGCCAGTTAGCTGAAGAATTGACAGGGAAACTCCTTGAAGCCTTTGAGGCTAAGGCAGGTGAACGCTATGCCCTTCTCATCAATGGTATGGGTGCGACACCTCTCATGGAGCAGTATGTCTTTGCTAACGATGTAGCAAGCATTCTTGGAGAAGTTGGACTAGAAGTGGCCTATAAAAAATTAGGTAACTACATGACATCGATTGATATGGCAGGTCTTTCATTGACGCTCATGAAGATTGAAAATGACGCTTGGCTTGAGGTTCTGGAGAGTCCTGTTAAGACCATCGCTTGGTAGTCTGACATGAAAACTAGAAATTAGGTATATTATGGATAAAACAGTTGCAGAAAAATGGATGCAAGGCTTTGATCAAAAGGTTGAAGCAGAAAAAGACCACTTGTCTGAATTAGACGGTCCTATTGGAGATGGTGATCATGGTGCTAACTTGGCGCGTGGTATGGCGGCAGCCATTGAGGCTATTAACAGTACTGAACCACAAAGTACGGCAGAAGTTTTTAAGGCAGTGTCTATGGCCTTGATTAGTAAGGTTGGTGGTGCTTCAGGTCCGCTTTATGGGTCTGCATTTATGGGCATGATGAAGGCTGAACAAGCTGGTCAAGATTTGGCAGGAGTGCTTGAGGCAGGTCTCGAGATGATTAAAAAACGTGGCCATGCACAAGTTGGTGAAAAGACCATGGTGGATGTTTGGCACCCAGTTGTTGAAGCTGTCAAACAAGGTCAATTAACCAATGACCTTATTGATCAAGCTGTTCTTTCAACCAAGGAAGTTGTGGCTACCAAGGGGCGTGCCTCTTATGTAGGTGAGCGTTCTATTGGTCACATTGATCCAGGCTCTTATTCGTCTGGTCTACTCTTCAAAGCCTTGCTAGAAGCGGAGGGCTAGGATATGCCAGAACTTGGAATTGTGATTGTGTCCCACTCTGCGGATATTGCTAAAGGTTTGGTGAGCCTGATTCGTGAAGTCGCTCCAGATATCCCTTTGACGGCTACAGGTGGTCTGGAAGATGGTGGCTTGGGATCTAGTTTTGACCATGTCCAAGTGGCTGTGGAAAGTCAGCCAGCCAACCGACTCTTGGCCTTTTACGACCTAGGTAGTTCCCGTATGAATTTGGAAATGCTTGAGGAATTTTCAGACAAGGAAATCCTTATTCAACAGGTACCTCTCATTGAGGGGGCCTATGCGGCTTCAGCCTTGCTTCAGGCAGGAGCGAGTGAGGTTGAAATCTTATCTCAGATTAATGAATTGACCATTCAAAAATAGAAAAAGGAAAACTATGACAAATCAAATTAAGTACAACTGGGCTAGTCTTGGAACTGGCGTTATTGCCAACGAATTGGCACAAGCCTTGGAAGCTCTTGGCGGGAAACTCTATTCCGTAGCCAATCGTACCTACGACAAGGGAGTGGCCTTCGCTGAAAAATATGGCATTGAAAAGGTTTATGAAGAGATTGACCAAGTCTTTGAAGACCCTGAAGTGGATATTATCTATATCTCAACGCCTCATAATACGCATATTAATTACCTTCGCAAGGCCTTAGCAGCTGGCAAGCACGTCCTCTGTGAAAAATCCATCACCCTAAATAGTGAGGAATTGGCAGAAGCTATTCAACTGGCCGAAGAAAATCATGTCAAACTGGCAGAAGCCATGACCATTTTCCATATGCCTATCTATCGAAAACTCTCTGAAATCGTGGAAAGTGGTAAGCTAGGACCTCTCAAGGTCATCCAGATGAACTTCGGTTCTTATAAAGAATATGACATGACCAACCGCTTTTTCAATCGTAATCTGGCAGGTGGTGCTTTGCTTGATATCGGTGTTTATGCCCTTTCCTTTGTACGTTGGTTCATGACGTCGCAACCGACAGAGATGGTTTCACAGGTTAAATTAGCTCCAACTGGTGTTGATGAACAAGCGGGTATTCTTCTTACCAATGCAGAAGGGGAAATGGCAACGGTGACGCTAAGTCTTCACGCCAAACAGCCTAAACGTGGTACTATCGCCTATGACAAGGGCTATATCGAACTTTATGAATACCCACGTGGGCAAAAGGCGGTCATCACCTATACGGAAGATGGCTCACAAGAAGTCATCGAAGCAGGAGAAACCGCTAAAGCCCTCCAGTATGAGGTCCTCGATATGGAAGCAGCCGTTGCAGGCGAGGATGATCGTACCTACCTCAATTACAGCCGAGATGTCATGGACCTCATGACTCAACTCCGTAAAGACTGGGGTTTGACCTACCCAGAAGAAGAGTAGGAGTTTTGAAAACAGAGTAAAAAATTAGACTTATGTACTGACTCCAAATAGATATGCTGTCAATTAAAGTGAGTTTTTAGCTCTATATTCCATAGAAGTAAGGTCGTTTAATTGATTCTATATAAATACATTTATGTCAAAGGAGAAAGACTATGAGAAATTTTGCAAGTCCGTCACGTTACATTCAAGGTGAAAATGCCTTATTTGAAAATGCAAAAACCATTTTGGAACTAGGAAGTCATCCTGTACTATTGTGTGATTCAGTAGTTTATGACATTGTGGGTCAACGTTTCGAAGAATACCTCGTTCAAAATGGACTTAAAGTTGTTCCAGTCTTCTTTAATGGTGAAGCTTCAGATAATGAAATTAATCGTGTGGTAAGTTTGGCCAAAGAAAAGGGCTGTAATTTAGTCATTGGTTTAGGTGGTGGTAAGACTATTGATAGTGCTAAAGCCATCGCAGATCTTCTTAAATCACCAGTAGTGATTGCTCCTACCATTGCATCTACAGATGCTCCGGTTTCAGCCTTGTCTGTTATCTATACGGACGAAGGTGCCTTTGAACGCTACATCTTCTATTCTAAGAACCCAGAATTAGTTTTGGTTGATAGTAAGGTTATCTCTCAAGCGCCAAAACGCTTGCTCGCTTCTGGTATTGCAGATGGCTTAGCAACTTGGGTAGAAGCTAGGGCAGTTATGCAAGCAAATGGTAAAACCATGCTAGGCAAACACCAAACACTTGCTGGTGTTGCCATTGCTGAACGCTGTGAAGAAATCCTTTTTGCAGATGGTTTACAAGCCATGGCTGCCTGTGAAGCAAAAGTGGTAACGCCAGCCCTTGAAAACATCATTGAAGCCAATACCCTTCTCAGTGGTATCGGATTTGAAAGTGGTGGCTTGGCTGCGGCTCATGCTATCCATAATGGTTTCACAGCCCTCACTGGCGATATTCACCATTTGACTCATGGTGAAAAAGTAGCTTACGGAACTCTTGTACAATTGTTCCTAGAAAATCGTCCAAAAGAAGTTTTGGATAAATACATTCGTTTCTATCAACAAATTGGCATGCCAACCACTCTTAAAGAAATGCATCTTGAAAATGCAAGTTACGAAGATCTTCTCAAGGTTGGTCAACAAGCAACAATCGAAGGAGAAACTATTCATCAAATGCCATTTGAGGTGAAAGCTTCTGATATTGCGCAAGCCATCGTTGCTGTAGATGCTTATGTTCATGGATTAGCCTAAGTAAATTTGCTCTTTTGTAGGGAAAGTGCCACCATTCCCGTATAGGAATATTATCCCCCTCAGGCACTTATCCCAACAGGATAGACAAATTGTTATAGGAAAGGGTTCAGTTCTATATTAGATAGGACTGTGCCCTTTTTACTATTTAAAATCCAATATTTCCAAAGTCCCTCAAAGCGTTTTAAGAACTTTTGAAAACATAAACCATTTTCAAGAAATCCTGATTTAACAGTCATTTCACTTGTGTAAGCGTTTTAAAAAGTGTATAATATAGGTGGAAAGATAGGAAAAGGAGATGGCTAGTGGCTAGTATAACAATTGAAGCGAGCAAGGTAGCTAGAAAGAGTCCTATTCGCGTAGACAGTAGTCTTGTGGGGACAGTTTCTGGAGTGGAAGACGTGAGCGTTTCCCTACCATCGTCGAAAGCTCGTTTGAGTGTCGGAAAGTTGGGTTACAAGTCTAACACCATTACTGTCGAGGACGGACAAACCGTTCGTGTTACTAGCAATTTTCTAAATCGCTTTATAGCGATAGCGCCATTGTTACTTTATCTTGTTGGAGGTCGTTACCTCCCACTTGTTGCTGTCCTATCTACTATAATTTTGCTTTTTAGCTTACCTTTTCTCAAGTTAGAAATCGTAGGCTGATTAGAATCGGGAGTGGCTTAGCCCTCTGTTTGATACCTTTAACTCACTTTTTCATAATAATGCTAGGCCACTCCCTTTTCATTGGGAACGGGTCGAGACGAAAGAGTGGGTTATCAAAAAGGGAACTCGATAGAGTTTCCCTTTTTTCTTTCTCAATCTAAAGTCATTTCTAAAAGACCCCAGTTGGTAAAACTGAGGTCTTTCTTGTTTTAAATCATGAATTACTTACGGTACAATTTGTCGTATTGATAGTAAGGATCGAAGGTCACATTGATACCGAGCTTACGAAGAACATTTTTGTCTTCATCGGTAAGAATGATTGTTGAGTGAGCTTCAGAACCTTTGAGGTTACCAAGTTCCTCCATGGCACGCGCCGCATCCGCATTGTTGGCAGCTGTAATGGCCAAGGCGATAAGGATTTCGTTTGAGTGGAGGCGAGGGTTACGGCTACCTAAATGGTCAATTTTCAGACCTTGGATAGGTTTAACCACCTCAGGCTCGATAAGTTTAGTATCCTTATCAATACCTGCAGAAGTCTTGATAGCGTTGATTAAAGCAGCCGCAGTTGGACCAAAGAGTTCTGAATTTTTACCAGTGACGATTTGACCATTTGGCAATTCGAGGGCAAGAGCAGAACCACCTGTTTCTTCAGCCTTAGCGCGTGCTGCAACGACCACTTGGCGATCTTCAGGAGTAATGCCAAGATCGTTCATGAGCAACTCAATCTTTTTGACAGCGGTCTCAGGAACACGTTCATTTTTGAAATCAAGGACGGTTTGATAGTAGCGACGGATAATCTCTTGTTTGGAAGCTTCTTTGGCAGCCTCATCATCCGTAATGGCAAAACCAACCATGTTAACACCCATATCTGTAGGTGAAGCGTAAGGTGACTCACCAAGGATGCGCTCAAGCATACGTTTGAGGACTGGGAAAATCTCGATGTCACGGTTGTAGTTTACCGTAGTTTTGCCATAAGTTTCCAAGTGGAATGGGTCAATCATATTGACATCATCAAGGTCGGCAGTGGCAGCTTCATAGGCCAAGTTGACTGGGTGATGAAGTGGCAAATTCCAAACTGGGAAGGTTTCAAATTTTGCATAACCTGATTTGATGCCATTGATTTGGTCGTGGTACATGTTAGACATACATGTTGCCAATTTACCAGAACCAGGACCAGGAGCTGTAACGACGATAAGGTTACGGCTGGTCTTGATATAGTCGTTTTTCCCCATACCTTCAGGAGAAATGATATGGTTCATATCCGTCGGATAGCCCTTGATTGGGTAGTGGATGTAAGACGTGATGCCATTTTTTTCCAATTGGTTACGGAAAGCATCGGCTGCAGGTTGACCTGAATACTGCGTAATAACAACAGAACCCACATAGATATTGAGCTCGTTGAATTTATCAATCAAACGAAGGACTTCTTGGTCGTAGGAAATGCCAAGGTCACCACGAGCCTTAGAGTGCTCGATATTGTTAGCATTGATGGCGATAACCACTTCAACCTGATCTTTAAGCTCTTGAAGGAGCTTGATTTTATTGTCAGGCTCATAACCAGGAAGGACACGAGCAGCGTGGAAATCTTCCAACATTTTACCACCAAACTCCAAGTAGAGTTTCCCGTCAAACTGGTTAATACGCTCCAAAATATGGTCGCGTTGCAGATTCAAATACTGTTCAGAACTAAAAGCTTGTTTCTTCATAAATAAAAATACCTCTGAGAAAAATTATATCAAATGCCGAAGGTAAATGCTATTAGCGAAAGTCGATTTGTTGGAGAAAAAGAGTTTAAAGTCAATCATGATTAGAATATTTAATTTCATAAAGGTTTCACATTTGTCGTCTATAATTAGAATAAGAAATTAAAGCATCCTCACTTATCTTTGGTATAGCTGAGGGCTAATGTCTTAAATGGAGGTGGAAGATGGTTCTCTTACAACAGGCAACTGCTTATATTTTTCGCAAAAAAACGCGGAATTTTATCCTTTTTCTCATTTTATTTTTGATATTATCTTGCTTGTATTTTTGTTTCTCTCTTATGCAAGTTGGTGGAGGAATGAAAGCACAAATCAGGAAGTCAAGTGGGGCAAGTTTTGCTCTGGTAAGTAAAGAAAGAGGCAGTGCATTTTCCTGGAAAGAGGGGGAAAAGATTAGTCATCTATCTGATGTGATGACAACGATACCTGAATATATAAGCCCAGTACGACTAATCGATAAGAAGGTCGTTACAGGAAAACAAACGGTGGAACGTGATGACCTTGATAATGAGGCTAATCAAGCCTTGGGGGCCACTTTCACTAAGGGAACAGGGCAAAGTGTTGATTTTAGGAGTGGTGCTTTTCAACTCCTTAAAGGGAAGCACTTATCTGCTAAAGGGCAAATTATGATTCATGAATCGCTTGCTAGGAAAAATAAGCTAAGCGTCGGAGACAAGCTGACCTTGTCCAATTTCCAGATGACTGAAAGTGGAGCTAGGGAAATGGGCTTTGATATCGTTGGTATTTTTTCTGGCAAGAAGGAGGAGACATTTACTGGAATGTCCTCAGATTTAAGTGAAAATCAAGTCTTCCTCCATTATGAGGACTCTAGCCAGCTGCTTAATTTGACTGATAAGTTAGTGACAAAATTATCCTTTGGTATTAAGAATCCAGATAGAATCGACCAAGTCATAAAACAAGTGGAACAATTAGATATCGATTGGTATCGTCTACGTTTGGACCAGGACCGAAAGGCTTTTGACTCCTTGAAGGAATCGTCTCAAGCGCTACAAGAAATAGTCAGAACGATGATGATTAGTTTAATTGTTACAGGAGCAGGTATCCTCTCGTTTTTAATGGCACTATGGACGCGTGAGAGAAATCATGAGATAGGTATTCTTTTAGCAATTGGGAAGAGCAAGGGACGCATTTTTGCTCAATTTCTTATGGAGATATTGTTGGTGTCCCTTATGTCTTTGTTACCAGCCCTTGCTATTGGACGACTACTAAGTCGACTGTTTTTGCAAGAATTTATAGGACAGCAAGGACAGCAGCAGGCTCTTCAGTTATTAGATCAAATTCCTCAGGGACTACCCTTAGGGCTATCTTATCTATGTCTTCTAGTCTTGGTAATATTATCGCTCGGTGTGACAACAGGTCTCATTTGGCGCAAAACTCCAAAAGAAATCTTATCTAATATGAGTTAAGGAGAAAGGAACACTATGTTAGAACTCAAAGATGTTACGTATAGTTATCAAAATAAAAGTGAAGCTATCTTCTCGAAGGTGAATTATCGTTTCGAGAAAGGTAAATTTTATAGTATTATTGGGCAATCTGGAGCGGGAAAAACGACCTTACTTTCCCTTTTGGCAGGTCTTGATTATCCCAAGAAGGGGCAGGTCTTGTTTAACGGAGAAAATATCAAGAAAAAAAGCTCTAGTTATCATCGTAGACACCATGTTGCGCTTGTTTTTCAAAATTACAATCTCATTGATTATCTTACACCTTTAGAAAATGTACGACTTGTTAATAAAAATGCTGATAAGAAGATACTTTCTGAATTGGGATTAGATGAAAAACAAATTAATCGAAATGTCCTGCAACTTTCAGGTGGGCAACAACAACGCGTAGCTATTGCACGGGCTTTGGTTTCAGAGGCTCCGATTATCTTAGCAGATGAACCGACAGGAAATCTAGACGACGAAACTGCCAAGGATATTATTGCTATCCTTAAAAGAATGGCCTTAGATCGCCAAAAATGTGTTATAGTTGTCACGCACAGTAAGGAAGTTGCTCAGGCATCTGATGTGGTTTTAGAGTTGAAGAAGAAACAACTCATAGAAAAGAAAAAATAAAGAAAGGACTCTTATGTTTCGAAACGCTTTTGCATATATTACACGAAAATGGTCAAAGTCACTATTACTGTTAACTATTATTCTTTTGATGAGTACTCTTAGTTTGTTAGGACTTGCTATGCGAAGTGCAACCCAAGAAGCTGCATCCAAGAGTCTAGGGGCAATTACCAATAGTTTTTCAATGCAGATTAATCGTAACACGAATCCTGGAACTCCTCGAGGGGCTGGAAATCTTAAGGGAGAAGATATTAAAAAGATTAGTGAGACTAAAGGAATTGTTTCGACTATTAAACGGATAAATGGTATTGGTGATTTACTAGATTATGAGATTATTGAAACAGAGCAAACGCTACAAAATCAATCGCCAGAACGTGCTAAAAATTTTAAGTCTACCTTGATGTTGACAGGAGTCAATGACTCATCAAAAGAAGATAAATTTGTTTCAGGTGCTTATAAACTAGTTGAAGGAGAACATCTAACCGATAAGGACCATAATCAAATCTTGATGCACGAAGGTTTAGCTAAAAAGAATGGTCTTAATGTAGGAGATAAAGTAAAGCTTAAATCTAATCTCTATGATGCTGATAACGAAAAAAGGGCTGATGAAACAGTAGAAGTGACTATCAAAGGTTTATTTTCTGGTCAAAATCAAGCCGCCGTTACCTATGCTCAGGAGTTGTATGAAAACACCCTCATCACTGATCTAGACACAGCAGCAAAACTCTATGGTAATACCGTAGAAACTGCCACTTATGAGGATGCCACTTTCTTTGCTAAAGGCGATCAAAATCTTGATTCCTTGATAGCAAAGATTCAAAAGTTGGACATTAACTGGACACTCTACGATCTTGTTAAGAGTTCATCAAACTACCCTGCTTTACAGGAATCTATTCTTGGGATGTATCGTGTGGCAAATCGTATGTTTATTGGAAGTCTCATTTTTACAAGTTTATTGCTAACCCTTCTGTTGATTTTATGGTTAAATGCTCGTCGTAGAGAAGTTGGTATCTTTTTGGCCTTGGGACTTAAAAAGACACAGGTTGCGGGTCAATTTTTAATAGAATTGCTGATGATTGCCTTACCAGCCTTTCTTTTGTCATATGGTTTAGCTAGTTTCTTTGCCGAAAAAGTTGGTAATACAGTCCTTTCCAATGTAACAGAAGGTATCAATAAGCAAATGACCAAAGAATCTCTAGCTGCAAATCTTGGTGGAGGGGCTGAGGCAGAAAGCTTCAGTAAGACTCTAACTCAGATTCACATGACAGTGCAACCTAAGCAACTTTTGGTAGTCATTCTAGTCGGTGGATTTATTTTAAGCTTGGTATCCTTGATTTCTTCTCGCTGGCTTCTTCACAAGAAACCCAAGGACCTCTTAGTTGATGTTGAATGATAAGTTTGCTGCACCTATAAAAAACGGTATAATGGAAGAAAGAGACCATATATAGATTAAAAGGATAATGTATGAAGATACTAATCGTAGAAGATGAAGTCCTGATTCGCGAAGGGATGAGCGACTATCTCATGGAATGTGGCTATGAGGTCTTTGAAGCAGGCGATGGGCAGGAGGCCCTGGACCTCTTTCACAGAGAGGCGCCGGATCTGGTCTTGCTGGACATCCAGCTCCCTATCCTCAATGGATTGGAAGTGCTCAAGACCATCCGGAAGACCAGCTCAGTCCCTGTCCTCATGCTGACGGCCTTCCATGACGAGGACTATAAGTTGACGGCCTTTGGAGAGTTGGCAGATGGCTACCTGGAAAAACCCTTTTCCTTGTCCCTCTTGAAGGTCCGCATCGAAGCTATTTTTAAAAAGCTCCAGCCTTCACGGGTCTTCACCTATGGAGAGGCACGGGTGGATTTTGAGAGCTATACAGCCAGCCTAGCTGGTCAAGCTATCTCCATGAATGCCAAGGAGTTGGAAATCTTGGAATACCTGCTCCAGCATGAAGGCAAGGCCCGGACCCGATCTCAGATCCTTGATGCCGTCTGGAAGGAGACTGAGGAGATACCTTTTGACCGGGTGATTGATGTCTATATCAAGGAACTACGAAAAAAACTAGAGCTGGACTGTATCGTTACGGTACGCAATGTCGGCTATAAATTGGAGAGACCATGACCAAACGGAGTATCTTTGCAAAGATCTTTCTGATCACCTTTGCCCTTTTTAGTGGCTTAGTCATCCTTCTACACGCTTCGGTTTACTTTATTTTTCCATCGACCTATATCGAGTCCCAGCGTCAGACGATTTTGAAGAAATCAGAGGCCCTGGCTAAGAGTTTACAAGGTCAGGAAGAAGGGACCATTGAGTCCGTCATCGACCTTTATTCCAAGACCAATGATATCAAGATTTCTATCAAGGGCAAGGAAAAACAAAATGCCATAGAGGTCAAGGATGACCTACTCGTAAACCCTGACAGCCAGAATAATTCCCTGGTCATTGAAGAGCGAAAAATTCGGACTAAAGAAGGACAAGACTTAACCTTGCAATTCTTAGCGACCGTCGATTCGCAAAAGGAAGCGCGAGATATCAGTCTGGTCTTTCTTCCCTATACACTCCTTGCTTCTTTTGTTCTGTCGCTGATTGCATCCTATCTCTATGCCCGCATGATTTCTTCTCCAATCCTTGAGATCAAACGGATGACCAAGCGGATGAAGCGCCTGGATCGGACAGCCAGTCTCCCCATTGACTCGCAGGATGAGATCGGCGTCCTCAAGCAACACATCAACGACCTCTATCACCACCTTTTAGAAGTGATCGACAATCTAGAGAAGCAGAAACAGGAAAATCTGAAGTTGGAGCAGATGAAGGTCGAATTTCTAAGAGGGGCTTCGCATGAACTCAAGACGCCTCTAGCTAGCTTGAAAATTATCCTAGAAAATATGCGAGATAATATTGGTCGCTACAAGGATCGGGACCGCTACCTATCGGTCTCCCTCGATATCGTCGATGAGATGAACCAGATCGTCCTGGAAATCCTGTCCCTATCTTCTATCCAAGAATTAGGTGGTGAAAAGGAGTGGATCCAGTTAGATGATGTGGTAAATCGCATACTCACTCAAAATCAAGTGTTGGTTGAGACTCGCTCCCTATCAATTGAAAATTATCTTCCGATAACTAGTATTTTCATGAATTTAGCTATTTTGAAATTGGTTCTCTCAAATATTATCAGTAATGCCGTCAAGCATTCTGATAAGGGTGGAGTAATTCGAATAGGTTTAGAAAATGAAGGAACTGATTTTGTCATTGAAAATACGATTGTATCTAAAGAAAATACTCCAACTAAAGTTCAGTCTAAGAAAGAAGGAGGATTAGGCCTTTTTGTGGTTAAATACCTTCTAGAGCATGAGGAACTTAGCTATAGATTTGAAGAAAGTTCCACGGGGAGACGCTTTGTTATGGTCTTGCCCAAAAAGTAAAAAGTGACGGTTGAGGCATTAACTATCGTTTTTTTGTATTGTTAAAATAAGCAAAGGCTAACCTTTCATTTTAAGTCTATTATTTCTCAACATTACTAAAATTTAAGGAGTCTGGAGTATAGGTCATTGAAATGTTTTTAACAAAAAGAAAACGTTTGCATAACTCTGATAAAAATGTAAAATAGAACTATCAGACTCACGATGATAATAAATACGAGGAGTAGAATCATGCAAAAATATTGGTGGCACAAGGCTACAATTTATCAAATTTACCCCAAGTCGTTTATGGATTCCAACGGTGATGGAATCGGTGACCTCAAGGGGATTACCAGTAAACTAGATTATCTTCAAAAACTCGGGATTACAGCTCTTTGGCTTTCTCCTGTTTATGATAGTCCTATGGATGACAATGGTTATGACATTGCTAACTATGAGGCTATTGCGGACATTTTTGGGGATATGAACGATATGGATGAGCTTTTGGTGGAGGCTAAGAAGCGTGATATCCAAATTATCATGGACTTGGTGGTCAACCATACGTCTGATGAGCATGCTTGGTTTATCGAAGCGAGTGACAATCCAGAAAGTCCTGAACGAGATTTCTATATCTGGCGAGATGAGCCTAATGAGTTGGTATCTATTTTTAGTGGATCAGCTTGGGAATATGATGAGACCTCAGGTCAATATTATCTGCATTTCTTTAGTAAGAAACAGCCAGATCTCAACTGGGAAAATCCACTGTTGCGGCAGAAAATTCATGATATGATGAATTTCTGGATTGATAAGGGAATCGGCGGTTTTCGCATGGATGTGATTGATATGATTGGTAAGATTCCAGATCAACTGATTGATACAAACGGTCCAAAACTTCACGATTATATTAAGGAGATGAACCAGGCGAGCTTTGGAAAGCATGATCTTTTAACCGTTGGAGAAACCTGGGGAGCAACCCCTGAAATTGCTAAACAGTATTCAAATCCAGATAATCAAGAACTTTCCATGGTTTTCCAGTTTGAACATATTGGACTTCAGCATAAGCCAGATAGTCCTAAATGGGAGTATGAGAAAGAGTTGGATGTTTCAGCACTTAAGACTATTTTTAATAAGTGGCAAACCGAGTTAGAGTTGGGACAAGGGTGGAACTCACTTTTCTGGAATAATCATGATCTGCCTCGTATTCTTTCAATGTGGGGAGATACTGGTGTCTATCGTGAGAAGTCAGCCAAGGCCTTAGCTATCCTCCTTCATCTCATGAGGGGCACACCTTACATTTATCAAGGTGAAGAAATCGGCATGACCAATTATCCTTTTAGAACTTTGGAAGAATTGAATGACATTGAATCTCTCAACTATGCCAAAGAAACTCTCGAAAAAGGAGTATCGCTAGAAGTTATCATGGACCAAATCTGTCAGGTGGGTCGTGATAATGCTCGAACACCAATGCAATGGGATGAGTCTAAAAATGCTGGATTTAGCACAGCGGATAAGACTTGGTTACCTGTTAATCCAAACTATAAGGACATAAATGTTAAATCAGCTCTAGAAAATCCAGATTCAATTTTTTATACCTATCAGAAACTGGTTGAGCTTCGCAAAACACAGGATTGGTTGATTGATGCTGACTTTGAACTCTTGGAAACTGCCGATAAGGTCTTTGCCTATATCCGTAAGACTCAAGATAGCAGCTATCTAGTTGTAGTTAATCTATCAGACCAAGAACAAGACTTTTATTATGATTTTGATGGTATTGAAGTTATCATCGCAAATACCGAACTGAAATCAATTGCAGAACAAAGCAAGCTCCAAGCCTGGGATGCCCTTTGTGTGAAGGTGAGATAAAAAGTGGTTGTCAACCCACGGTTGACGACCTCTTTTTAATCTATAATCAAGTTAGTCTCATAGACTAGAATTATGTTATAATAATAGAAAAATAAGAAAAAGGTAAATTTTATGGCAATCTTAGTTTTAGGTGGGGCTGGTTACATCGGTTCTCACATGGTGGACCGTTTGGTTGAAGCGGGTCAAGAAAAAGTCGTTGTCGTGGATAACTTGGTGACAGGTCACCGTGCGGCAGTCCATCCAGACGCTGTATTCTACGAGGGGGACTTGGCAGATCAGGACTTTATGCGTAAGGTCTTTAAGGAAAATCCTGATGTCGATGCGGTTATTCACTTTGCGGCTTACTCACTTGTGGCTGAGTCTATGGAAAAGCCACTCAAGTATTTCGACAATAACACTGCTGGTATGGTGAAGTTGCTTGAGGTTATGAACGAATGTGGTGTCAAATACATTGTCTTCTCATCAACAGCTGCGACTTATGGTATTCCTGAGGAAATTCCAATCCTTGAAACCACACCACAAAAGCCAATCAATCCTTACGGTGAAAGCAAGCTCATGATGGAAACCATCATGAAGTGGTCAGACCAAGCCTACGGCATCAAGTATGTCCCTCTTCGTTACTTTAATGTGGCGGGGGCTAAGCCTGACGGTTCTATCGGTGAGGACCATGGTCCTGAAACCCACCTCTTGCCAATTATTCTCCAAGTGGCTCAAGGTGTTCGTGAGAAAATCATGATTTTTGGTGACGACTACAATACTCCAGACGGAACTAATGTTCGTGACTACGTGCATCCATTTGACTTGGCAGATGCCCATCTTTTAGCAGTGGAGTATCTCCGCAAAGGTAATGAGTCAACAGCCTTCAACCTCGGTTCTTCAACTGGATTTTCAAACCTCCAAATCCTTGAAGCAGCTCGTAAGGTAACAGGTAAGGAAATTCCAGCTGAGAAAGCTGATCGTCGTCCTGGTGATCCAGATACATTGATTGCATCATCTGAAAAGGCCCGTACGGTACTAGGCTGGAAACCACAATTTGACAACATCGAAAAAATCATCGAAAGTGCCTGGGCATGGCATTCAAGCCATCCAAAAGGCTATGATGATAGAGATTAATTATAAGGGATAGAAGCTCCATCTGGTCACAAACTACCATTTGGAGTTTTTTCCTACACATCGTAGCAAATCTTTGCATTTTTATCTTATATTTTTTAAGATAATTCTGTTACAAATTGAAAAGGAGAACAGGATGGAAACATATACACTTTCAAATGGCGTTACGATTCCTAAAATCGGTTTTGGGACTTGGCAGATTCCAGAAGGGGAAGAAGCTTATAACAGCGTTAGTTTCGCACTAAAGGCGGGTTACACACATATTGATACAGCGCAAATCTACGGTAACGAGGTTTCTGTAGGTAAGGCGATTGCTGATAGCGATGTGGCGCGTGAGGATATTTTCCTAACAACAAAACTTTGGAATGACAAGCACGATTACGAATTGGCTAAAGCCTCTATCGACGAGTCACTTGAAAGATTAGGTGTGGATTATTTGGATCTTTTGCTCATCCACTGGCCAAATCCTAAAGCTCTTCGTGAGAATGATGCTTGGAAGGCTGGCAACGCAGGCGCTTGGAAGGCAATGGAAGAAGCCTACAAAGATGGTAAGGTTCGTGCTATTGGGGTGTCTAACTTTATGCAACATCACCTCGAAGCTCTCCTTGAAACGGCTGAAATTGTGCCACATGTCAACCAAATTCTCTTGGCTCCAGGTTGTGCCCAAGAAGACTTGGTTGCCTATTGTCAAGAACGTGACATTCTTCTTGAAGCCTACAGTCCACTAGGTACTGGTAGCATTTTTGGAAATGAAGAGGTTGAAGTAGTGGCTGAACGTAACGGAAAATCTGTTGCTCAAGTTGCCCTACGTTGGAGCCTTCAAAAAGGTTTCTTGCCACTACCTAAGTCAGTGACACCAAAAAATATCGAAGCCAACTTGGATATCTTTGACTTTGATTTGTCGGAGGAAGATATGGCAGTCTTGGATAAGATTCAAGGCATCAAGACTCAGGATAATCCTGACACCGTTAATTTTTAATAGAATAGAAGCAACTCGTGAGGGTTGTTTTTTTATTGTTTTACGAATAAGAGTATGAACCTATTATCAAAATTGACAAGAAGGAGGAGAGGTAATACAATGGTGTTACAAAAGAGAACGAGGTTAAGGATATGACAACAATTACATTGAAGGTTTCAGAAGCAGATAAGAAGTTCATGCAGGCAATTGCGAAATTTGAAGGCGTATCTTTGTCAGAATTAATTCGTACCAAGACTTTAGACGCCATTGAGGATGAATACGATGCTAGAGTAGCCGATTTGGCATTAGAAGAATATGAAGACTATCTTGAAAACGGTGGGGAGGTGCTAAATTGGGATGACCTATAAGATGGTACCAACCCCTAAATTTGCCAAAAGTTTTAAAAAGTTGGATCCTTTTGGCAGAAAACAAATTAAGGCTTATCTCAATCGTGTCACAGATAATCCAAGAGCTAAGGGTAAGGCCTTGGTTGCCAATCGAACTGGACAATGGCGCTATCGTATTGGTGCCTATCGTGTTATTGTCAATATTCAGGATAATGAACTCATCATACTTGCCCTCGAAGTCGGTCATAGACGTGATATCTATTAGCATCAAGACTCAGGATGATCCTGACACAGTTAATTTTTAATAGGATAGAAGCAACTCGTTAGGGTTGCTTTTTTATACTGTGTGTGCTCGAATTTGCTATAATAAGGCTATCATATCAATTACTATTAGAAGGGAAGTTATGCTATGGAATCGCGGAACCTTCTTCCTCAAAATACACGTCTGATGGCTAATTTGTTGAGTTTCTCGGGAGGGGCTTTGGATGTCTTTTGTCATATGTACTATCATAGTTTGGTTGCTACACAGACTGGGAATATCCTTCTCTTGGTCGCTGACTGGCAGAACAGTAGTATGTACTATAACTTGTTGCGTTGCTTTTCAATCTTATTCTTTTCTTTAGGCTTTCTTTTTGGCATGTGGTTTAAAGACCAGCGTAAGAATGCCTATTGGCGAGTTTATGGTCTGCTTCCACTTTGTGTGATGACAGCTATCCTGCCTTTTCTACCTTCAAATGCCTTGATTGAGCTCCCGATTATCGCTTTTTCTGCAGGTATCATGATGAAGACTTTTACTGGCAGTCAGATTGAGAATCATCCCTTCGTGATATTTATGACCTCAGGAAATTATCGAAGGATGTTAACGGCCCTCTATTATGCCATTCAGGGAAGTGGTGATCAGAGAGAATATCGTCGTCAGGCTGTCAATTATAGCTTTATCGTAGGGAGCTTTGTCGTTGGCGCTATCGTCTCAGCCGTTCTGATGCATTTTGTACACCTTAAGTCAATCTGGGTAATCACACTCAGTCTTATTACCATCATGGTTTACTATTCATCTGAAGTGAAACGGCTAGGGCTCAAGGAAACTAATCTTTAGTCGTCTGTAGCAAATATTTTTGATAACAATTGTCTTGTGTTATAATTTTGATTATATTATTTTCATTTAATCAAAAAAAGGAGACATAAGATGCCTGTAGTAAGCAATGATTTTTCAGATATCGTTTATAACCGTCGTTCCATTCGTAATTTTGATCCATCTGTTAAGATTCCGCGAGAAGAACTGTTGGAAATCCTAGATAAAACTGTCACAGCACCATCATCAGTTAACATGCAACCTTGGCGTTTTGTCGTCGTTGATAGCGAAGAGGGCAAGGAAAAATTGACACCTTTCGTCAGCTACAATGGTTTGCAAAATAAAACATCATCAGCCATGGTCCTTATTTTTGCCGATTTGAAGAGCCAAGAAAGAGCTGAAGATATCTACGGTAAGGCTGTTGCTCAAGGAAAAATGCCTGAAGAAGTCAAAGAAAAACAACTGTCAAGCATTGTGCCAATGTATGAAAATGCTCCTCGCGAAATGATGAATGAAATTGTCCACATCGATGCTAGCCTTGCTGCCATGCAGTTGATGTTGGTCGCTCGTTCTTATGGTTATGATACCAACGCTATCGGTGGTTATAAAAAAGATGGGCTTGCCAAAGCCTTTGGACTTGATGAAGACCGTCATGTACCAGTTTTGCTCATTGCTCTTGGGAAAGCCAATGAAGAAGGCTTTGAGTCTGTTCGTCTGGATGCTTCTGATGTGACGACTTTTGCTTAATAAATAATTGACCGTAAGTCTCGGAAGTGGAGGCTTACGGTTTTTTGTATTAAAAGATAGCTAAGTGTTTTTAGTAAGATTAGGTAGTTGCTTTAACCCATGATTAAGGTAAGTCCTTTTCCTTTGTGTTATAATGAAGAAAAACGTTGAATGTAAAGTTTATTTTGCCTTTTACTAGGAGTCTTTTATGACAAACTATTTGGTCCAGAGGTTTCTCTGGTTTCGTGAGCGAGGCTTTGTCCAAATTACGCAGAAAACTTTGGTTTCGCTCTTTCCCTTTTTCCTATTTTCAGGAATTATTCGGGTGATTTCACTATCTGTCTTTTCGGAGCTTGGTTATATTAATCAATTGTTTTCAGTTTCTGACTGGTTACCGGCCTTTAAGATAACTGGGCAGGTGCTCATTAATCTTTCCAACTTTCTTGGTGGCTTAGCTGGGCCCTTATCAACCTACTTTGCAGGAAAATACACAGCTGGTCACTATGGTAGAAGTACTGGTACAGCTGGTGTGACATCCCTTTTGGTTAGCTTAATTATAGGATCGCAGGAGCTGTTGCTGTCACCGCTAAACGATGGTGTTTTGACTCGCATCAATTTACCGGCTTCAATCAACATTATGTTGGCTATCTTTGTGGGCTATCTGGTTGGCCAGATTTTTCGCTTTTCAAGAGCTAGTGATGATCAGATTGTGGACAAGGACTATATTTATCAACCAAAGACCGTCCGTCCCATTTTTTTGTCACTCATTTTAGCTATTGGACTTAACATTCTCTTTGTGATTGGAGAGCAAGATAATGTTTTTCTGACGATTAGGCAGGTTACCTCTACCTTTACTGTAACTGATAATCACCTGTTCTCAACCTTTATGATGGGACTTTTGAACACTTTTTCTGCTTGGATTGGAAATAGTCAGGCTTTTGCCCTAAATTCAATTGCCGAGGATAGTTTTGCCTTGGAAAATTTGACCTATGCTGTTTCCCATCATACGACGACTGGGCTTCCCCACCTTTACACACTAACAAATCTTTATCATAGTTATGGCTTGGTTGCTGGCATTGGCTCAGGGCTAGCCCTCTTGGTGGCTCTGCTTTTAGCATCAACCAGTTATAAGGATAAGAAGGTGAGTCTTCTAAGTGTCTTTCCTAGTCTCTTTAACAATGGTGCTCCATTTATGGTGGGGATACCAGTCTTGCTTAATTTAGTTTATTTGGTTCCTTTCCTACTGGCACCTATAATCAATATGGGCATTGCTGCGGTGGCCTTGGCTATTCATCTTATGCCAGCTGCGGTTTATCCAGTTCCAGATGGTACACCAAGTCTTCTTTTCGCCTTTATCGGAACTGGGGGTAGTTTACGAGCTCTTGCTGTCAGTCTGCTCTGTTTTGCAGTCGACATTGTTATCTTTATTCCATTTGTGCGTCTGTCTAATAAGGTGCAACACGGTTTGAAAGAGGAAGGAGAAAGCATTGAAACTAAATAAAAAAACTAAGTTGGTCTTTATCCTTGTTGCTTTCTTTCTCATTGGGCTAGCCGTCCCATCCTATAGTTGGACCAGGAAAAATGTCAAGGAAATAGAGACTTTCTATAATTCAAAATTGTCTCCCATTATCATGATTCCAGGGAGCTCCGCTACGGAAAATAGATTCGACGGCCTAGTACGTAAACTCAATCAAGACCGTCGTGGTGTCAAGCATAGCCTTCTCAAAGTCAAGGTTTGGAACAATGGTCGTATCACATTTGAGGGCAAAATCAAGGCTAAGGACAACGAACCAGTCATTGTTATCGGTTTTGAAAATAACAAAGACGGTTATAGTAATATCAAGAAACAGGCTAAGATGATGAATCAGGCCTTTGAAGCCTTGCAGAATAAATACAATTTCAATAATTTTAAAGGTCTGGCTCATTCCAATGGTGGTCTGATTTATACAGCCTTTATTGAAAATTATCTGAGTGACTATGATGTTAGGATTAACTCACTCATGACTATCGGGACGCCCTATAATTTCACTGAAACCAATATCAAAAATAAATCAGTCATGCTTGCGGATTTCATAGCTGGTAAGAAGAATATTCCGTCCACCCTACATGTCTATTCGGTAGCAGGGACTATCACTTATGATTCGGACGAGTTGGTGCCTGATGCCAGTGTGTCCGCTGGAAAATATATCTATCAGAACCAAGCAAAGAGCTATACTGAAATTACGGTTACAGGTGAAGATGCTCAGCACTCGGACTTGCCAACCAATGATGAAGTTGTGGATCTGGTCAAACAGCATATTGAGGGGCAGGGTGTCCGTAAGAAACAAAAGACTAAGCTAGAACCTCAGTAACTGAGAATAATATCATTTATCAGTTCTAGTTGTTTATCATCAAACACAATCAGATAGAGTCTGTCATGGCTCTATCTTTTTTAGTGATAAGATTGACTCTTCAAGTTGTTGTAACTCCTTGTTTTACAACTTTCTTTTTGTTATAATCAAGTAAAATAGCAAAGAAGAATGAGAGGTCCCAAATATGCAAATTCCAAGTCGCTTTACCATTGCCGTTCATATTTTGACTCTTATAGCACAAAATAAGGGAAATGAAACTAAGTTAACCAGTGACTTTATGGCTAGTAGTGTGGGAGTTAACCCTGTTATTATCCGCAAAACCTTGTCGCAACTAAGGAAAGCAGACTTAATTTCAGTTCAAAGGGGAACAGGTGGAGCTAGCTTGCTCAAGGACCCAGAAGAAATCAACCTTCTTCAGGTTTATCGTGCTGTGGATAGCATCGGCCCAAGTGGTCAACTCTTTAGTTTCCATGACAATCCTAACCCAGCCTGTCCAGTAGGACGAAATATTCATGGAATCTTGGACCAAAGCCTAGAAGACGTTCAAATGGCAATGGAAAAAGAGCTTGAAAAGAAAACACTGGCTGGTATTTTAAAGGATGCCAAGGCAAACTGGAAAGAAGCCGGAGCTTGATTTTTAGTCAGCAAATAGAGGAAATCGAAAGTTATTCGGTTTCTTTTTTATTACTGAGTTGTAATAATTGACATTACAATCGAACTAAGTATAATATTGTCATATAAAAGATTACAACATAGGAGAAAAATCATATGACATACGATTACAATAGTAAGATTTATTTAGCAGAGGCAGTGCTAAATGTTAAGGATTTGGCTGGTCAGACAGCCTTTTATACACAGATTATAGGTCTTGAAGTCCTCTCCCAAACGGAAAAAGAGGTTATCTTGGGATCTGGAAACAAGCCTTTGGTCCACTTGATTCAAACTAATCGTGAAGAAGCGGTCAAGTCCAGTTACGGTCTTTACCATATGGCGATTTTGTTGCCGTCTCGCGAGGATCTGGCTGATGTTTTCAAACATATTGCTGAGCTGGACTATCCTTTTGTTGGTGCAGCTGACCATGGTTATAGTGAAGCTCTTTATTTGGAAGACCTTGAGGGCAATGGTATTGAGCTCTATCGAGATAAGCCAGTCGCTGAGTGGGATATTCGTGAGGACGGTCGCATTGTTGGGGTAACAGAAGAACTCTCAGCCCAAGAAATTTACGAGATGGGACGCAAGGTTGAACCTTTTGTCATTGCTGAGGAAACCCGAATGGGACATATTCATTTATCAGTCAAGGATAGTCAGTTAGCTTCAGCTTTCTATCAGGAGGTTTTGGGGCTGGCAGATAAGTTTACCATTCCAAGTGCTAGTTGGATTGCTTCAGGTGATTACCATCATCACTTGGCGGTCAACGAATGGGGTGGAAAAAACTTAGCCAAACGTGAAGAAGATATGCCTGGTCTTGCTTATTACATCGTTGAAGTAGAAGACAAGGGAGATTTGATTGCTATTGCAGAGCGTGCTAATAATCGTGGAGCCGAGGTCAAATGGTTATCTTCTAATGCCTTAACATTCGAGGATAATGATGGTATTTTGACACGGGTAAGAAAAAATATCAATAATTAGTGATTTTTTTGAGTTGTAACTATTGACATTACATTTGAAATCTATATAATAGTATTTGTAATCAAAGATGTTACAAAAAAACATTTAGCAATTTTAACAATTATCACAAAGAAAGAGGAAATAACGATGACAAACTTTACAGATTTACAAACAAAACGCCGTTCTATCTATGCATTGGGAAAAGATGTGGAACTTTCAAATCAAGAATTGATTGATACTATCCAAGGAGCTGTTCTTAACACACCAACAGCTTTCAACTCACAAACATCACGTGTGGTGATTTTGTTGGATAAAGAATCAGATGCCTTCTGGAATGAGATTGCTTATTCAGAGCTTGAAAAAGTAACACCGGCAGAAGCCTTCGAGGGAACAAAAGAACGTTTGAAAGGTTTTGCCCAAGCTAAGGGAACAATCCTCTTCTATGAAGATCAAGATGTGGTGAAAGGCCTTCAAGAGCAATTCCCACTTTATGCAGAGAACTTCCCAATTTGGTCAGAACAAGGTCATGGAATCGCTCTTTATGCGACATGGTTGGCTTTGGCTGAGAAAAATATCGGCATGAACGTGCAACACTATAACCCACTTGTTGATGCCCAATTGGCTGAAAAATATGATATCCCAGCGAACTGGAAGCTCCGTTCCCAAGCACCATTTGGTCAAATCGTAGCACCAGCTGGAGATAAGGACATCCAAACAGAAGGCCGTTTCAAAGTTTTTGGCGACAAATAATCACCTTAACTTAGTCAGTTGGTTATGTACTGACTGAACAAAATCATAATGATAAGACAAATGACTAGCAGGATTGAAGAATCTTGCTTTTTTTCTATTTCAAAACTAGTAATGCCCAAGAAAATGTATAGCTTGAATTTTGAAACTATCCTTAGGTGATAGCAAATGTCAGCGATCTTCTCCGAAGTTTCATGAGTAAAGTTTGAGCCCTCGATTTTTAATTTTTAGGCTCAGGTTAAGACAGTTCTCCAAACTTCTGAGTATTTGAAATTATTTGGTTATGGGTGCTTTCTTAACGGTATCTTGCACATCAATTTCTCCAAGTCGTTTATCGAAGGAGAGATAGTCTAAAAGGTTTGAAAAGATGAGCTACTTATATCTTATTTTCAATAATTTTGACAATATTCTTTTTATTTTTGACAAAGATGCTTGTCAAAAATAAAAAGAAGCGTTACAATAGTTTTAGACGAAGAAAGGAGAGAAATTACGATGGAATTTATTTGGCTATCTTTTATTCCACTTCTGTTTCTGATTTATACGAGCTCAGAGAAGAAGATAAAAAGATTGAACAAACGTATCAAAGGGTTGGAAAAACAATTGAAAGGAAATCAAGAAATGTCTAGACTTTTAGAAGAATTGAAAGGGCAAACGGTCAGTATTAGACTAAATGGTTTTGGAAGTAATTGGGAAATTGTTGATTGTGATGAAGATTGGGTTAAATTAAGCCGTGAGGGCATTAAACAACATAGGGTGACAAAATTAGTTCGTATTGAAGATGTTGAATTAATTCAGCAATTGAGGTAGTCATCATGAGATTAAAAAATCGTCTGAAAGAGTTGAGAGCGCGTGATGGGCTCAACCAATCTGAGCTAGCCAAGCTAGCAGGGGTCTCACGCCAGTCCATCAGTCTCTTGGAGCGAGGGGAATATACCCCCTCAGTTATCATTGCTATTACCATCGCTCAAGTTTTCAAAGAGCCTGTGGAAAATGTTTTTAGTCTTGTAGAGGAAGAGGAATGATTATGAAAAAGCAACCACAAAAAAGATCCCCACGTTACCGTTTTTGGAGAAAAGTAGGTTTGATGACTGCTGCTGGCTTGATTGGAGGAGTCATCGGAGTTTTGACAGGCATGTTTGGATCAGAAAAGCCACTTGAAATCCAAACCTTCTTTAGTAAAGAAGTACTCTTTTTGGACTCAGCAGTTTTATTTCTGATCGTATTTATACTCACGATGGCCTTGTTGATTCATGCGAGAAAAGTCCATCAAAAAATGCTCCAAATAGATGACGAAGATGAGGCCTATCACTATGACATTCAAAAGAATAAACTGTATGGTTTAGCGACCATTTTTAAAGGCATCATGATCTTGTCATATTTTTTAGTCATCATCTTTTATTGTCAATTGATGTCTATGGATAGACCTGGCACAGGGAACTTGGCTTTTATCTTTGGAGACTTTACCATGCTCTATCTTTTTCTTGCCTTGATTGTCCTATTTTTCCTAGTGGATTCCTTCTATCGAAAGACCTTTCATCAGCTTTATGGAAAACCAATTCCCCGCAATGCCAATGCCAAGGAAGTGCGTATATTCATGATGAGTATGATGGATGAAGCAGAAAAGCAGATTAGCTACGAGGAAAATTTCGAAGTGGTTGTCAAGTTAAGCAATTATATCTTGCCGAGCCTTCTCCTTGTTCTCTTAATTATTGGAATTGCCTTCCAGACGGATATCCTTTTAGCTTTGATTGTTGTATCCATCATCTATATTTATATCCTTATTTCACAATACAAGATTACCAAACGTTATTATAAAGAGTAAATGTATCATCCATGTTAGAAATCTGTAAAAGCTTTTGGAAGTGATAGAGAGCCCTTCTTATTGAATATCTTATCTTCCATTACCATCAATGGGTGTACTATCGGTCTTGAATCTTAGGGATTATGGGAGATTATCAAACTTTCCCTTAGCTTTCGTTTATTATCTAAGCCCTCAGTTGATGCTGAGGGTCTTTTATTTCTCAATTGATTTTTGAAACCCTTTTCACTACAATAGAGATACAGAAAAGGAGGCAGAGATGAAGTATATTGATTTTGCTGAAAATGAGCGTTTATCAACCATTGTCCTTGGGATGATGCGGATCAGTCAGATGAGTGAAGATGAGGTGGAGGCCTTGGTGGAGGCAGCCTTGTCAATTGGCATTAACACTTTTGATCTGGCAGATATCTATGGCGATGGCCAGTGTGAGGTCCTGCTGGGTAAGGTTCTCAAGCGCCGTCCGGATCTTCGGAATCAGATGTGGATCCAGTCCAAGTGTGGGATTCGCAAAGATGGTTTTACTTATTTTGATTTTTCTAAGGACTATATTTTGGACTCTGTCGATGGCATCCTCGAGCGCCTCCAGATCGAGCGCTTAGATAGTCTCCTCCTTCACCGACCGAATGCCCTCATGGAGCCTGAAGAAGTGGCAGCAGCTTTTGATTACTTGGAGCAAGCTGGCAAGGTCCGTCATTTTGGGGTGTCCAATCAAAATCCTATGATGATGGAATTGCTCAAAACAGCTGTCAAACAACCCCTCAAGGTCAACCAGTTGCAGTTGAGTGCCGCCTTTACACCGAGCTTTGAAGCTGGTTTTCATGTCAACATGGAAGGGCCAAAAGCAGCCGTGCGAGATGGCAGTGTCTTTGAGTATTGTCGCTTAACCGATACGGTGATTCAAGCCTGGTCTGTCCTTCAGCATGGCTATTTCAAAGGGAACTTTGTCGGCAAGGAAGAGTTTGTAGCCCTCAATCAGGTCCTCAATGACTTGGCGAAGAAATACCAAGTCACTCCGACAGCCATTGCCCTAGCTTGGGTCCTCCGTTATCCAGGTAAGATGCAGGCCGTCATCGGAACGACCAAACTCCAGCATGTCCTTGAAGCGGGGAAAGCAGTAACCGTTACCCTAACGCGCAAGGAATGGTACCAAATCTACTTGGCTGCAGGTAATGATTTGCCTTAGAATAGTTGTTAGTAGACCAGCTCTCACTTGTATTAGTGGGCTGTTTTTTTTTTGTTTTATGCTTTATAGATTTTTCTTGACAAGTCTTTCTTTATTATGGTACTATTTTAGGAAACAACTGTTGCGCAACAATTGTTGCGCGAAAGGAGTCTTATGCCACCAAAGGTTAAATTTAGTAAAGAAGCTATGATTGGGACAGCTTTACAATTGGTGAGAGAAGAGGGCATGGCTAGTTTGACGGCTCGAGCATTAGCGGAGAAACTGGGAGCCACGCCAAGGGTCATTTTTGGGCAATTTGCAAATATGGCTGAGTTACAAGCAGAGGTTATTGTTGCTGCGGAAATGGTAGTGGTGGAATATATACGAAAGGCTTTAGAAGATGAGAAGCCTTTTCGATCTGTCGGGGTTGCTTATATCCTGTTCGCCTCAAAAGATCCCCAACTCTTTCAGTTGCTTTTCCAAAATCCTAGCAAAGATCCGATTCGTCGCTTTCAAGATTTTCTTCCCATGAAGGATCATAGTTACCAATTGGTTCTGGAATCGATTGTCGCAGACTATCCATTGACGTTAGAGGAGGCTAGTCGCTTGTACCAGCATTTATTTATCTACTCACACGGGATAGCCTCTATGGTTGCTTCTGGTATTTACCAGTTCAGCATGGAAGAAGTGATTGGATTACTGACAGAGGTTTGTCAATCTCTCATCAAAGAAATGGTAGGAAAGAAATGATTCAACTAGAAAATGTGCACAAAAGCTACGGCCAAACCAAGGTTTTAAAGGGGATTGATTTGCAGATTCAAGACCAGGATGATGTGGTTATCCTCGGCCCTTCTGGATCAGGAAAGTCAACTCTCTTAAATGTGTTATCAGGCTTAGAAAAGGTTGACGAGGGGCATATCCTCATTCAAGGACAAGATTTATCACAACTCACGGATGCTCAATTGACAGCTTTTAGACGTAAAAAGATTGCCTTCATTTTCCAGCAGTATTATCTATTGCCTAATCTAACGGTTAGACAAAATGTAAAGATGGGAGCTGACCTGGCAAACAATCATGATTTTTTGCAGATTATCGAGGATTTGGGACTTGGCGATAAGCTGGACAAGTATCCGAGTGAATTGTCTGGTGGGGAACAGCAGAGAGTCTCCATTGCTCGGGCCTTGGCTAAAAAGCCAGAGATTCTCTTCTTAGATGAGCCAACGGGAGCCCTCGATGAAGAAACAGGGCGCAAGATTCTGGACTATATCTGGAAATTGAAGGAAAAGCTAGGCTTTACCTTGATCATGGTGACGCACAACCAAAATATTGCGGATATGGCCAGAACCATCATTCGTGTCAATAGTGGCAAGATTATCGAAGTTGTGACCAATGATCAGCCTCAGACTGCTTATGAGATTGGATGGTAAGTCATGTTTTCAGTAAAAGATATTCGAAAATTAGTTGTCGTTAGTATCATTGGAGCCTGTGCGGTCTTTGTGGCCAATCTCTTCTTGAATTTTTACCTGGATATCGAGCAGTTGGAGATTTCTAAAACCAATCCGATGATTCAGACTTACTATGATGCCCAGGTCTCGCTTTCTTGGATGGTGGCCATGGTCAGTGGAGTCGTCTTGTCTTTGACGTCGGTCCTTCTCATGTGTTTTTATATCAAACAATTTGTCGATGACCACAAGGAACAATTAGGGATTTTAAAGGCTTTGGGCTACAGCAATGGCCAGTTGGCTAAACGATTTTGGGCCTTTGGACTCAGTTTTGGAGCTGGAGCGCTTCTTGGCTATTTTGCTTCTTTTCTCATGATGGGACATTTTTACGACTTCCGTAATGAAAAGGGGATTTTGCCAGAAATTACCATTCACTTTCACTGGCAGCTCTTGCTTACTTTGGTGATCCTGCCAACGACCTTCTTTATGGTTCTCGCGATTGGTTATGCTAGAAGACAACTACAAACGCCGGCTCTTCACTTATTGAAAAAGTCCCCAAGTCCGATCAAGGTCAAAAGGAGAAAGAGGGCTTTCAAGAAAGACAAATCCTTCTTAAAAGAGCTGTCTTCGTCACTGATTTGGGGGAGAAAATCTATCTTGTTCTTTGTGGTCTTTGGCTCCATGTGTTTTGCGGCCATGGTTCAATTGTCCTTTGGCTTAAGAGATTACACAGATGACATCATCCAAACCATGATGATTATGATTGGCCTAATTCTTTCTTTCTCGATTCTCTTTTTGTCATTGGGGATTGTCGTCTCAGAAAGTCGCGAAACCTTGGCTCTTATGAAGGCTTTTGGCTACACTGATCGGGAATGCCAAGGTCATATTCTCGCTCCCTATCGTTTTTGGGCTTATCTAGGATTTGTTCTTGGGACAGCTTATCAATATGGCATCATGGAAATCTTGATCGGTGTGATCAAAGACACGGTTCCTGAAAAGATTGAGCATAACTTTGATGGGAATGTGTGCTTCTGGACCTTGCTCGGTTTTGCTGTAGTTTATGAAAGCCTCTTTTATCTATCCAACAGAAAACTCCAAAAACAAACCATCAAAGAAGTGCTCTTAGCTGAATGATTTATGACAGTAATCCTTAATATCAGTGCTTTTTGATGAGAAAAAATAGTAGATTCATTGACTTTAGACCTCTTAAAGAGGTCTTTTTCTCTGATGAAAACGCTACATAAGAGACTAAATGCACTATCACAATCTTGTGATAGTTTACATCTTCTTAACATTGTCCCGAAATTCTTGCATTCTCTATTGTTAAAGCGTAAGATAGACACTGTTTTAATTTTGTGCATTAAAACATGTCTTGAAATATTTCTAGGTGTACAAGGCAAATAGAATTTTATGAAAGAGGAGTCTCGAATGTCAGATAAACAAATGAAAACCCTTGGTTGGGTGGCAACCTTCATGTCAGTTATGATGTATGTATCATACGTACCACAAATCATGGACAATTTGTCTGGTCATAAAGGAAACTTTATCCAACCATTGGTAGCTGCAGTCAACTGTAGCCTTTGGGTTTACTATGGTCTCTTTAAAAAAGAACGTGACCTTCCCCTTGCTGCGGCCAATGCACCAGGTATTATCTTTGGTTTAATTACAGCATTGACAGCTTTGTTCTAAAATAAAGCAAAATTTCTTTCTATACTATTTTTCTTAACGCAGAAAACGAGAGCAGAACTAGCGACAGTCAAAGATTGTCGTTCTAGTTTCACTCTCGTTTTTTGTTTTTAGTTACTAAGAAGAGCCTTGATAGCATCTTCCATTTTTAGTGGATCAGTTTTGGAAGAAAAGCGTTCGACGACTTGACCTTCACGGTTAATCAAAAATTTAGCAAAGTTCCATTCAATTCTAGCCCCAAGCGGTCCAGATTTTTCTTGTTTTAGCCAATCAAAAAGTGGTTCTGCTTCCTTACCATTGACCTTGATTTTGGCAAAGCGAGGGAAGGTTGTATGGTAATTGAGGGTACAGAAGGTGTTGATTTCCTCAGCACTACCAGGTGCCTGCCCCATAAACTGATTACAAGGAAAATCAAGAATCTCGAAACCTTGGTCTTTGTATTTGTCATAAAGTTCCTGCAAGCCTTGATACTGTGGCGTCAAACCACAGTCTGTTGCTGTATTGACGATTAAGACGACTTTGCCCTTATAATCATGTAGGGATACAGGCTGGTCAGCTTGATCTGAAACTGTAAAATCGTATAAGGTTGTCATGGGAAACCTCCTTTGGTTTATTTGAGACTATTATAGCAAAGTTAGTCAGAGAAGGGTTATTCGGGAAGAATAGAGACTAAATTAAGTTGGTGATAGTAATTCTTTATCTTTGATTTAGGTTTACTTATTACTAATTGTGATGATACTAAATGGAGATATATTGCTCTAGAGTATATAACACAAGGTTTAAACGGGATTTGAATGTTACACTCATAAATTAAATTTATAACCCAGGATAAAATTTCTTTATTTTTCGGATGTGATAATCTCTGATAAGATAATGTCATTCAGTTTTGAAGCAGCTAGTGATAATAGGAGTTAAAAGTATTTTAGGTATGTTCATTAGCTGTTGATATTAGGATAAGAGAAAAGGAGATTCTTATGTCAGAAAAAAGAGAGTTAGTTTTGAAAGCATTTCGTGGAGAAAGTGTTGATCGTGTCCCGGTGGGATTTTGGCATCATTTTACTACTGAAGACGAGTGGTTACATGGTTTTGAAAATCCAGAAATTATTGATAAGAATAAAGCTGGTCATAAAAAATATATTGAAGAAGTCAAACCCGATTTTGTTAAATTGATGAGTGATGGTTTCTTTGCATACCCACAGCCTGCTTTTAAAGACTTTAAGTCAATCAGTGATTTGCAAACAATTGAACCTTTAGGTGCAAATCATCCTTGGATTTCTGCTCAAGTTGAACTTGTAAAAAGTTTGATTGCTGATTTTCCTGAAGATATTGTTGCAATTTACAATATCTTCGCTCCGGTTACTTATTTTAAATGGTTAGTTGGAAAGGTTTCAGGTGGAGATGATCCTATCGCAGATTACATTGAGGAGAACCGTGAAGCTTTAAAGCATGTTTTAGATGTTATTGGAGAAGACATTGCAAGTCTTAGTCAGAGAGTGATTAAAGAAGCTGGTGCTGATGGTATTTACCTAAGTGTTCAAAGTATTCAAGATAATCGTGTTAGCGCTGAGATTTATAAGGAAATCATTGCTCCAAGTGAATTAAAGGTTTTAGATGCAGCCAATGAGGCCAAGGGTCACAATATCCTACATATTTGTGGCTACGAAGGGGCCCGCAATAACATCGAACTCTTTAAAGATTATCCTGCTCAGGTAGTTAATTGGGCGGTTGGTCCTGAGGGAATTAGTTTGGCAAAAGGCCGTAACATTTTTGGAGGTCGTACAGTTCTTGGTGGGTTTGAAAATGGAAAAGATGGTCTTCTATATACTGGAACTAAAAAAGCTATTCAAGAAAAGGTTAGGGAGATTATTGCTGATACTGGAACTCATGGGTTAATCATTGGTGCTGATTGCACGATTCCAAGTGATATTAACCATGAGCGTATTGAATGGGTACGTGAAGCAGCAATTTTGTAAGAAAAAGGAGAGATTAATATGAGTAAAAAGACATGGATTATTGGTGGAGCAGTTGTTGTAGCACTTATTGGGGCTACAGTTATTGGACGTAGCTTAACAGGAGATAAAAAAGCAAAATCAGACTCTGGAAAGGTAACAACATTAAAAGTTGCCCATACTCAAAACTATGTTCCTTATGATTTTGTTGATAAGGATGGTAATTCTGATGGCTATGAGGTAGCTGTATTAAAGGAAATTGATAAAAAGCTTCCACAGTACAAATTTGAATATACTGGAACAAGTGATGATGACCTTTTGATTGGTTTAGAGTCAGGTAAATATGACATTGGTACTAAGGGCGCGTGGTATACAGATGAACGTGCTAAAAAATTTATTATTCCTAAAGATCCAATTGGAGCAAGTATTATTGGATTTACCATTCGTAAGGATGATAAAGATAAATATAAAAATATCTCTGACTTTGCAAAACAAAATGGTCGCTTGGTGCCAATCTCACCACAAAATGCTCAGTGGAATGTTATTAAAGACTACAACGATGAACATAAAGATCAACCAATCGAGTTGACATCTGCGGAATCTTTCCAAGTTTCAGATGCCTATGCTTGGGTTCTGGAAAATCGTTATGATGCTTACTTTGATATTAAATTATCTTTTGAAAAGGCTGTAACTGATAAAGATGGAGCGTATCATCAATATGCAGATAAATTGACTTGGTTCCCTTATAAAGGAATTCCAACCTATCCACTCTTGCATCGTGATAGTAAGAATGAAGAGTTTTCAAAAGAATATACTAAGGCAATTAAGGAACTAAAAGAAGACGGTACACTTGAAAAGTTATCTAAAAAATACTTTGGTGAGGATGTCTTCTCATACGTAGACAAATAAGTAATTGTAACGTCGTAAAGTAGGATGTTTTGATAAGCTTCTGAAGTGAGTTTAGTTAGGAGAAATTATGGTCAATTATGACATTTCAAAAGTTTTTGGAGCATTACCTGAAATCATAAAGGGCTTACCGATGACATTATTGGTTATCTTATTAACGACTTTACTTGGGTCGTTATTAGGAGGATTAGTTGCTTGGGCAAGCCTTTCTAAGGATAAAGCTTTAGAGAATTTGGCTAAGGGATATGTTTTTATCTTACGCTGTACCCCACCGATTGTGTTGCTATTTTTAGTATTTTACGGAGTTCCAGAATTTCTTAATTGGTGGTTAGGATTAGATATTAATGATTGGTCCAAATTGATATTCGTTCTTGTGACTATGGTTCTCCTATTCTCAGCAATGATATCAGAAGTACTTAAAGCAGCTTATCAAGCAATCCCTAAAGGACAATTAGAAGCTGGGCTTAGTATTGGGCTTACTTCTGAACAAACCTTTGTAAGAATTATCGCCCCTCAAGCATTTAAGGTTGCTTTACCAAATATTACAACAGCTATACTTAACCTTATGCGTGATGCAGCTTTGGCTTATACGATTGGTTTTATTGATGTTATGGGCAAAGGGAACCTTTTGATTAGTCGCCATTTAGGAAATTATTCTTTGGAGACTTATACAGCTGTTGCCTTTGTTTATTGGGGAATAGCATTAATTCTATCGTTGATTTCTAGGATAGCAGAGCAACAATTGAGTGTAAAAGAGAGGTAAAAAATGAATATTACTTTTATTATAGATACCTTTATCAAGGCTTTCTATGGTGTTCCGGTAACACTGGGAATCATGATTGTGGCTATTCTATTGAGTTTTCTACCTGCTTTATTTCTCGCTTTGGGTCAAATTTATAAGGTACGGGGTGTTAAGACTTTTTCAATTGTTTATCTTGCGTTTATTCGTGCAACACCTCCAATTCTTTTAATTTTATTCTTTTATAGTTTGTTCCCTAGTTTGTTAAATCAGTTTTTTAAAGGAATTGGGAGTCACATAGATGTCTTCAAAGTTAACCCGCTTTACTATGCCTTTATTATCTATAGCTTGATGACGACAGGAAGCTTATCGGAAATCATTCGATCAGCATTACTAACTGTTGATAAAGGTCAACTAGAAGCTGCACAAGCTATAGGCTTAACAACAAGACAAGCCTATCTGAGAATCGTTTTTCCACAGGCACTTAAGGCTGCTCTTCCAAATTTGTGTAACTTAGTTATCAATATTGTAAAAGGAACGTCACTTGTCTTTGTTATGACGATAAAAGATATTACCGCAATTGCACGAGTCGAAGCAGCATATGGATATCAATATTTTGAATCTTATTTTGTCATCTTCATTTTATATTTAATCATTTGTGGTATCATTCAAGTTCTCTTTAACCTTGGAGAAAGAAAATTGCAATTTACATAGAGGGAGTCACTATGCTAGAAGCTAAACATATATCAAAAACATTTGGAGATCGTCAGGTTCTTGTTGATGTCAATCTACAAGTGAAACAGGGAGATGTGGTTGTCATCTTGGGACCATCAGGTTCAGGAAAAACAACTTTCTTACGTTGCCTTAATCATTTGGAGAAAGCTGATGGAGGTCAATTAACAATTTCGGGTAAGGACTACTCTTTGGATAAGTTATCAAAGAAAGATATTTTAGATATCCGAAAGAAGACAGCTTTTGTATTTCAACATTACAATTTATTTGCAAACAAGACTGCCATTGAGAATATCTTGGAAGGTTTAGTGATTGCTAGGAAAGTTCCTAAAAGTGAAGCGCAAGAGATTGCTGAAGAAGCACTTAAAAAAGTTGGTCTTCTGGATTTTAAAGATTACTACCCATCACAACTTTCAGGAGGACAGCAACAACGTATTGGTTTAGCCAGGGCTATAGCAGTTAAACCAGAAGTTATCTTGTTAGATGAACCAACATCAGCCCTTGATCCAGAACTAGTTGGGGATGTTCTGGATGTCATGAAACAACTTGCTCATGAAGGAACGACAATGGTAGTTGTGACTCATGAAATGGGGTTTGCACGAGATGTAGCTAATCATGTCGTTTTCATGGATGGTGGTCATGTCATCGAAGAGGGGAGTCCAAAAGACATTTTTTACAGACCAAAAGAAAAACGTACACAACAATTTTTGGCACGTATTCTTTCTGATGCTAGTTATGATTTGGAATATATGATTTAAAAAATCTGCTGTTTTAATTAAGAATGAAAAAAACAAAGACGAGTTTAGTTTGTCTTTGTTTTTTTTGCTTATAAGTAGTCTACTGCAAGAATAGGAGTGTTCTTTTTAGCCGGTACACGTGTTTTCACACCATTATTCCCTTTAGGGAGACGTAATTTTGTAGTTCCTTGGTTTGAAGAATTTGTTTGGTGTTTGTAGTTAACAGGGATACGCGTTTTCACACCGTTATTGCCTTTAGGAAGACGAAGTTTTTTAGCACTTGTTGGTGTAACAGGTGTTACAGGTTTTTCAGCTGTTCCTTCAGTAACTTCCTTGTAAATATAAGTGATTGTCACAGTATTTGAAATACGAATTTTGTGTGACTTAATTTCTTGATCATCAGTTGATTGTAGTTTATATGTTTTACCATTAGCTTGAATCGTTTCAGGAGCAGTCGGGAAATAGGCATAGTAAGCTAAATCAATATCGCGTCTAACCATGTTGACTTTGATTGGAGCAATTTCTTGTCCCTTATCATCGACAAAACGGGCCTGTTGCGCGACAGTTGGCGCAAGATCAACATCATCATAGAAGTAGGTGACATCAATAATAGGACTTGAAGCAATCCCTTTTTTAGGTGCGCCGTAATTACTCTTATTGTTAAGCACTATGTCGTCGTATTTAGCGAAATACCATGTTTTTCCGTTTTCATCTGTTACTGTTGCTGGCGCAAAAGCAGCAGTGTCGTATTCAGTGAAAGCAGGAGCTTTAATCGTTGCATAAAGCACATCTTTTTGAGAACTGAATTGTGAGTAACTTGCTTCGGTTGTTCGACGGATGTGATGAATACGAACTTCTGACACACGTTCATCAACCGTTGGTGTGTTTACAACTGGACTTGATTCTTCAAGACTTACAGGAGTTGTATTTTCAACTGCTGGTGTAGGAGTACTTGCAGGTGTAGTTACTTCCTCGCTAAGGATAGCAGTGCTCGCTGAGTTAACCTCAGTGGCAGGATTAGCAGTAGTAGTTGTGCTTACTGATTCGCTAGTTAGATTAACATCAACGGCTGAAGCAGGGATGTTTTCAACAACTAGGTTTTCAAAAGAAGTGTTATCAAGAGCCTCTGTAGCGGGAAGACTTACTGGCAATTCTTGTTCATCTGCAAGTGCAGAAGATGATAGACCAAGTGCTAAGATTGCAGCACTAAGACCAATAGTAGCATGTAATTTCTTATTCATGTTCATTAATTCCTCCTTGATATATCATGATTATAACAGAGGTTATTGTAAAAGTCAAAAAATTAAAAATATGTAAATTGAAAGATTTTGTTTGATACTTAAAATGATTTAAAACATGATAACAATAGTACATTACGAGTGTTAATGTAAAATTTCATTCAAAAATTAGGGCTTTTTATGATTTTCTAGAGGATTCATAAAAGTGATTTATGTTTAATAAAAAACTTATATTTCAAAAACTTTAATCAATAATATATGAACATTTATTGTCATATCCCTGATAATTGTAGCAGTTCTCTATTCTCTAGTTACTCTGGTCTTGACGAACCTTATCCACTATACCATGTTGAATATTGATCATGAAACTGGCTTTGGAAGTGAGAAACGCTACCTTAATTTCAGATATCCTTTGTTATACCCAATCGCTAAGAAGAAAATAGAGAAGTACAAGTCTAAGCGGTATGCATAAAAAACAGCCGTACATTTATTTTGTACGACTGACTTTAAAAAACAGACACTATCATTCTCACAGGTGGTTTTGACTCTCTTAGATGTAGTATTCCTAAATTAGACGTTATTGAGGTAAAGAAATACAACTAATGCTAGTGGACGTAGTGGCCAACACCATTTTCATCAAAGTGATAGCTAACCGTAAATTGTCTCATTATAGCTAAAAATTTAAACATAACAGTTTGATTTTTAACCATAGCTCCATCATCGCCATAGAAGTAGCTTTGACCGCCAAAATCAACCATTTTATTCAGGATGGCACGCCCATCTTGTTGGAAATTGTAATCTTTACCATTAATAGTTTGACGCCCAGTTATTGCTTTGCCATCTTTATCAAAGTAGTATCTAGCGACTCTAGAAGCCCCTCCGTCGCCACTACCGCTTCCAGGAGCTGCGGGCATTCCAAAATGGATAACTTTTTCATAATCTTCTTCTGGAACATATTCTCCGAGTAATAATGTGACGAAACGATTTGTCATCATTTCTCCTGTGAGTTTATCGTAATAATGGATGTGTCCATCAATCTTACGTAATTGACCTTTTACTTGTTTGCCATCTTTATCAAAATAAAGAGAGATACCATCAACCACTTGAGGACCTGTTAAAAATGTCCCATCATTAGTGACATAATAACTATTTCCTAGAGCATCTTTAACAAATGTTTGACGCTTCTCAGTGCTACGAGTTACGATTCCTTCTTGGTCAATAGTTACTAAGATGTCGCCATCTTGATAAATTTGATTGCGAATAAGTTGACCAGCAGAATCTTGATTATCTTTCTCAGTGAAATGATAGAATTTATTATCAATTTCTTTCCAACCGTAAGTGACTTTTCCACCTGCTTCAGGATCTAGATAATAACGATTATTGTCTTTGTTAAGCCATCCTACTTGAACCTTTCCTTCACCGTTTACATAGTAGGTACCAGTAATTGTTTTATCATCTTGATTATCAGAGTATGTGTTTACAAACTGATTGTAAATTAAATGATAGTTTTGGAGGAAGTAGTCGCCATCTTTTTCATGGATAATGCCATCGAGTGCCCAACCCTTCTCGTTGAAGTAGTAGGTTTGTCCATCTATCGTGTGGAATCCTTTTATAGCCTTTCCATCCGGGCCAAAATAGTAAGTGATATTGACGTTCTCATCTATGTCAATATCAGTACCATAAACATTTACGGTTTTCTTCACTCTGGTAGGAATGACAGAAAGCTGATTTGTACGCATTGCTCCATTATCCTTTTCGAAGAAATAAGTGTCTGTACCTATAGTTGTTATTTTTCCTTTCGCTTGGATTCCGTTATCATCAAAATAAACATTTACACCATCTATATTATGAAGTCCAATAAGTTTGTGTCCAAAACCATCGTAATAGGACCAATCATTTCCATTTTCAGAAATGTATTGGTTACGATATGGAGGGAGTTCTTTAACAATACCGTTTTCATCAGCTTCATAAGACTTACCATCAAGCTCGAAGATGGCATTCTTAACCTCTCTACCATTATCCTTATCGAAATAATGTGTTCCTGTATGGTTCCCCCAAATTGATATTAGTTGACCTTTAGCTTGTTTTCCATCAGAATGAAAATAAAGAGAGTAGCCATCGATGATTTGACTGAAGGTAACCATATGTCCATCTTTATCAAAGTAATACCAAAAACCTTCATTATCAGAAATAAAACGATTTTTTACTGCAGCGCCAGATTCATCAAAATAGAATGTACCTCCATGGACATAAATCTTTTTGTCCTTAACCTTTCTTCCGTTGTATGGATCAAAATAGTAAGTCTGTTCTCCGATATTAACTAGCGAACCTTTAATTTGATATCCTCTATCATCAAAATAGAGATCAAAGTTATCAATAGTTTGCGCTCCTTTTACAGCCTTACCATCAGCTCCGAGATAGTACCATCCATAGCCACCATCAGTAACAAATTGGTTCGTTAACTTTCTACCAGAATCTTTGTCAAAGTAGTATGTTTCATTATCCACAGTTACAAAGTTACCCTTTGCTTGGATACCATCCTGGTCAAAGTAAAGAGGAACACCATCCACTGTTTGAAAGCCAGTTAACTTTTGATTATCTTTAATATAGTACCAATTACCATATTCATCAGTTATGAAGTTGCCTCCTGTAATTGAGTTATCTTCTTGTGTTTCAATACTTGAAGCTTCAGAAACATTAGTAGCTCCTTCCAAAGATGCTTCACTTGAAGACGGTACGGTACTATCTTCAGGAAGCGATACTTTCAAGTTGTTGTCGACTGTATAAGTATCGGTTGTCGTAGAATGATTTGTTGATGTTTCAAGAGACGATTCGGACTGGCTAGTAGTCTTTTCATCAATGAAAGTATTCGATGTGTTGATAGCTGATTCTTCAAAAACTATGGAATTTTCTATTGTTTGATTAGTAAGAGGTAATTCCGGTTGCTCAGCATAAGCGATATTTCCGGTAGAAGCGATGATTCCAAGTGTTAAGCTTGAAATAGCAATGGTAATCCAATGTTTCTTCACTTTGTGAAGCTTGAAATGAGTTTTGTGTTCCATAATTCTATCCTCCGTTTCTCACTTTTCACCTTAATTTTAACATTTGATTTTTATATATTCAAATATTTCTATAATAATTTTTTAATTATTCGGAAGCTGTTATATTGTGAAAAAAATAGTAAAAGTATTGCAAATTTTATCAATTAATTCTTGAAAAACTCAAGTATAAATTACAATTTTTCAGTTTTTATGGAAGAAAGTTCGAAAAATTTAATTTTAAAAGAACCCACAAAAAAAACCAAGACTTTCGTCTCGGTTTCATCTAAACTTACTTCACGACATGTCCGTCTTTGTCGAAGGTATAGAGTTTACCATCGATGAGGACAGAGCGGTTTGTGTATTTTTCACCTGTTTTAGGGTCGAAATAGTAGGTATAGTTATCGACTGTGACGAAGCGTCCTAGGACTTGTTTGCCTTCAGCGTCGAAGTAGAGGACCTTGCCGTCAACTTCTTGGAAGCCGGTCACTTTTTCACCTTTGTCATTGTAATAGTAGTTGTCACCTTTATCGTAGACAATGCGATTGCGATAAGCAGGCTCACCCTTGCGGTCAGCAACTACACCATTGTCATCAGCATTATAGGCTCTGTCTCCGATGACAAAACGTCCTGTTTCGAGGTTTCCACTAGCTCGGAAGTAGTAGTCTTTGCCATCGATGGTTTGCCAACCAGTAAGAGCAGCTCCGTCGTTACCATAGTAGCGTGTTGGGTAGTATGGGAAGCGTGGAGAACCTTCATAGTTGTATGATTTTGAAAAGGCGTTACGAGTCATGATACCAGTCAATTGGTCAAATTGGTAAGTTTTACCATTGATTGTGACCTCTGTGCCTTTGGCTTGACGGCCATCTTCGTAGAAATAGTAAGTGACGCCATCAAAGGTCTTCAAGCCAGTGACTTTTTGACCATTTTCATAGAGATAACTTGTGCCGTTACGATCCGTCTGCAATTGGTCAAAGTGGATAGCTTTTTCTTTTGCCGCATCAATACCCTTGGCATCAAAATTAAAGATTACGCCGTGATAAGTAAGGGCCTTGTTAGTTGTTGCAATGGCAACGTTTGTGGTCACTTTTTGGCCATTTGGTGCTGTGAAGGTCATAGGTGTTGAGTCAAAATGGTAGAGGTGTCCATTAAGAATATCCCATTCGTCAAAAGTTGACCATTGTGATTGGCGGACGTAACTATATTTAGAACCAAGAATCTTACCATCATATTGATAAGGACCTTCTTTGATATTACCGTCGGCATCTGTGACATAGACACCTTCAAGTTCATAAGAATTTTCACCAGTACGCTTGAACTCAGGATAGAGACCGTTTGTCAAGAGTTTCCCATCTGGGCTAAAGAGTTGTGAGTTGATAACTCCTGTGTAGAGATTTCCTTTAGGCGTGTCGTCATCAGAATAGTCGCTACCATAATAACGGTTGCCATCAACTTCAAACCAACCTGTCTTGAAGGCACCGTCATTGCCAGCGTAGTAGATGTTTTCAGAGAAAGCACCGTAACGACCAGTAGATTTATCATTGTAGAAGGCATTACGAAGGACAGCACCAGTGTCTTTGTTGGCAAAGTAGTAGTTATCACCTAGATTGAAAATCTTTCCTCGGACTTGTTGTCCCTTATCGTTGAAGTAGTAGAGGTCCTTGTTAATAGTTTGGAAACCAGTGACCTTTTTGCCATTAGCATCGTAGTAGTACCATTCTTGATCAGTACCTTTAACAAATTGATTTCGATTTGTGGTTTGGTCAGCTTTAGTAGTCGCCACACCATTGCTATCAAAGTTATAGACCGTACCGTTTAAGGTAAGTGAGCGATTTACCCACTTGTCACCTGTATTTGGATCGAAGTAGTAGGTTTTGCCGTCAATAGTAACCAGTTGTCCCTTGGCTTGGACACCATATTCGTGGAAATAAAGGTTCTGTCCGTTAATGGTTTGGAAACCAGACACGGCTTTACCATCAGCTCCGAAGTAGTACCAAGAGTTATCTCTATTAATGAATTGGTTGGTTACTGGATTCCCATTGTCTTTGTCGAAATAGTAGATATCGTTATCGTAGTAAAGGAAGTCTCCTTTGACTTGTTGACCACTATCATTGAAGTAGTGAAGGCTACCATCTACCGTTTGAAAGCCATGAAGCGCTTTACCGTCTTTACCAAAGTAATACCAATTACCCTTGTCGTCAGAAACATAGCGATTGGTTACCATAATACCAGTCTTAGGATCAAAGTAATACTGTTGTCCGTTCAGGTTTTGAACGCTTGTCTTGTAGTCAGCTTGGCTACGGTCTAGGAATTCGGTGCGGAAACCAAATGGGGCTGAGAAGCCTTTAGTTGCCTTGTAATTATCGAAGTAGTACCAGTTGCCCGACTTATCTGAGACAAAGACAGAATCAGGTTGATTACCAGTAGCATCAAAGTAGTAAAGATTGCCATTCTCAGTGATGAAGTCATCTTTTACCATCTTGCCATCTTTGTCAAAGTAGTAATAACCAAAGTATTTATGGTTTGCATAATCAAGATACTGGCGACCTGTTACACGACGTCCATTGTCTTTATCGAAATAGTAGCTATCACCATTAATAGTGACGATTTCGTTTTTAGCTTGTCGACCATCTTCGTGGAAGTAGAGGTTAAAGCCATCGATGTTCTGAGCACCAGTGACGGGTTTGCCATCTTTGCCGAGGTAATACCAGTTGTGGTTGTTGTCTTCAATAAACTGGTTGCGTTTGTTTGTTTCAGGTAGAACTGCTGTCAAACGACCTTGGGCATCAGCATTGTAGGCTTGACCATCGATGTTGATAGAGGTATTGGTTACCTTACGGCCATTAGCTTTGTCATAGTAGAAAGATTCTCCATTTTCTGTGATAATCTCACCCTTGGCTTGCTTGCCATCCTCGTGGAAATAAAGGTCGAAATGGTCAATGTTTTGGGGACCTGTCAGATTTTTCCCGTCTTTAAGGTAGTACCAGTTGCCCTCAACATCGCTCTTGAATTGACCGCCAGAAACGACAGCAGTTTCAACAGATTCCGGTGCTTGGCTATTCACGTCAGTAGCTGTGTTAGCTGTTTCTGAAGTTGAAGTAGCAGTTCTCGTTTCGCCACTAGACAAATTGTAAGTACTGCTTGCTTGGTCTTCTTTAAGGACTGGCTGCTTATCAGTTGTGACAGTAGCAGTTGTATCACTTGCCTTATTGGTTGCGCCTTGATCAGCTTTTGTCGTAGCTACAGTTGTTTCTGTGACGACAAGCTCAGGATCCTGATTGACGCTTTCAGGTGTGCTAGCTGAGGTAACTTGATTTGTAGCTTGCTCGTCGGCAGAGACACCAACTCCAACCAATGAGGCACCAAGTGCCAAACCAGACACGGCAATGGTAACCCATTGTTTTTTCACTTTATGAAGTTTAAAATGAACTTTATTTTCCATAAAAGCTCCCCTTTTCCTTTTTAATGACCCCATTCTAACATCTTTCATTAGAAGAATCAAACGCATTCATAAGATTTTCATGTTTTTTTCTAAAAATTGAAAATTCTTTTTAGGTAAGGATTTGAGAAACGAAATAGAATGATATAGGGCCATTTTAGCAAGCTCCTTTTAATCGAGATGTATGGAAAATTAAAAAGTAAGCATTAGGAGTCCCTATTTTTGGCATAGCATTCACCAATAAAAGTATAAAAATACAGAAAAAAGACCATTTAGACCAAGAAATATGGTATAATAGTTCGGTATTTAGCAAAAAATGGAGTATAAAAATGAGTATTTTTCGTAAAAAGGATGTTGGTCTCGCTCAGACTGAGATGAAACGACATCTGACCCTTAGGGATGTGGTCCTTCTGGGAATCGGTGCCATGGTTGGTACAGGAATCTTTACGATTACTGGTACTGCGGCATCGACTCTAGCTGGTCCTGCCCTGATTATTTCAGTCTTGATTTCAGCCGTGTGTGTTGGGATGTCAGCGATTTTCTTTGCCGAGTTTGCCTCACGTTACCCGTCAGCCGGTGGTGTCTATGGTTACCTCTATGCTGTCTGGGGGGAGTATCCTGCCTGGATGGGTGGCTGGTTGACCATGATTGTCTTTATGAATGCCGTATCCAGTGTTGCCTCTGGTTGGGGTGCCTACCTCAAGGGTCTACTGGCTAGCTTTGGTCTTAAGTTGCCTCAAGCCATCAGTGGACCTTTCAATCCCAGTCAAGGCACTTACATTGACCTCTTGCCAGTCTTGGTCTTGGTCTTGGTGACGGCTCTTCTTCTCATGAATTCCAAGCAGGCCCTTCGTTTGAACTCCCTATTGGTAGTGCTCAAGTTTTCAGCCTTGGCGGTCTTCATCTTAGTGGGCCTCTTCCATTTGAATCCTAGCAACTGGGCAAATTTTGCACCATTTGGCTTTGGGCAAATTTATGGAGGAAAGACAGGAATTATGGCAGGTGCCTCCCTCATGTTCTTTGGATTCCTTGGTTTCGAGTCTATCTCTATGACAGTAGACGAGATTAAAGAACCACAAAAGAACGTTCCTCGAGGTATCGTTCTTGCCTTGATTATCGTGGCTTCACTCTATGCAGTGGTTTCGCTCGTTTTGACAGGAGTGGTTCACTATACCAAGTTGAATGTTGATGATGCTGTGGCTTATGCCCTTCGCTATATCGGTATTTCTTGGGCAGCCAACTACGTTTCTGTAGTTGCTATTATGACCTTGATTACGGTATGTATTTCAATGGCCTATGCCCTTAGCCGTATGGTTTATAGCCTGGCGCGTGATGGTTTCCTTCCTCAAACCTTTCAAAAGGTTTCAAAGACTAATAAAGTTCCACATCATGCGACACTTTTGACAGGCGTATTGTCAGCTATCTCAGCAGGTATATTCTCCTTGGCCAACATGGCATCATTGGTTAACATTGCGACCTTGGCTTACTTAGTTCTCTTGGCTATTGCCCTCATTATTCTTCGTAAGGAGAAGGGGTTGCCACAGAAGGACGAGTTCAAGGTTCCGTTTGTTCCGGTCTTGCCTATTATTTCAATTATCGTCTGTCTCTCCTTTATGAGTCAGTACAGTTGGCAGACATGGTTAGCCTTTGGTTTGGCAGTGCTAATCGGTTCAGTGATCTATGCCTTTTACGGTTACAAACATTCTAAGTATTAAGATGAAAATGATAGTGCCATCTGGCCTATCATTTTTTGATATAATGAAGGTGAAGGAGATCGAACCCTAGCTTACTGGCAAGAGCTTCATGAGGATCTCTTTAGCAATTGGTTGGAAGAGGTTGGATTACATTTTAGTCAGGAAAGTCTAGTTGTTTTAGAAGAATTTAGAGTGGTCTATCCTAGAAATTGAAAGTTCCCATAGTTTTGGGGATTTTTTTTACTTTAAGGAAAGATAAACCTTTCTTTAAGTCTTGTCTTAGGTTTCTTGTGTTTAATAGAGGCATCTCAAAAGTAAGAAAGAGGTCTAAGATATGACATACAAAGATACGAAACAAACACAAGAACGTTACGCCATTAAAAAATCATCAAAATGGAAAACAGCGGGTTCAGTCCTAGTAGCTAGCTTAATTTTCGGTAGCTCAGTCGTCTTAAATGAAAATAAGGCTTCAGCCGATGAGACGAACACTGAATCAACACTCTCAACGGTTTCAACAGGTGAAACCACTGCTGATTTAATTGAAGAAAGTACTCAGACCGACAATACATCAGAAACTACTGAAACAAGCACAGAATCGGCTACAAGTACTTCAACTGCGGCTTCAACTTCAGACACTGATTCGTCAACAATAAGTACAACAAGTACGACAGAGGACACGACTGCTACATCAACAAGCAGTGAAACATCTGATGATTCAAGTACTTCCGCAACTCCAGAAGCAAGTTCTTCTGAAACTGCTGAGAGCACAACTAGTGAAACGTCAGCATCTGAAACGAACAATGCAGATGAAAACACTAGCACTAATACAAGCTCAAGCACCACTGAAACCACTGCTTCCGAAACAGCTTCAGTTTTAACTAACAGTGACTCAGACGCAGCTACTGAAACGACGACAACTGAGTCTGAAGATAGTGATTCAGAAAGCTCAACGACAACGATTACTTTCAATGGAACAACCGTGGTAACAAGTGATAGCGGTACTGTCACAGTTGATGGAACGACAATTACCATCAATCAAGCAGGATCATACACTTTGACCGGAAATGGTTCAAGCTATACCATTATTGTGTCAGGTAGCGTGACAGATCCAGTTACAATCTACTTGGATGGTGTGACCTTAACGGATTCGTCTATTACTTCCAATTCTTCAGCAGAATTGACTGTTAATGTCCTTTCAGACAGTTCTATTTCTTCGACGTCTGCTAATGCGATTGAAGCCGCTGGTGCCTTAACAATCACGAGTGGTACTGGAAGCACCCTTACCCTTTCAAGTACTGAAAAGCACGCCATTAAGGCTGACAGTGTAACGGTTGACTCTGTAACGCTTGATTTGACTTCTGAGGCCAAGGATGGCATCAATGCGACGACAGCTGTAACCATTAAAAATGCCATAGTCAACATCACAGCAACTGATGATGGTATTCAAGTCGAAGACGAAACAGATGTGAATAGTGGTGATTTGACAATTACCGACTCAACGGTAACCATTAATGCGACTGATAAAGGTATCACGGTTACGGATGAATTGACCATTGAAGGCAATTCTAAAGTAACAGTCGTGGCAGGTGACGAAGGCCTTGAAGGACGTTATATCAATTTGACAGGTGGAACCGTTGACATCACTGCTGGAGATGACGGTATTAACGCCACTGAGTGGACGACCAAGGACAGTGCAGACACTTCAAGCCTAACCAACTCGACTTCTGATTTGGAAAATGAAGTTGCCATCAATATTGACGGTGCAACGGTTACAATCCTAGCAGACGGTGATGGTATTGACAGTAACGGGAATGTGACAGTTAAAAGTGGTTCTCTCTATGTCGCTCAGACAAGTGCAGATAATGCCGCTATCGACTATGATGGGACAGGTATTATCTCGGATGGTACTGTATGGGCTATTGGTAACCAAGGAATGGCTCAGGCCTTTACAACGGGTTCAAGCCAATCTTATATCATGGCCAACATTTCAGGTAGTGCAGGGGACACCATCACAGTCACTGATAGCTCTGGAAATGTTGTTGCCACAACGACAGCGACGTCTTCATTTGGAAATGTAGTCTTTAGTACCGAGAGTCTAACTTCGGGTGAAACCTATACCATCACGACCTCAAGTGGTTCAAGTGCCACTGCAACAGCTACTGAAGAAGGCACAAACAACGGTCCTGGTGCAGGTGGAATGGGTGGATTCCCAGGTGGAAGCTTTGACAATACCTCAATGTTTGATAATTTCGGAGGCTATGGGGGACCGACTAGCTATGGCGGAAGCTCAACTAATACTGGTAGCATTAACACACCATGGGGCCAATCTGGTTCAATAAGTTCTGAGAATACGTCTAGCACAAGTACTACAAGTTCAACAAGTCAGACGTCTAATACAGGACGTCCAACTCCACCAAACTTTGCAAGTCAAACAAGTAACTCAACGTCTCCAAATGTGAGTAGCACAACTTCTACGACAGCAAGTAGCACAAGCCCATCAGCTCAAGGCTCATCAAGGACTAATGCTTCAGACCCTGAAGTAACATCATTGATGTCTGAAGTAGCAGTTGCAAATCAGTCAGCAGAAGTACAGCCCGCACAGGCAAGGACAGATAAGACAAGTAGCACCCAACAACAAAATCAAGAGACTGCTGAGAAGTTGAATAAGATTCCTACTCAAAATCAAACTTCTGAAGCATCAAAAGGTCAGTCAAGCTTGAGTCAAAAGGAAAATGTTAGCTCAGTTGTACAAACTAATTTTGCCCAGAAACAACATACAAGCTCTAAGGCTAATCAGTCTGCTAAAAGTTCACAAAGTAGCCAAGCAAACCAATCAACGTTACCAGATACTGGTGATGTGAGTAGCTTGGGATTAGGTGCATTAGGGGCTGTACTTATGACAGCATCATTTGCACTTAAAGGAAGCAAGCATTCTCGTTAGTAATTTTAGTTTAGAAAACAAATAAAAAAAGAAGTTCTCTTGCCAAATGGCTTGAAAACTTCTTTTTTGTCTTATTTTTTAAAGTTATTTTTAAGGCCTTCAACAGCACCTTCAATGCCTTCTTTAACATCTTCGAGACCGTCTTTTGCTTTTGCTACAACTTTTTCAACCGCACCTTCGATTTCAGTCTTTTTGTCGCCAGTCAGTTTACCTGCACCCTCTTTAAGAGCGCCTTTAGCTTGATTTAATTTATCTTCGATTCCCATAGTAGAACCTCCTTTTTATGATGATACCATTATAGACAATATTAAACGGTAATGCAAGTGGTTTGTTTAATAAGTAACGACATTAATGTTTCCTTTATCGTACTCAGCAATAAAGATATCCGAAACGTTTTCATATCCCATTTTTTGAAGCTCTTCATTTAACCAATCCTCCGTTTTACCAATAGTATCAAGAATTTCTGTTTGAATGACCCCATCAGTAACGATTGGGTATTTCGGATTTTCATCACCCGCACGAACCACAATCAATTGGCCGTTCTGTTCAATAACTGCACGTTTAACCTCTTTGAGTTGAAAAATTCCTTGAGAACGTAATTTTAAAGCGACATCAGAAGCTGAAAGTCCTATAGAGCGACAAGCTTCAGGATCTAGTTGACCCTGTTTGATGATGACGGTTGGTTTACCGTCAATCAAATGTTTGATAAAGTGAATATTGGTGATGAGCCATTTAAGAAGTAAAATCAAAATCGTCCAAATAATCAAAATCACGATATATTGGAGGATTGAAACGGTACTACTATAAATTGTACCACCGAGGATTGCACCAAGAACAAAGTTCTGTACTTGGTCAGTAGCTGAGCTAGGTGCTAGGTTTCCTTTACCTGTTAAATTGATAACAAAGACGAGTGAAATAAGCCCCAAAGCTAGTTTAATTGCAACAGTAAGATAAAAAGATGTCATTTTTTAACCTCCACGAGTTCAACATCAGACTTGTAAAGTTTTATTTGTTCTAGCAAGTAGCTGTCAGGTTCTGAACCTGAGATGGCACGATAGTACTTGTTTCCAACTTTGAGGATAGCGCCATCTGTAGTAGTAGAAGTATTGACATAAACCTTGCTCTTATCAACGTCAAGATTTTTAGACACAACCTCGATAAAGTGAAGAGATGCTCTAAATTGGTCGTTGTTAGATTGATTGCTTTGGAAATTACTGATAGCAATTAGAACCACGGCAACTAAGGTTAAAATAGAAATAATAGAGAGTTCACGAAACTTAGTATCATGGCGTTCTTTGAAGGCTTTAAAAGCAAATACACCGGTCACTAAAATAAGTCCTGCAGTAATGGCAACCATAACCCAGTTTTGTTGGCTAATCTGACTTAGCACATAGTCATAGGAATAGAATTTCATTGAGAGATTTCCTTTCATAATATCAATAACATTATAGGTTAAAAAGTCTTTAAATTCAATCAATCTATCCGAAAAATGAAGGAATGAGTAGGATTCTTAAAGGAAATTTGCTATTGAAATGACTTGCAGCCATTAAGCCAAAATCTTATGATTTCTTTAAGGACTCTGTTGATATTTTCACAAATTATGCTTATAATTGAGGTAATCAACAATCAGAACTTGCCTAAATTTTTCGAGAATCAGAAGTCTGGTAACTTAAAGAGATTGGTTATTTTATGTAAGACTTCACTGTTAATCTCTAAGAGAGTCAACACCTTTTCTTGAATTCCAAAAAATGTTAAGGCCTCTCGTTCCTAGAAAAAGGAGTAATTATGTCTGAACCATTATTTTTACAATCTGTTATGCAAGAAAAAATCTGGGGTGGTACGCATTTGCGTGATGTCTTTGGCTACGACATTCCAAGCGACCATGTCGGAGAGTACTGGGCTATTTCTGCTCACCCAAATGGTGTTTCTACTATTAAGAATGGTCGTTATGCCGGTCAAACTTTAGATGTTCTTTATGCAGAGCACCGTGAATTGTTTGGTAATCGTCAAGAACCTGTCTTCCCACTTTTGACTAAGATTTTGGATGCCAATGATTGGCTTTCAGTTCAGGTCCATCCAGATGATGCTTATGGACTCGAACATGAAGGTGAGCTTGGTAAAACAGAGTGTTGGTATATCATTGCTGCAGAACCAGGTGCTGAAATCATTTACGGTCATAACGCCAAATCAAAAGAAGAATTGCGCCAGCAAATTGAAAGTAAGGATTGGGAAAATCTCTTGACCAAGGTTCCAGTTAAAGCAGGAGATTTCTTCTATGTACCAAGTGGTACCATGCATGCTATTGGTGCAGGTATCATGGTTCTTGAAACGCAACAATCTAGTGATACGACCTACCGTGTTTATGATTTTGACCGTAAAGATGATCAAGGTAACCTGCGTGAACTCCATCTTGAAAAATCTATCGACGTGCTTACCATCGGTGAGCCAGCCAACAGTCGACCAGTCACAACAAAAGTAGATGACCTCAAATCAACGCTCTTAGTAGCAAGTGATTTCTTTGCTGTTTACAAATGGGAAATTTCAGGCAAGGCTGATTTTGAAAAGACTGCTGATTACAGTTTGTTTAGTGTGCTTGATGGTCAAGGAAGTCTTAAAGTAGACGGGCAAGATTACGACATTGCAAAAGGTAGCCATTTTATTCTACCAAGCGATGTTCAAGCTTGGCAAATCAAGGGTAATCTTGAACTGATTGTTAGTCACCCATAATTTAAGTAGTTAAACTAGACGAGATAAGAATCTTGTCTAGTTTTTTCATCCAATCAGACAGAATATTTGAAATTTTAAAAACCTTTGTGAATAAGTTTCAATTGCTTGAACTTTCAAATTAACCATGTCATACTAGTTAAGTTGACTAAAAATATTAATAAACAAGCCCTTTTCTTTTGGGAGGTTATGTCTTGTTTGTTTTAGATTGGAGTTACCTATGTTAAAAAAAGGAGGCCTTACAGCTCTTTTGCTGTTTGGTATGTTCTTTGGAGCGGGAAACCTAACCTTCCCTCCTCAGCTAGGCTTTGAATCTGGAGGTCATTTCTGGCCAGCCATTGCCGGTTTTGTCCTATCTGGTGTCGGAATTGCAATTCTAACACTTATTATTGGGACTCTAAATCCGAAGGGATATATACACGAGATTTCTCAAAAAATCTCACCTAAGTTTGCCTTGTTATACTTGGCAGTGCTTTACTTGTCTATTGGACCATTCTTTGCCATTCCAAGGACAGCAGCGACAGCTTTTTCAATTGGTATTGCACCAATGGTCGGTAATAGTCATACAAGTCTATGGTTACTTGCCTTCACAGCCGTTTATTTTGCCTTGGCTTTATGGATTGCCATGAATCCATCTAAAATTCTAGATAGTATTGGACGTATATTGACGCCTATCTTTGCCATCATGATTGTAGTCGTTATCGTGGCAGGAGCATTTAAATATGGTGGTCACAATCCTCAGGATGCAAGTCAAGCCTATCAGGCTTCTGCTTTTGGTAAAGGATTCTTGGAAGGCTACAACACCTTGGATGCCTTGGCTTCTGTGGCCTTCAGTGTAGTAGCAGTAGTCACACTCAACCAATTAGGCTTCAAGTCTAAAAAAGAGTATATCTCAACGATTTGGGTCGTTGGTTTCGTAGTTACTATCCTCTTTGGTGCTCTGTATTTGGGATTAGCCTTTTTGGGGAATCATTTCCCACTCCAAGTGGCGGGATTACCAAAAGATGCCAATATTGGTGCAAGTGTCTTGTCACAAGCCACACAAGCCATCTTTGGACCAGCGGCTCAGATTTTCCTAGCTATCATGGTGACAGTGACTTGCTTCACAACAACAGCAGGACTTATCGTTGCGACTGGGGAATTCTTCCACAAGGCATTTCCGAAAGTATCTTACAAGGCTTACGCCATTATCTTTACCTTGATTGGGTTTGCGATTGCCAACTTGGGACTTAATAATATCATTGCTTTCTCAGTGCCAGTGCTTTTGGTTCTCTACCCAATTACAATCACAATTGTTATGATTGTGATTGCTAATAAGTTTGTGGCCTTGTCTAAAACTGGTATGCAAGTGACAGTAGCTATAGTGACGCTTATCGCTTTGCTTAGTGTAATTGCCAGCCAGTTCAAACTTGCAGGACTTAATGCCATCATTAACTTCCTTCCATTATCAGGAGCATCACTGCCATGGTTGATTCCAGCTATCTTGTTCATCCTCCTGTCTCTCGTCTTACCAGATAAGATTAAGAGCGAAAGCTTCGAAATGGAATAAAAATGAATCCTATCACATTTGTGGTGGGATTTTTTCTCTCCAAGTCACCATAAGTGCGAAATCTCCCCAAAAGCGTTACACTTAAGGCGTGGAGATACAAGTATCTAGTGAAGGGAGTGTTTAAAAATGTCAAATCCAAATAATCATATCATCTATCTTGCTGGTGGCTGTTTCTGGGGTGTGGAAGAGTACTTCTCTCGTGTACCTGGTGTGCTTGATGCGGTTTCGGGTTATGCCAATGGTCGTAGTGAGACGACTCGTTATGAGCTCATCGGTCAGACGGGTCACGCTGAGACTGTTCAGGTGACCTATGATGCTAGCAAGGTGTCATTGCGAGAGATTCTGCTACATTTTTTCCGTATCATCAATCCTCTAAGCAAAAACAAACAGGGGAATGATGTGGGAACCCAGTACCGTACGGGTGTTTACTATACTGATGTAAATGACTTGCCAATCATCGAGCAAGTTTTCCAAGAAATGACTGAGCAATACGGCCAGCCTTTGGCGGTTGAATTGTTGCCTCTGAAGCACTTTATTCCTGCAGAGGATTACCATCAAGATTATCTCAAGAAGAATCCTAATGGCTATTGCCATATAAATGTTAATCAAGCAGTTAATCCTGTTATTGATTCAAGTGCTTATCACAAGCCAAATCAGGAGGAGCTTAAGGAAAGCTTGAGTCCAGAAGCCTATGCTGTGACCCAGGAAAATGGAACGGAACGTGCCTTTACGAGTCCGCTTTGGAATCAGTTTGAGCCTGGAATTTACGTTGACGTAGTGACTGGTGAGCCCCTCTTTTCATCCAAGGATAAGTTTGATTCAGCCTGTGGCTGGCCGAGTTTCTCTCGCCCCATTAGTCCTGAGGTAGCCAATTACAAAGAAGACCATTCTCACAATATGGAACGCATTGAGGTCCGTAGTCGTGTGGGTGATTCTCATCTTGGCCATGTCTTTCCAGATGGTCCAAGTGACAAGGGTGGTCTACGCTATTGTATCAATGGCGTAGCGACACGATTTGTTCCTAAAGCCGATATGGAAAAAGAAGGTTACGCCTACTTACTTGACCAAGTAGACTGATTATTCACTAGTATTAAGAGATTTTCTAGCAGAAGCTTATCATAAAATAAGAGGTTGGTACTGCTTGCTACCAGCCTCTTTTGCATGTAAAAGAAATTATTGAAAGCCCTTTAAATCTAACATAACATGTGACCTAACCGTTCAGGACAAAAAAGTGACCTTTCATTACATTTTTTAACAATTTAGGCAAAATTGTTTTACGTTTCAAATAAAAAAATAGTACACTATAATAGTGAGAAATCTGACAAGTGTAAATGTGTCCTTCTCCTTAGCTTTTGCTGGTTTTGGCGTCTGTAAACATTATTGTACTTTGTGTAATAATGAGTCTTCCCAACCTCCCAATATGATTTTATATGTCTTAACTTACCAAAACAAGACTAGCAAGAGAATACTAAGATATTTCCTTAAGAAGTAATGACAGCGCTTGTTAGATTTTGTGATAACATTCAGATAGTCCTAAGGACTATTTTATTGTGCTAAATCTTTTTGACGGAGATTATTATGGAATGGATAAATAAACTAATCATATTAATAGCCATTTGTGTCTTGTGGTTCTGGTCTTTTCTTTTACTTCCTAAAACAGGGGAGAAAGTAGTTTATCTTTATCATTTCCTAGCTCTATGTAGTTTAGTCATGATTTATGTTGCCCTAGTTGATCCAGCTGGTCTCTGTGATACTTTTTTCAATATTAAACATCTATGTTTTCATTAATGAATCCAGTTTGGTAATAGGTCAGGAAAATCTGAATTTAATTAATCACTCATCAAAAGAAGCTTTCTGTGTATTGATAACAGTTTATCTGTTTTCAATATGCAGGAGTTTTTTTTCTGTATTATCGAGATTTGGACATAGAAAAAGCAGTCGGAAAAGACTGCTTCAGGTGTGTTACTGTTGTGATTCGTATCGTTTGACGATTCTATTTAAGCGCCATTGGTAACAGAGACCACTGACGATAAGACTGGTAATCAGGCCAATCCAGTAACTATAGGGACCAAGTCCAGTGACTTTTTCAAGCAGGAAGCCAACTGGGAGGGTGATGCCCCAGTAGGTTAGGATACCGAGATAAAAAGGTACTTTGGTATCTTTATAGCCACGCAGGATTCCTTGAAGCGGAGCCGCAAAGACATCTGCCACTTGGAAGAAGAGGCTATAGGTCATGAAAATGGCCGTCATTCTCAAAAAGTCAGGCTCATGCCCATAAAGTTCAGCCAAATCATAACGCAAGAAGTAGAGGAAAATCAAGGTAAAGATAGAAAATCCTAGGGCTGTCAACCGTCCCAGCTTGCTGTAGCTCTTGACGGCATCCATGCGTCTGGCCCCAAATTCGTAGGAAATAATGATAGCCATGGCACTGGAAATGCTGAGAGGAAAGGCATACATGAGATTTGAGAAATTCATGGCCGCCTGGTGACTAGCGATCACTAGTGACGGATACTTAGACATAACCAGACCAACACCTGAGAAGATGGCGACTTCCGCAAAGACCGTTCCACCAATAGGGAGACCTAGTTTAAGGGCGTCAAGCAGAGCTGCTTTATCAAGGGGTTGAACCTTTTCAATGTGGTAGGGCTTAATCTTTTTATGCTTTCTGATAACCTTGATGGAAATAAGGAGAAGGGCCCAGTAAGCCAATGAAGTTCCAAGCCCAGCTCCAGCTCCCCCTAACTCTGGTAAACCAGCAATGCCATAGATGAGGAGGAAATTGAAGAAACCATTGAGAGGTAGGAGCAGAAGCATGAGGTACATGGAAAGGCGCGTGAGGCCAAGTGCATCAAGGAAGGAGCGAACCACGCTAAAGAGTAGGAGGGGAATGATACCAAGACTCAAAAAGCGTAAATAACCAAGGGCTACCTTTCTGACCAAAGGTTCTAAGCTTAAATGATTCAAAACTAAGGGTGCCCCCAGAAAAACGAGGGCAAAGAGGATAAGTGATAGACCCAAAGCCATATAAAGAAATTGATAGAAATCAGGTGCCACTCGGTCCTTGCGACCTGCCCCTAGATGGTGTCCGATAATAGGAACCAAGGCAGAGACGATACCTGTTAAAAAGGTGAAAAAAGGACTCCATAAACTCGTTGCCATGGCTACCCCCGCCAAGTGTAGGGTATCGTATTGACCAGTCATGGTAGTGTCCACAAAGGCTGCCGAGAAGTTGGCAAACTGATAAATCAGTATGGGCACAAAAATCTTGAAGAAAACAAGGAATCGCTCACGGAGAGAATGTGTTTCGTGCATTCTGTTTTCCTTTCTAAATTAATTTTTCAAACATTTATATTTTCATTGTACTATAGATATGACTTGCTTTCAATCTGTTTTAATCTCAAAGAAACAATTTGCTTTCATTTTCTCGAGTGACATTTTATAGGCTTTCAGATATAATTAATCTAAGGAAATGAGGCTTTGAGAATGAACACGAAAACAGAATTTTTGAGAATAATGGCAGAACAAAAAGAAATGGCCTTGGCAACTTCTGTAAATAACATTCCTAATGTAAGAATCGTTAATTTCTATTTCGACCCTAGTGAAAACATTCTTTATTTTTCGTCATTTAAAGATAATGACAAGGTAAAGGAAATAGAAGAAAATCCTTCGATTGCCTTTACCACTATTCCTCACACTGGAAACCAGCATGTCAAAGCCAAAGGTCTCGCAAAAAGAAGTTTGAAAACGATATTCGATTTGGAAGCTCAGTTCATTGCAAAGCTTCCAGATTATAAAAAGACAATAGATTTCGCAGGAGAATCGCTGATTCTATTTGAGGTGAAATTTGATACCGCAATTGTTACAAAAGATTTGGCTACAATCAGCACCTTAAAACTATGATAAAAACACCCCTTATTGGATTGGTGAATCTATAAGGGGTGTTCTTGTGTTATTTTTCTTTTTTGTTATGGTTCAAAATGGCATTGAGGACGATGGCAAGCAAGCTTGCAACGACGATACCGTTTGAGAAGAACATTTGGAAAGCATTTGGTAGGCTGTTGAAAAGGTTGCTGCCGTTAAGACCAACCCCTGCAGCGATTGATACCGCAGCAATCAAGAAGTTGTGTTCGTTGTTGGCGAAATCAACACGTGCCAAGATTTGCATTCCTTGGATAGAAACAAAACCGAACATGACAAGCATAGCGCCACCAAGGACTGGGCTTGGGATGATTTGAGCCAAGGCACCAAACTTAGGAAGAAGTCCAAGAAGAACAAGGAAACCAGCTGCATAGTAGATTGGCAAGCGAGTCTTAATACCTGACAACTTCACAAGACCAACGTTTTGTGAAAAACCAGTGTATGGGAAGGTGTTGAAGAGTCCACCAAGGAGAACAGCCAAACCTTCAGCGCGGTAACCGTTACGAAGGCGAGTGCTATCGAGTGGTTCTTTGGTAATATCAGAGAGGGCCAAGTAAACCCCAGTTGATTCAACCATAGACACTGTAGCGATAATACACATCATGATGATTGATGACAACTCAAACTTAGGCATTCCGAAGTAGAATGGTGTTGGCACGTGGACAATAGGTGCCGCAGCCACTGGTGAGAAGTCAACCAAGCCCATGCTTGCTGCGATAGCAGTACCGACAATCAAACCAATCAAGATTGAGATGGATTTGATAAATCCTTTAGTGAAAATATTAATCAAAAGGATGATGAGAACGGTGATAGCTGCAAGGAAGAGGCTTTGACCAGTTGGTTTATCAACGTTGTTCCCCATATTTCCGATAGCCACAGGGATGAGGGTCAAACCAATAGTAGTGATGACAGATCCCGTAACGATAGAAGGGAAGAGATTGGCCACTTTTGAAAAGACGCCAGAAACGAGGATAACATAAATCCCTGAAACGATAAGGGCACCAAACATAGCACCGCTACCGTGTTTCTCACCAATCATAATAAGTGGTGCTACTGACTGGAAGGCAACCCCAAGAACAACTGGAAGACCGATACCGAAGTATTTATTAAGTTGAAGTTGGAGGAAGGTTGCTACACCACACATGAAAATGTCGGTTGAAATCAAGTAGGTTAATTCATGAGCTGAATACCCTAAGGCTCCAGCAATCATGATTGGAACCAGGATTGATCCCGAGTACATGGCAAGTAGGTGTTGCAGTCCTAGGACCGCCGCCTGCGAATGTTTCTCTTTGTTTTGCATTAGATGTCTGCCTCCTTAAATACGACCTGACCATTTTCAAAACGATCCAAACGAGCAAGTGAAACGACTGGATAGCCAGCTTCTTCCAGAAGGGCACGACCATCTTGGAAAGATTTCTCAATAACGATACCAACCGCTTCGACGTGTGCACCAGCTTCTTCGATGATTTGAATCAAGCCTTTGGCAGCTTGGCCGTTAGCTAGGAAGTCATCAACGATGAGGACCTTATCTTCAGGAGTGAGGAACTTGCTTGCGATAGAGACAGTACTAGTCACCTGCTTAGTGAAGGAGTAGACCTCAGCAGTGAGGATCCCTTCATTCATGGTGATATTTTTAGCCTTTTTCGCAAAAATCATAGGGACATCCAAGGCCTCAGCGGCATAGAGGGCTGGAGCAATACCAGATGCCTCAATAGTCACCACCTTGGTGATGCCTGCATCCTTGAACTTTTCAGCAAAGACCTTTCCAATCTCACGCATGAGGTCAAAGTCCACTTGGTGAGTGAGGAAAGAGTCAACTTTGAGGATGTTCTCCCCAAGGACATTCCCATCATTGAGAATGCGGTCTTCCAGTAATTTCATATTACCTCCTATAAAAAATATAACTAAAGTGTATTTTGATTTTTCCCAGATTCTATTGAGAACCTGACAAAGATCAAAACAATCGAATAATAGAAAAAGGCTTGCAAAGCAAGCCTTTAAAATCATAAAAAGACGGTAAAATCTTATTATGACTTTATGACTTACTCATTGTTAGGTGTTACGGCACCTTGTAGAAACGTCACGCCGATTCGTGACATAAATAAGTAATGTTCTCATTATTCGATGAAGCTGTCGTTGGTTGATGATAAACCAATATCAACTCTATAATAATACTATATTTTCTTTGAAGACTCAAAGGATTTTTCCTATGAAAACGCACTATTTTAAAAATTGGAAAATTCAATCTAACATTATTGTAAGATTTGCTGAGAATGGTCGTTTCTTGGGGTATTTATTGTTATAATAGTGGGAAATGAAAGAGGTTGAGTTATGCATAAGATTTTATTAGTGGAGGACGACGAGGTTATCCGTCAACAAGTCAAAAAAATGCTAGAACAGTGGGGTTACGAAGTTGTTCTTGTTGAAGATTTCATGGAAGTATTATCTATTTTTGTAAAAGTAGAGCCCCACTTGGTTCTTATGGACATTGGTTTACCTCTATTTAATGGTTATCATTGGTGTCAGGAAATTCGTAAGGTCTCCAAGGTGCCTATTATGTTCTTGTCTTCCAGGGATCAGGCCATGGATATCGTTATGGCAATCAATATGGGTGGGGACGATTTTGTGACTAAACCCTTTGACCAAAATGTTCTCTTGGCAAAAATTCAAGGGCTTTTGCGCCGATCTTATGAGTTTGGAAAGGATCAGAGTCTTTTGGAATATATGGGTGTGATTATGAACCTTAAGGCCATGGATCTGGTTTATCAGGGAGAAGTCGTTTCTTTGACCAAGAACGAGTTTCAGATTTTACAAGTTCTCTTCGACCATGCTGGAAATATCGTTAGTCGGGAAGACCTTATGAAGGAGCTTTGGAACAGTGACTTCTTTATTGATGATAATACCCTGTCTGTCAATGTGGCACGTTTACGTAAGAAGTTAGAGGCAGTTGGTTTGAAGGATTTTATTGAAACCAAGAAAGGTGTCGGTTACGGGTTGCGTCATGATGGATAAGCGTCAATTTATCAAATATCAGATTAGGTCTCGTCTACCTTTCTATCTTTTGTTTATTTTTAATGGAATCATCTTGGTTTTGTTTGCCTTTTTATTTGAAGAGGCAGCAGATATTCTTCATTATGCCTTGACCATACTGACATTTGTGGCTATCATCATAGTTATTTGGGACTTGGTTAGCTCTTATCAGTCTTATAACTTAGCCTATCTCTATGAGAAAATGACACCATCAAGTCCTTTAGAGTTTTATCTAGCTCAGGCCTTGGAAAATGCTAAGGAGAGTCAAATGGTTCAGACTGAGGAGGAGCGCAAGCGCTATACAGATTTGATGGACTACTATACTCTTTGGGTGCATCAAATCAAGACGCCAATAGCAGCTAGTCAATTATTGCTTCAGGATGTTACGGATAGTAAAACGAGGGCTCTCTTGGAGCAAGAGGTATTCAAGATTGATTCTTATACCAATTTGGTTTTGCAGTATTTACGTTTAGAGAATTTTCATGATGATTTGCAGTTGAGGCAGGTTACATTAGAAGACTTGGTTAAAGAAGTTGTTAGAAAACATAGTCTTTTCTTTATTCAAAAAGGATTGACTATTAATCTACGTGACTTAGATGTTAAGGTCGTTTCAGATGAAAAATGGCTCTTGGTTATCATAGAGCAGGTCTTGTCAAATAGTTTGAAGTACACAAAAAGTGGTGGTATTGAAATTTACTTCAAAGATAACGGGCTTCATCTTAAAGATTCTGGGATTGGTATTAAAAATAGTGATATTCTACGGGTTTTTGAGCGTGGCTTTTCAGGTTACAATGGCCGACTGACTCAGCAGTCCTCTGGGCTAGGTCTCTATCTTTCTAAGAAAATTGCTGATCAGCTTGGACATGATATTAGTATTAGCTCACAAGTTGGCCAAGGAACCACAGTCTCCATTCATTTTCAAAAGCAGAAGTTGGCGATTGATTAATAACTTACAAAAGTGTAAGAAATATGACCACAAATGAAAGCAAGGGTTATGGTTGAGACCTTGCTTTTTCTATAAAATGGTATCAGAAGTTAAGTAAGAGGTTCCAAAAATCTCTTCCAAATTTATTAAATAAAGGAGCTTATTATGGCGTTACTAGATGTTCAACATGTTAAAAAAATCTATAAAACACGTTTCAAAGGAAATCAGGTTGAAGCCCTTAAAGATATCCATTTCACAGTTGAAAAGGGTGACTATGTTGCAATCATGGGTGAGTCTGGCTCAGGAAAATCAACCCTGCTCAACATCCTTGCCATGCTTGATAAACCAACAGCAGGGCGTGTTTATCTTAATGGTATGGACACAGCAACCATCAAAAATAAGGATGCTTCCAGTTTTCGTCGTGAAAAATTAGGGTTTGTTTTCCAAGATTTCAACCTTTTGGATACCCTATCTGTTAAAGATAATATCTTACTACCTTTGGTCCTTTCTCGACGCCCACTTAAGCAAATGATGACACAAGTAGAAGCAGTCAGTCGTCAACTGGGAATTCATTCCCTACTAGAGAAGTACCCTTATGAAATTTCAGGTGGGCAAAAACAAAGGGTTGCGGTTGCGCGTGCAATCATCACTCAACCAGAAATCCTCTTAGCAGATGAGCCAACAGGTGCTCTGGATTCCAAATCTTCAGCGGCACTCTTAGATGTCTTTGATGCCATCAATACCAGCGGTCAGACCATTCTCATGGTAACTCACTCGACGGCTGCCGCCAGTCGTGCGAAGCGTGTTTTGTTTATCAAGGATGGAATTCTTTATAATCAAATCTTCAAAGGAGATAAGTCTGAACATCAAATGTTCCAGGAAATTTCCGATACACTAACTGCAATGGCAAGTGAGGTGAACTAATATGTTTCTTCTGACCAATAGACTGGCTTTGTCCAATCTCATAAAAAATCGTAAGCTTTATTATCCATATGCTTTAGCAACTATTTTGGCTATTGCCATTACCTATATTTTTACATCTTTAACGCTTAATCCGCATCTGGATGACTTAACTGGGTCAGATCCTATCAAGATGGTTTTGGGGATGGGACTTGTGATTGTCGCCCTCTCTTCTGGAATTATTGTTCTTTATGCCAATAGCTTTGTTATGAAAAATCGTTCAAAGGAGCTTGGCCTCTATAGTGTGCTAGGCTTAGAGAAGCGTCACCTCTTTAGTATGATTCTAAAAGAAACGGTGATTATGAGTTTTGTGACTCTGCTTCTAGGTATAGGTGTGGGAGCACTATTTGATAAACTCATTTATGCTTTTCTTCAAAGGCTTATCGGTGAAAGTACTGGTTTAGTTTCGACCTTTCAAGTAATGACAATTCCTATTGTTCTTGTCATCTTTGCTTGTATTTTTAGTTTATTGGTTTTGGTAAATGGTTTCCGATTGCTACGGCTTAATCCTTTACAATTAACTAAAGATGGCCTTAAGGGTGAAAAAAAGGGACGTTTCCTAGTTATTCAAACCTTTTTGGGGCTTGGGTCTATGGGGTATGGTTACTATCTTGCTCTCTCTGTTCAGAATCCAGTAATAGCTATTATGAGTTTTTTCTTGGCTGTTTTACTAGTTATTCTAGGAACTTATCTTCTCTTTAATGCCGGGACTACAGTAGTTCTGCAACTCTTGAAAAAGAAGAAAAACTACTATTACAAGCCTAATAATATGATTTCCATTTCCAACCTTGTCTTTCGGATGAAAAAAAATGCAGTTGGTCTGGCGACTATTGCTATCCTCTCAAGCATGGTTTTGGTGACGCTTGTAGGCGCTGCAAGTATCTATGCTGGTAAAAAAGACTATCTAGCGAGTGCTACTCCACATGATTATTCAGTTGCGGGCAATAAAGTTGACCTTACAAGCACTAAAAAGCTTATGGATGATTTCTTAATCAAAACAGGTGAGCAAGCAAATGAAAAAGTAGCTGTCTCTTATCTTTTATTTGGTATAAAAAATCAAGAAACTAATAAGTTAACCGTTTTTACTAAAAATGAAAGAAAAGTTGTTCCAAAATCAATTGTTCTGGTCTTTTCTCAAGAAACCTTTAAGCAATTGACAGGGAAAGAACTCAATCTCAGTTCTAATCAAATTGCCTTATACACTAAGAATAAAACATTGAAGACGCAAAAGAGTCTGTCCATAGATGGTAAGAACTACCAGATTCATAGGCAACTTGGTGACTTTATCAATAAAAAAATACCAAATATCTATAAGATTATTGTGTCAGATTATAGCTACTTAGTTGTACCAGATATCAAGATTTTTGAGTCATCAATGAAAGGGACATCAATAACGCAAGCTACTTATGTTGGTGTTAACGTCAAGAACCCTACACATGATGCCAAGAAAAATTTAGATTTGCTAGACCAAATAGCAGGTGAAGCAACAAAACAGTTAGCTGGACAAACTACAGGTGTCCCTGAGTCTTACTTCTCTGCAAACAGCCGATATGATGCAGAAGGGATGGTAAATGGCTTTGTTGGCGGAACCTTCTTTATTGGTATCTTCCTATCCATCATCTTCATGCTTGGCACAGTTCTTGTGATTTACTATAAACAGATTTCCGAAGGTTATGAGGATCGTGAGCGCTTTGTTATTCTTCAAAAGATTGGTTTGGACGACCTTCAAGTCAAGCAAACCATTCGTAAGCAAGTTCTTACCGTCTTCTTCCTCCCTTTGATTTTTGCCTTTATTCACTTGGCCTTTGCCTATCATATGATCAGTTTGATTGTCCGTATCATTGGAGTTCTCAATCCAGATCTTATGTTAGTAGTTACAATCATTGTTTGTGGGGTCTTCTTCCTAGCCTATGTCTTGGTTTTTGCCCTAACGTCTCGTTCCTATCGTCGAATCGTATCGATGTAATTGACATAGAGTCTAGTTCAAGCTAGGCTCTATTTCTTTTATGCTATAATAGATGACAGAATTATAAATTATCGGAGAAAACACATGTCACAGACTATTGATGTCAAACGTTACGAGGAATTGGCACGTCAAAAGCAGGGGGAGCACCGTAAATTTCTAGCACAGCTCAAGAAGAAAGCCCCTAAAAATTTAGATAAGATTGTTCAGCAGGTACACAATGAAGTCTTTCAGGAGATTGATTGTGTCCAGTGTGCCAATTGTTGTAAGACACTAGGCCCAGACTTCACAGAGCAGGACATTACTCGTATTGCCAAGCATTTTCGCATGAAGTTACCTGCATTCGAGGAGATGTACTTGCAAGTAGATGAGGATGGTGACAAGGTCTTCAAGTCTATGCCTTGTCCATTTTTGGGACCTGATAATCTCTGTGACATCTATGATGTCCGCCCCAAGGCTTGTGCAGCCTTTCCTCACACGGATCGTAAGAAAATCTATCAGATTAATCATCTGACTATCAAAAATACGCTTTTCTGTCCAGCAGCCTACCTTTTTGTGGAAAAACTCAAGGACAGGATTTAGAAAGGACTTGTTATGAAACGCTTTAATGCAGGTGTTATCACCCTACTTATCATTGCTACCTATTTTATCGCGACAGCCTTTATTCCAGATCTTTATTTGGCCTTTAATTATAAGTTGATTTTGGCCTTGCTTTTTGTGCTTTTGAGCTGGCAATCTAAGGGGAGATTTCTCTTTTTCTTGGGGATGGCTTTTCTGTCGACCTATATCCATGACCTCTTTAGATTGGACTATTCAGAATGGACTCTCTTTGTAGGAATTCTTATCTTGGGAATTGCGGTGGACCGTTTGAGCAAGCCAAGTTATAAGAAGAACTTTTCTTACAAGGTTTCTAAAGAACATGAGCGAGAGATTTTCGCTAAGACCTTATTTTCAGAGTCTGTTCAGGTGGTGACTTCACAAAACCTCGAAACTGTCTATGCCAATGCCGATTTTGGACGTTTGACTTTGGATTTGCGTCAGGCTCAGTTTATGACGGATCGACCTCAGATTGTGGTTCAGGCAAATTTTTCTCAGGTTATCATTCGAGTACCTAAGGATTGGCAAGTGGATGCACACGGCCTTCATACAAGCCTGGCAGGAGTGAAAAGCTACGATAGTCTAGGAGAACGAGACTTGGCTAGCACTACAGTTTCTCTAACAGGTTCAGTATCCTTTGGACAGGTAACTGTCAAACATTGAAAATAATGAAAGAGCGAAAGCTCTTTTTTTCTTGCAAATCCTTTTAATATAACATTGAATACGTTTACAAATAGTGCTATACTGATAGTGAAAATAATTGGAAATTTGCAATCATTTACTAGAAAGGAGTCTCCTTATGAAACGGTTTAATGCTCGGGCCATCTTGTTGCTTTTACTAGCAGCTTGTTTTATCGCTAGTGCCTTTATTCCAGATTTTTGGATCATGGTCAATTATAATCTGGTTTTCTTCGTGGCCTTCTTTTGTTTTGGTATCTTGAATAGGCGACCGCTCCTCATTTTTCTTGGTTTGGCCTTCTTATCACCCTATGTTCATGACTTGTTAAACCTCGATTTTGCACAGTGGAATCTCTTTAGCGGTATCTTTCTAATTGGCTTGGCTTTAGAGCTTTTTTATGGTCGTAGTCCAAAGAAAGGGCTCACTAAAGATTATAAGGTTAATAAGAACGACCAAGAGGGACCTCATATTTCTGTTAAGACCTATATGGCTGAGGATAGGTATCGTATCTATTCTCAAGAAGTCGAAACGATTGATATGAATCTAGCTTTTGGTGAGCTTTGGTTGGATTTGAGTCAGGCCAGCTTTGCGTCAGATCAGGTAGCTGTTCATCTTGATGCTAAGTTTGGTGAAGTTCATATCCGACTTCCTCACGACTGTGTCATGGATGCCACTGGAATTTCACATCCTCTGTCATCTGTGAAGGTGGATCGTTTTGAATCTGATATCGAGCAAGTTGAAACTAGGCTTCATCTGAGCGGAAGTCTCTTCTGTACGGAGTTGGAAGTGGAGTATTAAGGGAAGTCCGATGATATCAGCTCTATCGTCAATTAGCATGGCTCCTATACAAAAGAAAGGAAATCACAGGTATGAATGAAACGGTTATTCAAGTCACATCCCTTGGAAAACGCATCAAGGGAAAGACCATTTTAGAGGAGATTAGTTTTGAGATAAACAAGGGCGATTGTGTGGTCTTGATTGGACCTAATGGGGCAGGTAAGACTGTCTTGATGTCCTGTATTCTTGGTGATAAAAAACCGAGTAATGGTCAGGTCCTCATTGATGGTAAAGCAGGTAAGGCAAAAAATAAAATTGCGGTTCTCCTTCAGGAAAATACCATTCCAAATAGTTTGAAAGTGGAAGAGCTAATTGCCTTCTTCCAATCTATTTCTGATAATCCCTTGACCAATCAAGAGGTTCAGGAACTCCTACAATTCAAGGAAGACCAGTATCAGCAGTTTGCGGACAAACTCTCTGGTGGGCAAAGACGTCTTCTGGCTTTTGTCCTTTGTTTGATTGATAAACCTAAAATCCTCTTCTTGGATGAACCGACAGCGGGTATGGATACCTCCACTCGTCAGCGTTTCTGGGAGATTGTCAATGACTTGAAAAAAGCTGGGACAACTATCCTCTATTCCTCTCACTATATCGAAGAGGTGGAACACACAGCTGACCGTATCTTAGTCCTCCATCAAGGGAAACTCATCAGAGATACCACGCCATACGCTATGCGACACGAAGAGAAGGAGAAGCAGGTCACTCTTCCAAGTAGCTTTGTTAGCATTGTTCATGGACTGCCAGATATCTATGAAATCACTGAAAAGAGGGATGTCATCAGCTTCATGACCAAAGATATCGAAAAGGTATGGCAAAGTCTTGAAAATTCGGGCTGTGGAATTTCTGATATTGAAATTCAAAATAAAACACTCTTGGATAGCCTATTTGATTCAACAAGGGAGGACAAGGCATGAAAGCATTACTAAAAATTGAATGGATTAAAACGTGGCGAAGTTGGCCAGTCTTTATCATGGGAATCGGGATACCTGTCGGATTTTTCCTCCTTTTTTCTAGTATCTTCTCAGCACCTACTCCAGAAGCTCAAAAAGAGTTTTTGCTGTCTTATATGCTGACCATGACTGGCTTCTCCATGTCTAGTTTTGGTTTGTTTACCTTTCCCTATATGTTGCAAGAGGACCGAATTGAACACTGGTTGACCTATATCGAGCACTCAAAGGTTAGTATTGCAGCTTATTATCTTTCTAAAATCTTTCGTGTGCTTCTAAACTTTATGGTTGCCATCATTGTGACCTTTTGTGTAGGTGCCTTTTTCCGAGATGTAGAGATGCCATTCTTTAGATGGGTAGGGTCAGGTGCTCTCTTACTTTTGTCCGGTCTGCTCTTTCTAGCTTTTGGTTTACTTATCGCTCAGATTAAATCTCAACAATTCATGTCTCTTGTGGCAAATATTATTTACCTTGTCTTGCCTATAGTGAGTGGTTCATGGGTTCCTATTTCCATGTTCCCTAAGTGGGTTCAGAGCATCTCTGAGTGGACACCTGTCTATCATGTCAATGAATTGGTCGTTAATTTTGCTATCAATGGGAAATTTTCATGGAAATCACTCCTGTTTATTGTAGCTTATACTGCAGTAGCAACAGGGCTTGCACTCTTTATCAAGTCTCAAAGGGAAAGTGATCGAGGTTAAAGGAGAAATAATGGATATCTGGCAGAAAATGTATGAAAAGGCTCAAGCCTTGTATCAGCCACAGGAAGTCTCAGACTTTGTCTATGCTAGACACGTTGTGGCTGCCGTTGAGGCTGGAGATGGGCAAATTTTCACGGGCTTTTGTATGGAAGGAACGTGTGGTGTTTTCCATCTATGTGCCGAAAGAGCTGCCCTTTTCAATATGTATCAAGAAACTGGTCAAACTAAGGTCAAGCGTATTATCGCCTTTCGTGACCAGCCACCTCATGGTGGACCATCTGGCATGCCTTGTGGGGCTTGTCGAGAATTTCTAATGGAACTCCATCCTGACAATCGTAACTTGGAGTTTATGGTTGACTACGACACACGTCAAACCATTACTTTGGGCGAATTATTGCCACTATGGTGGGGCGAAGAACGGACTCAACAGTTTGAAGAGAAGTTAGAAGATAAGTCTTAAGGTTTATAAAATCAATAATCCTCGCATCTTAAGTGTGAGGGTTTATTTTTTTTGAAATTAATTTCAGAAAATTCGAAATTTACCTTGGAATTCAAAATGAAAGTGCTATACTATTCTGTGAAAATAGAAAGAAGGTTTCATTATGGAGTCACTTGTATCTTTTAGTAAATGGCTCAGCAAATGGTTTACTGTAGCTGTTATCCTCTGGGCGGCCTTTAACTATGCCCTTCCCGCAACTAGTAGTTGGGTCATTCCCAATACGGCTTATCTGCTTGGTTTGATTCTCTTTGGTATGGGGCTTACCTTGACAACTGAAGATTTTAAACGTATTGCTAAGCGTCCAATTCCAGTTGTTCTAGGGACTGTAGCTCACTATGTCATCATGCCTGGTTTGGCTTGGTTGCTTTGTATGATTTTCCATCTGAAAGGTGCGACAGCAGCAGGGGTTATCCTTGTTGGCTCTTGTCCAAGTGGGACTTCATCGAGTGTCATGGCCTTCCTTTCAGGTGGGGATGTTGCCTTGGATGTCTCTATTGAAACCCTCTCAACTCTCTTGGCACCACTCATGATTCCAACCCTCTTGTCATTCTTGGCTGGTCAGTACGTGAGTGTTCCTGCCCAAAGCCTCTTCCTAAGTACCTTGCGTATCGTGGTTGTCCCTATTATCTTGGGTGTGCTCGTTCACTCAATCTTTGGTAAGAAAATCGATGCCATCATCAAGATTATGCCTTTGATTTCACAAGCCGCCATCCTCTTGATTGTTGGAGCAGTTGTTTCTGCCAACCATGCCAATATTTTCACAGCAGCGACAGCCCTTGTTATCCCAGTTGTTATGCTTCATAACCTTTGTGGTTATGCCCTTGGTTTTGGATTTTCAAAAATCCTTGGTTTGGAAGAACCACAACAAAAAGCCATTACTTTCGAAGTGGGGATGCAAGACTCAAGTCTTGGAGCAACCCTTGCCATGAAATATTTCGTGCCACAAGCTGCCATCCCATCAACTATCTTCAGTATTTGGCACAATATCTCAGGTTCTATCCTCTCATCATGGTGGAAGAACCATTCAAAAAATAGTCATTAAGATAAATGAAAAGCTGACCTTGGGTTGGCTTTTTTACGTCACATGACAAATGTCATGTCATGTCATGACATCTGGTGCTAAAAAGAGAATGACCAAAAAGATATACTTTAGTCATAACTTAGAAATAATAAAAAACGAAAGAGGTCATCTCATGAAAATCAAAACATCTTACCTTATCTACGCTGTTATCGGAACTGTCTTTGCTGGACTTAGCATGTTTACTGACATCTTTGAAAAAGGGAACTTTGAAGCTATCTTCTCAAATTTGGGCATGATTATTGGCTTGTCTATCTCAGCTTACATTCTTATCACTATGGCTAAAAGTTTTATCGATCTTGTCATTAATGAATTGAAAAACTAGGAGGCCCAGTATGAAATTATTGAAAATACTAAGCATCATGCTCCTAGCGGTAATTTGGACTATCCTCTTTGCCTATGTCCTACTTCATGGTAGTAGTGATATTCTCTACAGTGTCATGGGTGTGTCTGTTGCAGCTTGTTATGTCTTTTTAGCCTTCTACCAAAAGAAAGGAAATCACACACATGAGTGAAGCAATCCTTCAAGTCACAAATCTTGTCAAAAAAATCAAAGGAAAAACAATTTTAGACCATATTAGCTTTGAGGTGGGACAAGGCGATTGTCTTGCCTTAATTGGGCCCAACGGTGCTGGTAAAACGACCTTAATGTCCTGCATTCTTGGTGACAAGAAAGCTAGTAGCGGTCAAGTCTTTATCAAGGGCAAAAAGGGAAAAGCGCAAGATCAAATTGCTGTTCTCCTTCAAGAAAATACCATTCCCTCACAACTAAGAGTTAAGGAACTGATTGCTTTTTTCCAAGATATTTCTGAAAATGGCTTATCTAAAGAAGAGATACAAGCACTCTTACAATTCAAAGACGACCAGTATCAGCAGTTCGCAGACAAACTCTCAGGGGGACAAAAACGTCTTCTTGCCTTTGTCCTCTGTCTTATTGGCAAGCCTGACATTCTCTTTTTAGATGAACCGACAGCAGGGATGGACACTACAACACGCCAACGCTTTTGGGAAATCATCAATGATCTGAAAAAGTCAGGTGTGACTATTCTTTATTCGTCCCACTATATCGAAGAAGTCGAGCACACAGCTGACCGTATCTTGGTACTTCATCAGGGGAAACTCATCAGGGATACTACGCCTCATGCTATGCGTAGCGAGGAAAAGGAAAAGCAAGTCACCTTACCAAGTCGCTTTGCTCCAAGTCTTGACAAACTGGCAGCCATTTATGATGTGACTGAAAAACGTGATGTTGTAACCTTTATGACTAAAGATATTGAAAGTGTATGGAATAGTTTACAAGCCCACGGCTGTCGCATTTCTGACATTGAAATTCAAAACAAAACACTTTTAGATAGCTTATTTGATAGCACAAGAGAGGACAAGGCATGAAAGCACTACTTAAAATCGAATGGATAAAAACATGGCGCAGTTGGCCAGTCTTCATCATGTCCATCGGAATGCCCGTCGGATTCTTCCTCTTGTATTCAGGTATGGAAATGAGTCCTGACCCAGCGTCACAAAAAGCCTTTATCTTGTCTTATATGTTGACCATGACTGGCTTTTCCATGTCTAGCTTTGGTTTCTTCACCTTCCCTTATATGCTCAGAGAGGACCAAACCGAGCACTGGCTAACCTACATCGAACATTCAAAAATCAGTATTCAATCCTATTACTTCTCTAAGGTCTTCCGAGTTCTTATGAACTTTATGGTTGCTATCCTAGTGACTTTCTGTGTGGGAGCTTTTGTGCGTGATGTTGAGATGCAATTATCACATTGGCTTGGTTCAGGAGCTCTTTTACTCTTGTCAAGCCTAGTCTTCCTATCCTTTGGCTTGCTTCTTGCCCAAATTAAGTCTCAACAAATCATGGCTATCGTCGGAAATATCGTCTTTCTTGGTCTTGCTATTATCGGTGGTTCTTGGATGCCAGTAACCATGTTTCCAAAATGGGTTCAGCACATTTCTGAGTGGACACCCATCTATCATATCAATCAATTGGTAGTCAATTTTGCGAAAAAAGGTGAATTTTCATGGAAATCACTCATTTTTATCTTGGTCTATGCTACAATAGCTACAGGCTTAGCCCTTTTTATCAAATCTTACAGAGAAAGTGACCATGTTTAGAACTTACCAGAAAAATGATTTCGCTTATTTTGTTAGTCTGATTTTCCTTGTCTTCCCAGTATTGGGAGTCCTTGGTGGGTATTATCCAGTTTGGACCCTAGTTTTGACAGGACTGTTTACCATCGCTTATCTCCTTATGGTGTATTTGAAAAAGGCCTATAGCAAGTGGATTCCCTTTCTGTGGTTTTACACTCTAGCTTACATTATCTTTATGTCCATAACCTTCCAGGGGGGCATGATGTGGTTTGTTTTTTTCAACGTCAATCTTCTCGTTTGGCGCTTTGAGGATAGTATATCATCTTATCGTTTCTTTTCCTTTCTAGTGACACTCTTGATTTTGACGTCATCATCCTTCCTATTGAGAGACGACTTGAGTACTCACCTCATGTCTATGGCTATTCTCCTCTTTTCGTTGGGAATGTACTATTATCAAAACCGTATACGTCAGGAGAGAAAGATGGAAGAAGCCCTTGCGGAGAAGAATCGTACCATCAATATCTTGTCTGCTGAAAATGAACGTAATCGTATTGGTCGTGATTTGCATGATACCTTGGGACACACCTTTGCCATGATGAGTCTCAAAACAGAGTTGGCACTGAAACAGATGGACAAGGAGCAGTATGATGCTGCTAGGAAGAATCTGGAAGAATTGAACCAGATTAGCCGTGACTCCATGTACGAGGTGCGTGAGATTGTCAATAAGCTCAAGTACCGAACGGTGGCAGAGGAGTTACTGGAACTCGAGCGACTCTTTGACCTATCTGATATCGTCCTGACCGTGGATAGTAGCCTTGACTTAGACAGCCTGTCACCCGTTAGCCAGTCGACCTTGTCCATGGTGCTTCGTGAACTGGCCAATAATGTCATTAAACATAGCCAGGCTGATAGCTGTCAGATTCGTCTTAGCCGTAATCGTGGTATCATTCTTGAGTTTGAAGATGATGGTTGTGGCTTTAAGGAAGTCACAGGACAAGAGCTACACAGTATCAGAGAACGCCTCAGTTTGATAGATGGAGAATTGGAAATCCTGTCTCAATCGCATCCAACTATTATTCGTGTACATTTGAAAGAGGGAGGAAAAGCATGAAATTATTAGTCGCTGAAGACCAGTCAATGTTGAGGGATGCCCTCTGCCAACTCCTCATGCTGGAGCACGATGTCGAGGAGGTCCATTCGGCCAGTGATGGCCAAGAAGCCATTACTTTCTTGGAAAAAGAAGAGGTCGACGTAGCTATTTTAGACATTGAAATGCCAGTTAAAACTGGCCTTGATGTTCTTGAGTGGATCCGTAGCAACCAAAGAGAAACGAAGGTCGTTATAGTGACCACCTTCAAACGAAAAGGCTATTTCAAACGAGCCCTCGCAGCCCACGTGGATGCTTATGTACTCAAAGAGCGTTCCATCAGTGACCTCATGGCGACCATCCATACCGTCCTAGCAGGTCAAAAGGAGTACTCGCCAGAGCTGGTTGAAGGTGTCGCCTTTGACAATAATCCACTTAGCCAACGTGAACAAGAAGTCTTGGCCATGGTGGCCCAAGGGTCAACAAACCAAGAAATCGCCGAAAGTCTTTTTCTCTCAAATGGAACCGTCCGAAATTACATGACAGCCATCCTAACCAAACTTGATGCAGGCAACCGCACAGAAGCCGTTCGTATTGCCAAAGAAAAAGACTGGCTAGGGTGAGGAGAAGTAGATAAATTTTCTATCACTTTGTTTTAACTAAAAATTTGAATTAGATTAATTAGTAAGAGTGAAGTATTTTTAAAGTGAAACTTCCCGCTGTGAGAAAAGTGGCTGAAACAATTTAGTTTCAGCCACATGGGATTTTTGAGACCTTAGGCTCAAAAATGAGTCATGGAGCTTCGAAGAAGATCGCTGACGTCCCAATTCACTTAAGGGAAGTTTATAAAAGATACTTTTTAATTGAAGGTCACCAGATGGTGGCTTTTTTCATGCCTTATAATCTATCTAAACATTCACAAGCAAGCAAAGTCCAGACATGGTAAAATGGAGTGAGTTGTGCTTATTTGAGTGAGCAAAAATGCAAAGACTAATGTGGGAGAATCAAATGCGGAAAATAATTTATATGGGCGAGTTTGACGGTAGGAACTATTATTACAATACAAGGACAAAAGAAGGCCTTGTAGCTTTGGATTCGGAAACGATTAAGAAAAAGGGAGAACGAAATGAGTACCCTAAGTACTTTAATCATGATGCTTTTCTGGTTATTCTTAATTTTGGAAGCACTGATGTTTCTGATACCGGTTTTTCATGGTATGCATTATCCAAAGCTGATGATTACTCCCTTTATTATGCTTTCAATAGTAACACCCTTACTGTACATCCTTTTTATGGAGGAGTGCTTATATTACAATGTTAACTATACCGTTCTTTCTACCAAGGAGGCTTTTTCACAGGCTGTATATACCAATAAGTTTTGGAATAATTTTTTCAATAAGAAGGCGACTTTGCTTAAAATACCAATCTTTATTTTTGCCATGCTAGTCATGTTGATTTTTAGCACAATATATTTTGGCTGGGTTTGGTTGTATTCAACTAACATTATTGCAGAGAAAGCTTTTGACCCTGGAATTTTAATTGTTATCCCTATATTCACCATATTTGCGGGTATACCTTTCCTCTTATTTTTCCAAAATAATCCAGTGCGATGGCTCCTTGCAGTTCGCAAACTCGAGCGTGGAAAAATCATCTTTGAGGAGGAAAATCATGTCTAAGTTACAGATTTTATTTTTGGCTTGGTCCATAAGCGTCATTGTTTTGTCCATACTGATAATTCTTTTTCGTTATGTGTATCTCAAAGAACTTAATCGTAAAACGAGTTCCACAGAGAGCGTAAAAGGTAGCGTAGTAGGTTATAGATACTATACTGATGCTATTGCTCCGATTGTGGAATATATTGTCAATGACAAGGCTTATAGAAGAAGTCTGGAGTATGAGTGGGTTACGACAGTTTCGCTTCCTTGGAAGAGTTCTAAAGCCACCTCTAATACAGACTTGTTGGCTAAAAGACTTGTTATATACACCAATTCGTCAGTACCATATGCCGCCAAAGATTTCTTTCCATTGGGATCAACCCTGACAGTTTGGTACAATCCAGATAATCCCAAAGAATCTTATGTCGAACGATTTTGTGGAGCAGTGAAAGTCTATAAATTTACTTATTGGACCTTACTTTTGACGCTTGTTTTCATCACGATTATTTGTTTGACTATGGCAATCTGATAGATGCGTTATATCAAGCAATAAGAAGTGTGTGAGCTGGTTAATCAAATGACAAACAAAGACTATCACCAAAAGGAAAAGCAAGAAATGAAAAAATCAACTACTTTTTACATCTACGAAGTAGGACCACTTTATCTTTTGATAATATTTACATTGAGTACTGTTATTGCTTTTTATCAGTTACTAACTGGTAATGAATTTGTCAATAATTTTTATAATCTAATAGTCGCTTGTTTTCTCCAATTGACAGTCGGATGGCTTTCTTTTGCATCAATGGGAAGAATAAAAATAAATGACTCAGAAATAGTTGTAGACCGCAATTTTAGACGTTATCGACTAGATCCCTCAACTATTATCGTCAGTTTAGGGAAAAAGTACTCGTTTCGAGGATTCGCTAGCTACCCAATTTTTCTGGAAGGAAAAATCATTGGGGACTCTAATCAGATGGTCAAACTCAAATTTCTAGGGAACAAGCGAAAGAATAAGGCCTTACTTAGTTATTATCAAAAACACCTCAAACCACTAGCAATTAAAAAGGAAAGTCTTGACCAGAAGAAGTCTACAGATGATGACTTTGAAAAGATGGTATTAGCTTCGAAAGATAGGATAACATTTCATTTAAGTGATTTGGTGGAAGTCGGTGCTGACCAGGGAGATCTTACTAAGACCGTATTTTATCATCCTATTGAGAACAAACTCTATACAGGGAAGAGTGTTCCGTTTCCAATTATTTTTACTCCTAGCGCAGTACTATTTTATGGTATTTATTGGTTGACTGAGCGTATTTCTCTGCAAGGTTTTCTTCCGTTAGTCCTTTCATTTGTCCTTATGTTTCTCATCGCTCGTTGGCAATTTAAACATAGGAGACAAACACAAATAGTGAATGTAATACCTTATGACATTCCTGAGAATTATTTCCCAACCCAGAAGTCAAATGGTTTGAAAACCTATCTTTTGATTTTCGCCTTTGGAGTCGTCACTATAGGGCTATCGATACTATACCTTTTTTGGGGTAGCTTTCTTTTATTATTTCTAAGTTTTGTGTTGTGGTACTTGTTTATTATTTTGGCATTATCAGGGCAATTTAAGAAAACCAAATATTTGAAAATCTTGGAGAAGGAAGAGAAACCCTACTAATCTATTTTTATTGAAGTATTCACCCCTTTGGGTGTTTTCTTTTTCAGCTTATCGGTGAACTTGCGAATGCTAAATAATCAGATATAATGAAAAGTAAGTCTATTTCAAAAATGAATATAGGAGATAAATTGATGGATTATAAGAGGATTTTGAAAAAATATACCCTTATTTTACGTATCACTACTGTATTACTTATTATTTTGTTATTTTTCCTTAGATGGCTCTTTTTAGAAAATTCCACTATACAGGTGATCGCTTTAGTAAGCGTCGTTGGTCTAGTCATTATATTAAAAAATTACTTAAATAGCTTACTTGTAGGGGAAACTCAAAAGATCCTTAAAGAAACGATGGGTTTGGATTTCTGGTATGAATCTATTCAACTGTATGGTAAGTCTCGACGTAAAAAGAATCAGATCAATGCTAGGATTGCATCTATTACCTACGCTTACATGATTGGCGACTTCCCATCGGTCATCAACCAAACAGAGGAATTACAATTTGCAGGTATTAGGAAGACTTACCTTGATTTTCTATGGTTTATTTCCCTGAAAGCATCCTTACTTTCTGGAAAAATAAACAACAAAGATGACCTTTTAAAATCACTCCATTATCTAAACTCTAAAGACGAGAAAGCAAAAGAAGTCGAGCAGAGGGAATTTATTGCTATGTACGATATTCTTGTGGAGCGTAAACCCAATGATTTCTTTAATCAGGCGACTGCTCCACAGGCCTTTGAACGACTCGAACTTCAGTATTTTAAAGCCTTAAACGAGCAATTAAGTGGAAATAAGGCTCAAGCCAGAAGCTTGTTTGAAGAGATTGCACAAGAAGATGAGCGCCTGTACTTTGTACAAATGGCAAGACATTGGTTGGCCAACAATGGGGAAGGGATTCTCAAATATTCAGAACAGGAGTTAGAAAGAATCGAGACTCTAACTGCCGATTTACCGAGCCTAGAACTTGGGAAACCTAAAAAGAACAAGAAAAAATGGTTATGGCTTCTCTTGATTATTCCAGTCCTAATGCTGCTGGGAATTATTCAAACAACCATTGATGAGAAAAAATCAGATGATGGCATTTATTATCTCATCGTCAAAAATCAATCAACAAAAACAGCAACAATCGATAAACGTTTTTGGATAAAAATAGACGGTGAGCAGATTACTCTAAAGGATGTGGAGGGAGAGCATACCTATCACTTTGACTCCCAAAACGATGAATTCACCAAAGATTCGGAGACTTATAGTTGTATGTTACATGACGGTAGCCTACTTCTTGTAAGTGATGGTTCAGAGAATGAACAAGCAGAGTATGTCAGCCCTGAAAGTAGTTGGTATTCAGGTTATGAGCAGGGAAAAGTCAAAATAGAGAAATAGCTTAAACCGGAAGGACAGGCAAATAGAAGGCTTGAGTATAGTAATAGAGCGGAGTGACAGATAATAAATGAAAAAATCAATTTTTAAGGCAAGTTTTGAAGAGAGTTTAAATTTATTAGACGATGCTTCGCTTCAGTATATAAAAAAAGACTATTACGAAAAACTTGGAAAAGGCTTAAATAATGGAAAGCCAAGTATTGGTTTTAGAATAAAAAGTATTCTCTACAGTGTTTTGTTTGTTTTTGGAGGGAACTTTCTCCTTGCCTTATTTGCCTCTTCTTTGGATGTTGCAGAGCCTAAGGATTTAACTCTGCCAGTTCATAAGCCGTCCCTGTTGACCCCTGAATTATTCCTTATTTGTTGTTTTATTTAGCTATCACTCGTTCTTATTGGAAAATTTGTGCGAAAACCATTTCTTCGACCATACAGATATCGCTTTCATATCGAGACCTTTTTATTTTGGTTCTGTCTTGAATTCAATCTCTTGGGAATAACTATAGCCCTCCCGCCCCTAACCTCATTAGGAATTTGGTTCATTTACATTCTCTTGTTTATCATTGCCCTAATATTTCTCCGTATGGAGAAAAGAAGTTTAAGCTCTTGTTTTTTCGGTGAAGAGGCGAGAAAAACTCTTGTTGATAGAATAGTAGGCCTAATCGCCACCTATGGTTCTGGAGTTCTAGGTCTTGCTGTAATCATCAAAATAATCCTGTCGCATTCGGGAGTAGCAGTTTCACAAAGCTTGACCTTGTTAGGCTTGTTTTTGACATGGCTAATCATAGATATTGGATTTTTGGCGATGGTTATCTTCATGGAGTTTCCTTTCTTTTTAGAAGGTTACTACAAATGGAAATACCCTGAAGAATACCGAGACTGGGAAGGAAAATCACTGGAAGATTGGTATGGCAAGCGGTACTTGAAGAAACACAAGGAGTTGTTGAAAGCTAAAAATGAAGAAAAAATCAATCTTTAGTGCAAGTTTTGAAGAGAGTTTAAATTTATTAGACGATAGTGTCTCAGGAAAATTTGCACAGGATAACTATCAGGATGCTTTAAAAAAAGAAAAATACAGAGGGACCTTGAAGTCATATGTTTGGTTAGTAATCTTGACGATTTTATTAATAATCGGTCCTAATTGGTTGATTGTTGCTTTAAATGAGTATTTATTTTATCATGCTAATCCCAAAGATTTAACAGTAGGCTTGTCCGAAATAAATTTTCTTCCCTACTGGGTATTTTGGATGGGACTGGTAATATGGCTTTTACTGATTATAGTAGGGAAGCGATTCAACCAACAGTTCATTTTAATCTATAGAGGTCAATTTCATTTTATGGTTTCCTTTATAATATGGCTCCTAATTGAACTAAATCTTCTATTGTTGAATTTACTTTATGGTCTATTTGGATATTTGGGAATGGCCGCTTTTGAAGGACTAATTCTTTTCACAATCATTTATATGATACGTGATAAGTCTACCTCATTGCTAAATTTATTATATGGTAGTACCGAAATAGAGAGTCCGACCGATAGATTGTTTAATAGAGTATTTAGATTTATTGTCAAGTATGGTGGAATAGTTGTAGCACTCTGGATAATTTTTCGTACGATATTTTCGGATTCAATAAGAAATGCAGATAGTTTGGTTGGAGGAATAAGCGTTCTATTTTTATTTCTAGTGTTCAATATATTAATAGCTGCCTTTGAAATTTATTTCATGTTTCCCTACATGTTGCAAGGCTACTACAAATGGAAGTACCCAGAAGAATATCGTGATTGGGAAGACAAGTCAGTAGAAGAATGGTATGGGAAGAAGCATAAGGGCAAGTTTAAGTGAAAACTTAAACCAAGGAAGTCATTATGATGGCCTCCTTTTTTATTGCTCCAAATACTGTACAATAGAGCAATAATAGGTGTTTACAGTTATGAAATAATCTCAATTTGCGAGCTCAATGACCTGCAATTTTCCTCTCAAATATTATTTAGAATATTAAAAAATGTTATAATAGGAGATGAGAAAGGAGGAGTCTATGATGAAGATCTTAGCAATCAATCCTATTTCGTTTAAAAAAAGAATGATTGAATTTCTATTCGATTATCTTTTCATTCTAGCTTATTTAGGTCTTCTGTTTTTAAGTTCTATGCCTATATACATTATTTTTTTTAATGGCGTCCCAGAGTTTACAGAAATTCAGTCGCAGTGGCTTGTATTTTTCACCTCTGTTTTGCCAATCACGCTCCTTTTCACATTCTTGGATTATAAACATGATGGCAGTTTTGGGAAGGTAAAAGCTGGACTTGAACTGGTCTACCAGAAAAAAACAGTGCAGGCTAGCTTGACTAGAAATGTCATCAAATTTTTACCTTGGCAACTCGGTCATATGGGCACGATTCATGGTTTCTATAGTAATTTTGATGTATTGTCCATTATCCTCTCTATTTCGGCGACTCTCCTCGCAGTTTCCTTACTGGCAATGACGATGTTTAGAAAAGATAAGAGGCATCTAGGAGACCTGCTAGCACATACACAAGTGCAGCTAAAAGGTGATTAAAATATAGATTGTTTACTTGGTCCATAAGTAAAAATTGAAACGAAACTAAGGAAGTCATCATAATGACCTCCTTTTTCTATTGCTTCAATTACTGTATAATAGAATCTACAGGAGTTTACAATTATGAAACAATCTCAATTTGCGAGGGCGATTTGGTATGGTATTCTTGGTGCTCTCTTTTTTGCTTTTACTTTTATTTTCAACCGTAGTATGAACCTTTCAGGTGGGTCCTGGATGTGGAGTGCTAGTCTACGCTATTTGTTTAGCTTGCCTATGCTGGCTGTTTTGGCCTGGCGTAATGGTGAGCTGGCAGGTGTTTTGTCTGCCATTAAGAAAGCACCCCTGACTTGGTTGATTTGGAGTACGGTTGGTTTTGGGCTTTTCTATGGGCCACTGTCTCTAGCCTCCATTTATGGTGAGTCCTGGTTTGTGGCAGCCACTTGGCAGATTACCATTCTAGCTGGTCTGCTCTTGACACCTCTCTTTGGTCAGAGGGTACCTGGTAAGCAACTGCTTATGACATTGGTTATCCTTTTAGGTATTATTCTCATCCAGATTCCTTACTTTGGTAGTGGTCTTGGTAGCGGTGTGGTTCGTGCCAGTCTCTTGATTTTACTGGCTGCTTTTGCCTATCCTTTGGGCAATCGTAAGATGATGGTCCACTGTAAAGAGGATCAGCTTTCAACGACGCAGCGCGTGTTTGGGATGACCTTGATGAGTACGCCTTTTTGGGTGATCTTATCAGTTTTTGCTGTAACGGATTCTGGACTTCCATCAGGGGGACAGATTTTACAATCTTTAATTGTAGCTGTCTTTTCTGGAGTTGTCGCAACCTTGCTTTTCTTCGAGGCGACTAATCTGGTTAAGCATAACCATAAGCAACTGGCAGTAGTTGAGGCTACTCAGGCTGGTGAAGTTCTCTTTACCCTCTTGGGTGGTTGCCTCTTCCTCGGAGATAGTCTACCTAGCCTTTTGGGATTCCTTGGGATTGCTATTGTAACCATTGGTATTATTGGAAATAGCCTGCTAACAGGCTCAGATTAAGCATAAGTATGAGACTTTCGAATGGCAAATTCGGAAGTTTTTTATTTTTATTAAAAATATTATAGAAAAACGCGACATTTTCAGACTATAGTGCTATAATGATATTAAAAGTAAGCGTTTACCATTTTAATGTAAATCCTAGCGATATTTCCGGAAACTTTGACAGGCTTATTAATAAAGGCGAATGTATTGACTTTGAATTTTCATGAAAACTGAGTTAACATTTAATGTTGCTCTAAAGAAGGAGAAGAGTCATGAATGATACTGTTTGTAAAAATTGGTTTATGCGTAAAAGTGGGAAGACTTGGGTCTATGGCTGTGCCTTGGTAAGTTTTGCAGGTTTGGCTCTGGCTGGTCCTGTCTATGCGGATCAAGTGGAACAGGCAACTGTGAGCCCAATACCTCAAGAGGTGGTAGCTCAGACTGATCATCAAGTTGAGGTTGCTCCCAGCACGACCAAAGAAGTCCCCCAAGTGGTAGAGCCTAGCCCGTCCCTTGTTTCTGAATCTGCTAAAACAGCTCAAGAGAATCCAACTCATTCTAAACTTGACCAGCCTAAAGAGGAACAAGCACAGGCTAGTGAGGCTGAGAAAGTAACTAACCAAGCGCAAGGAGCCGATTTGAATCAGACCAGTCAAGAAACGCCAGTTGAAACCAATAGTACAAGTCCTGTTCATGTGACAGAAGAGAAAACGGATTTGCCTAATAATGAAGCAGTTACCAATCTTGAAGGAATGACCGCAGATCAAAATGGTCACTGGGAAATGAAGGTTGATGGCATTCATTCAGAAGCCAAAGACAAGGGAGACTCTTTCCTTTATTCTAAATCTGAAGGTAAAAATTTTGTTTATTCTACGGATGTGACCTTCAAGGAAGTTGGTGGTGCAGCTGCTCTCATTTTCCGTGGTAACAATGATAGCAGTAACAAAAATATGTATGGGGTCAATGTGGACTCTGGTAACCATAAGGTTAAGTTTTGGCGTTGGGTCAATAATCAAGATATTCAACTTGTAGATGAAAAAGATGTGACCCCAACTGCTGATGAAACCTATAATCTTAGAGTAGTTGCGGCTAATCAATGGCTATCTTACTATGTCAATGATGTGCTTGTCGCAAGTACAGGCGACTCTGTTCTTCAAAAAAGTGACAAGGGCCAACCTCAAGTTCTTCCAGAAGGTTATTTTGGACTTCTTAATTGGAATGCCAATGTTATTTTCAAAAACACTCGTTATGTCAATCTTGACGATGAGAGTCTTCCTTTGATTGACAAACTCGTAGTGACTTCAAAGACAGGTTCTGTTGAAAAACAAGCCCAATTCTTCTCCGAAGAACCACTTCATATTCAATATGTGGGACACAATGCTGAGACAGTAGGCTTTGACATCACTAAGCATAGTCCAAATGCTGTCATTAAGGTTGAAGATGCCAAGGGAAATGTTTACACAGATATTTCTCAATTGCCAGTGGCTGTCGGTGCCAATTACTTTACCATTGAAAGTAGTGTGACCGATTCGCTTGGCCGACCTGTGACCTTGACCTACCGCATCAATATCCACCGCAGGCAGAGTGATGATGTGTATTACAACGAACTTTATCGTGATCAGTATCATTATTCTGTTAAGGATGGCTGGGCTAATGACCCTAATGGCTTGGTCTTCTACAAGGGACGTTATCATCTCTTCTATCAATTTTACGATGACACCAAATGGGGTCCAATGCACTGGGCCCATGCGACTAGCCGAGACTTGCTTCATTGGGATGAGGAGCCGATAGCCTTCTATCCAGATGCAACAGGTCACATGTTCTCAGGCTCTGTCGTGGTTGATAGTACCAATAGCTCGGGCCTTTTCAAATCTTCGGAAGGTGGTCTGGTAGCTGTTATCACTTCAAATGGTAATGGTCAACGGATCGAAATCGCCTATAGTGAGGACGAGGGTAGAACTTGGCAAAAATATGACAAGGTGGTTGCTGACTGGTCTCAAGATCCTCTTCAAAACCAAGATTTCCGTGACCCTAAGGTCTTTCGCTGGGATAACCAATGGTTTATGGTCCTTGCTGGTGGTCCACTCCGCATTTATTCCTCACCAGATTTGAAGAACTGGCAGGTTGAAACAACCTATAAGGATTTGCATACGGAATGTCCTGACCTCTATCCAATTGTGGCCAATGATGGGGCACTCAAGTGGGTCCTCTCACGTGGTGGTCGTTCTTACAAGGTTGGAGACTTTAAACAAGTGGATGGGAAGTGGGCCTTTGTAGCTGATGAAGTTTACCAAGACCATGATGAAATCATGAATTTTGGTAAGGATTCCTATGCTGCCATGACTTACTATGTTCATGATTTTGGGACAGCTGACCATCCAAACATTCCGCAATTGACTGAAATCAACTGGATGAACACCTGGGAAGATTACTGTAATCTGGTCGCAGATACTGTTGGTCAAAAATTTAATGGTACCTTTAACCTTAACCTTGACCTTGGTTTGGTTAAATCAGGCGACCGTTACCTCTTAACACAAACACCTGTTAAGGCCTATGAAAGCCTTCGTGATACAGATAATGCCCAGTATTTTGAAAATGTCAGAGTAGCTTCTGACAATGAACTGCTTAAAGATTTCACAGGTGACACTTATGAAGTGGTTTCTCACTTTGTACCAGGAAAGGACACGACAGCAGTTGGCTTTAACCTTCGCGTTGGCGATGGTCAAGCTACAAAGGTCGTTTACGATTTAACCAAGGAAACTTTGTCTATTGACCGTAGCCAATCTGGTACTATCCTTTCAGATGCCTTTACTAAGGTTAATAGTCAACAAGTGACTCGCAATGAAGATGGTTCTATTGATTTGCATCTTTATGTGGACCGTGCGAGTGTGGAAGTCTTCTCTAAGGGCAATACGGTAGCTGGTGCTAATCAGATTTTCCCAAGCCCAAGAGCCGTTGGAGCAAGTATCTTAGTTGAAGGTGGTCCAGCCAAAGCAAATATTGCTATCTATCCGATTAAGAGTACTTGGACTGACAAGAAGGAAGTCACTAAGGCTGTTGCTATGAACACAACAGCTGCAGGTCATTTTGCTCTTGAAGTTGGTCAAAGTAAGGACTTGCAGGTTTACCTTGCACCAGCCTCTGAAGAGCAAGATGTGACTTGGACAGTTAGTGATCCAAGTTTGGTGTCCTATACTGAGCATGACAATATACTTTCTCTCAAAGCCCTTCACAAAGGTCATCTCACTGTCACAGCAACTTCAGTTGAAAATCCTTCATTGACCAAGACCTTTAATATTGACATTACGCTCAACAATTTTGCGACCAACCTTAAAGGCTTAAAGGCTGTCACTGGTGATTGGTATATTGATGATAAGACGCTTTACGATAGCAATGTCAGTGCCAATGACTTCTTCATGGCCTATGAAAGTAATGGCTTCAAGCAATTTGACTATGATATCGATGTCAAATACCAACATGGTTTGGTCAACCTCTTTGTAGCTGCGGAACGTGAAGAACCTGGCCGTGCCTATTCTGTCCAATTTGCTGACAACGACACTGTTCGTCTCTTCCGTTTTGGTGGTGAAACCATCGCTGAAGCTCACTTGGATAAGGCTATCAATGATGGCCAGTACCACCACGTCAAGGTTGAAAAGGGCAAGGACACTATGACAGTCTATGTCGATGGTAAGGAAGTGCTCCATCATCAATTTGATGCCGTGGATAATTACTTCAATCAAGCCCATGTCGGTGTAGGTCTTTGGGATGGAGCAGTAGAATTCCAAAACTTCTTTGTTACTGAAAAAATGACAAACACAAGCAGTGACACTACTGACGAACCAATCAAACCTGATCCTCAGCCAGAACCTAGTCCAGACCCAAATCCGGAAAATAAACCAGTTGAACCTGAGCATCACCCTGAGCTTGCTCCAGAGCCTGAACCAACAGGACAAAATAATGGTCACGACAGTACAAACACAGTGCCAGATCCATCTCAGGATAATACTGGTAAGCAAGAAGAAAGTAAGACTCCAGTGGAAACACCTAAGACTGTCACAGCACTAGTTGAGAGCCTCCTCAAAAAATTCAACGCATTTAGTCTCTCAACTTTTCTTGCAAGTATTGCCAAAGAAACATGGCACTTTTTGACAAAATGGCTATTCAGCTAAGACCAAAAAGTTGAAAGGGGTCATGGAAGAAGAAAAAACTTAGAAGTATGAAAGCTTCTAAGTTTTTTTGTTTAGAAATAGTCACGGGAGGAATTCAGTTTTTTCAAAAATTATGATTTTGTAAGTCGCTTTATTTAACAATCCATTAGAATATTATCTTGGGCACAATCTACACAGTTTTTTCAATGATTTAAATTGTGCCCTAATTAGCTTTAAGTTTTGTAAGCGGTATCATATAATCTAAGTAGAAAGGTTAAGAAATGATTGATCATAAAATTATAGTAGTCTTGATAACCTTGTTGGCTAATCAGAATCTTTCTTTGTATGAGTTATCTGTAAAGACTCGATTTTCTATAAAAGATGTTAGAGATTGTATCGATCAATTAACTATATATCTCTCTAATCGTGAAATTAAAATTGAACAAGATAAAGGGAGGTATTATGTTACAGGTATACTCGACAGAAAAAATATAACGACATTAATTGGTTCTGAAGAATTACAGCTTCCGAAAAGGATTCGTTTACATTTAATTTACCTTTATACTTTTTGTCGTACTGATTTTGTTTCGAATTGGCACTATCAAGATTTTTTAAAGGTTAGTAAGAATACCACTTTGTCTGATATTCGTTCTTTGAGAAAGAATCTGAAAACTCATCACTTGGATATAGAATATTCTAGATCTCAAGGATACATTATACTTGGTGATGAAAAACAGAAACATTTGATGGCTTTTAAAGTCGTTAATGAGTTGCTAAACTCTCCTGTCGGACTTTGGGGACTTGAATATGTTATTTCTGCTTGGCCTCATGGCATTACTTTTGAGATTTTAAATAAACTTGTTCAGGATTATTCAAAAATTTTGCACCTTACGCCAATTTCCGATAAGTTACAAGAATGTTTGTATGGAATAACGCTTATTCTATGTCGTTATCAAAGGAAAGTTTCCAGAGTAGTTTCAGAGGAGATAGAGGTTCCTTCTCAGATACGTAATTTGGCAGATATTTTATTGGATAATGCTTATGATTTAGGGGGATTTGATAGTAATTTTACTCGATTAGATCGCCAATATATAGCTGGGCTCTTATCTAGTGGTTTTGAAGGAAATACCTCTGTTGATTTTTCTTATTTCAAAACTTTAACTGATCAAATTGTAGAAAAAATGGAAAGTATTTCACTTTTACAATTTTCTCAGCAAGTCACGCTCAAAGAAAATTTGATTAAGCATTTGATTCCAGTTTACTATCGCTTAAAATTTGGTCTTCCTAGTTCAAATGATTATACAGATAGAATAAAAGAACAGCATCCAGATTTATTTGAATTTGTTAAGGAATCCTTGGAGCCATTGTCAAAGGTTGTAGGCTTACCTATTCCAGACAGTGAAATAGCATACTTTGTCGTTCATTTTGGTGGTTATCTTAAGAAGAATGAGACGTCGACTAGAAAAAACTACAGAGCGGTTATTGTTTGTCCGAATGGTACGAGTTCTTCACTAATGATAAAGGAAAGTCTACGCATTTTATTTCCTCAGGTTAGCTTTATCGGAGTCACTCGAGTAGATCGTTTGCATGAGTTTAAGGATGATGAATTCGATTTAGTATTTTCAACAGTCAAGGTTGAGACTCAAAAACCTCAGTATTTAGTATCAGTAATGATGTCTGTTGAGCAATCTTCACAATTAGTGCAATTAGTCTCAAAAGATTTTCCAGAAATGGATCCTAAAGATATTGAGCTAGAGAGATTGCTTGAGTTGATTAAGCGATTTGCTTCAGTATCACAAGAATCAGAATTACGCATTGCTCTGAAAAATTTTATATACGAAGAAATACAGAGAAAGGAAGTGTTACCTTTGTTACAAGATTTGATTACAGAAAAAATGTTTCAAAGAAGTTCAGAAAAAATGGGGTGGAAGGATGCTATTCGAAAAGCATCTCAACCAATGCTAGAAAGTGGCCAAATTACTGCAAACTACCCAGAAGCAATGATTGGAAAAGTCGAGGAATTTGGACCTTTCATAAATTTAGGAAAGGGTATTGCGATTCCTCACGCTAGACCTGAAGATGGTGTTAATGAAGTGGGGATGTCTATGTTGGTTTTAGACCATCCAATTTATCTGCTGGATGATCCAGCACAAGAAATTCGTTTATTAATTTGTATTGCTGCTGTCGATAATCAAACTCACCTAAAAGCATTAAAACATCTTACGATGATTTTACGTGATAATGCGAAGGTTGAAAGATTGTTAACAGCTCAAGAGTTTAATGATATCAAAGAAATTATTCAACAGGAGGACTAAATTATGTTGAGAATTGGTACAGCGTGTGGTTCAGGACTAGGTTCTAGCTTTATGGTTCAAATGAATATCGAATCTATTCTTAGCGAACTAGGAGTGACTGGTGTTGAGGTTGAACACTATGATTTAGGTGGTGCGGATCCAAGTGCTGCGGATATTTGGATTGTTGGACGTGACTTGGAAGATTCAGCAGGACACTTAGGTGATGTAAGGGTATTAAATAGCATTATCGATATGGATGAGCTGAAAGAATTAGTAACTAAAATTTGTGAAGAAAAGGGTCTTATTTAGGAGGTTCTATCAATGATTAAGTTCTTATTAGATATTGTAAGTACACCAGCCATATTGGTGGCTTTGATTGCTATTCTAGGTTTGGTGCTTCAAAAGAAAGCAATACCAGATATTATTAAGGGTGGTATTAAAACGTTTGTAGGTTTTCTAGTTGTATCAGGTGGTGCTGGAATTATTCAAAGTTCTTTGAATCCATTTGGAACAATGTTTGAAAAAGCCTTCCATCTATCTGGTGTTGTACCGAATAATGAAGCGATTGTGGCGGTTGCTTTGACAACTTATGGTTCAGCTACAGCTATGATTATGTTTGCAGGTATGGTCTTCAATATCCTTATTGCTAGATTTACTCGTTTTAAATATATCTTTTTGACAGGTCACCATACATTGTATATGGCATGTATGATTGCTGTAATCCTATCAGTTGCTGGATTTACTAACTTACCATTGATTTTATTGGGTGGTCTAGCTTTAGGTATTATCATGAGTCTATCGCCAGCTTTCGTTCAGAAATACATGGTTCAATTAACTGGTAATGATAAAGTTGCCTTAGGTCACTTTAGTTCATTGGGATATTGGTTAAGTGGATTTGTTGGCGGTCTTGTTGGGGATAAATCAAAATCAGCAGAAGATATTAAATTCCCAAAAAGTTTAGCATTCTTACGTGACAGTACTGTAAGTATTACAATTTCAATGTCAATTATCTATCTAATCGTTGCCATTTTTGCAGGTTCAGGTTACATTGAAAAAGAATTGAGTAGCGGTACTAGTGGTTTAGTTTATGCTCTTCAATTGGCAGGACAATTTGCCGCTGGGGTATTTGTAATTTTAGCCGGTGTTCGTTTAATTTTGGGTGAAATTGTACCCGCCTTTAAAGGAATTTCTGAACGCTTGGTTCCAAATTCTAAACCAGCTCTTGACTGTCCGATTGTTTATCCATACGCTCCAAATGCTGTCTTAATTGGTTTTATCTCTAGTTTCGCTGGTGGTTTGGTAAGTATGGCACTTATGATTGCTACTGGATCTGTTGTTATTTTACCAGGTGTTGTTCCTCATTTCTTCTGTGGAGCAACTGCAGGGGTCATTGGTAATGCCTCAGGTGGTGTTCGTGGAGCAACAATTGGTGCCTTTTTACAAGGTGTTCTGATTAGCTTCTTGCCAGTATTCTTGATGCCGGTTCTTGGTTCTCTTGGATTCCAAGGTTCTACATTCTCAGATGCAGACTTTGGTTTGTCAGGAATTATTCTTGGTGTTCTTAACCAAGTTGGCTCACAAGCTGGTATCATTATTGGTCTTATTGTTGTCCTTGCAGCTATGGTTGGTATTTCTCTCGTACATAAAGCACCTTCTAAGGAGGAATAAGCTATGGCTCTAAGTCCAAAAGAGATACATGAATTAAAGTATTTTGCTACCGAAATTAGATTAAATACACTGGAAACTTTGAATCATTTAGGATTTGGACATTATGGTGGTAGTTTATCTGTCGTGGAAATATTAGCTGTTTTATACGGAAAAGTGATGGACATGACACCAGAGCAATTTAAGAAGAAAGATCGAGATTACTTTATCTTATCTAAAGGACATGCAGGTCCCGCTCTATATAGTACACTTTATTTAAAAGGATTTTTTGATAAAGACTTTCTTCACTCTTTAAATACGAATGGTACACGGCTCCCGTCACATCCAGATAGAAATCTAACTCCAGGAGTTGATATGACGACTGGCTCTTTGGGTCAAGGAATTAGTGTTGCTACTGGAATAGCTTATGGACAAATTATAAATGAATCTCCACATTTTACTTATACAATAGTTGGTGATGGTGAGTTAAACGAGGGCCAATGTTGGGAAGCGATTCAATTTGCAGCACATCATAAATTAAGAAATCTGATCGTATTTGTAGATGATAACAAAAAACAACTTGATGGGACGACAGAGGAGGTCTGCAATCCTGGTGATTTTGTTGAGAAGTTTAAAGCCTTTGGATTTGAGGCACTTGGTGTAGATGGCTCGGATATTAAGGGAATTTACGATACGATTTTTGAATTGCAATCTTCGACCTCTAACCAACCAAAATGTATTGTCCTAGATACTGTGAAAGGACAAGGAGTTCCTGAACTTGAAACTATGACAGCTAATCATCATTTACGCCCTTCAGATGAACAAAGAGCAATGTTAGAAAAAGCAGTGTTTAACTTGCGTAAGCAACTGGAGGATCTGGTATGAAAAGAGAAGCAAAAGAAATGCGTCTAGTGTACAGAGATTTCCTACTTGATGTTAATAAAAGTCATCCGGAAGTTGTTGCATTAGAAGCGGATCTATCGAGTTCAATGGGAACAAATAATTTAGGGAAAGCATTTGGCATGCGATACATTAATGGTGGAATCATGGAATCAGAGATGGTCGGCCTTGCTGCTGGTTTATCTATCCAAGGGTTTAAACCTTATTTCCACACGTTTGGACCATTTGCTTCAAGGAGAGTATTTGACCAGTTGTTTATCTCACTTGGCTATGCTCAATTGAGTGCAACTGTTATTGGATCAGATGCTGGAGTTAGTGCTGAGATGAATGGTGGAACCCATATGCCTTTTGAGGAACTTGGTCTTCTTCGCTTAGTACCTAATGCTACTGTTTTTGAAGTGAGTGATGATGTTCAATTTGAGTCAGTATTGCAACAAACTTTACAATTGAGTGGCTTAAAATATATTAGAACGATTCGGAAAAAACCAGTCCCTCTATATAAGGGAGATGAAGATTTCTCTAAAGGGTATATAGAGCTTAAACGAGGAAACGACCTCACTTTGGTTTGTTCTGGAATAATGGTTGCACCTTGTTTAGAAGTAGCGAATTCTTTGGAAAAAGAAGGTTATTCGGTTGGTGTCATTGATCTCTTTCGTGTTAAACCCATTCATCCTGAAGTGGAAACTTTGCTGTCAGATAAACCAGTACTAACTGTTGAAAACCACAATGTTATAGGTGGTTTAGGTAGTGCAATCTGTGAAATGATGGCGACCAAAGTCAATACACCAGTTTATCGACTTGGTATAAAAGAACGTTTTGGCCAAGTAGGACAACAAGATTATCTTCTTAAGGAATATGGTTTAGATAAAGATAGTATCAGACGAGAAATCCAACAGATTCTATCTTAAGTTTAGACATATCTGAAAAAGGCAAACATCTTTCAGTAGATGTTTGCCTTTTATATGGTTGAATTAGTAATTACGGATGTCGATTGATTCTTACCCAAAAATTTCTTTTGCGAGTGCTTTTCCTTTCGGAGTTGCTGCTAAGCCACCTTCAGCAGTTTCACGGAAGGCAGTTGGCATAGCTGAACCAACCTGATACATAGCATCAACGACCTGGTCGACTGGAATGGCTGATGTGATGCCTGCCAAGGCCATGTCAGCAGCTACTAGGGCAAAGCTTGCCCCCATAGCATTACGTTTGACACATGGGACCTCAACCAATCCGGCTACAGGGTCGCAAATGAGTCCCAACATATTCTTAAGCACAAAGCAGATGGCCTGGCTGGCTTGGAAAGGTGTTCCACCAGCAGCCATTGTAATAGCGGCAGCAGCCATAGCAGAGGCGGAACCGACTTCAGCTTGGCAGCCTCCCTCGGCACCAGATATCGAGGCATTATTTGCGATGACTAAGCCAAATGCACCAGCAGTAAAGAGAAAATCCAATTGTTGTGATTCGGTTAAGCCCAGTTTTTCGATAGCAGTTGTAAGAACAGCAGGTAGACAACCAGCTGATCCAGCAGTTGGTGTGGCACAAACCAAGCCCATCTTGGCGTTAGATTCATTGACTGCCATGGCATTTCTAGCAGCACCTAAGACGGCAGAATCAGCCAAGGTCTTTCCATTTTTGATATAGGCATCCAGTTTGGCAGCGTCTCCCCCGGTTAAGCCAGTTGGTGATTTCTCAGGAGACAAACCAGCCTGAACAGACTCCTTCATCACTTCAAGATTTCGAGCCATCAGAGCTAGGATTTCAGGACGTTCCCGTCCAGTTAGCTCTGTCTCTGTAGCAATCATGAGTTTGGCGATATTACCTTGGTAATCTCGGTCAGCTTGTTGAACTAATTCTTCAATAGTGTAAAACATGCAATCCCCCTCTTAGCTGAAAAAGTTGACATTATGTAGATGAGGAATTCTAGCGATTTCAGTGACGGCCTCATCACACTGGTGCGAGTCAATTTCGATAATCATAATGGCCTTTTCACCGGCGTTTTCCCGAGTAACAGTCATTTGGGCGATATTGATGCCATAACGCGACAAAATATCTGTGACAAGGGCAATCATTCCTGGAACGTCTTGGTGGACAATGATGAGAGTCGGTGTATTCATCTTGAGATTGACCGCAAAACCATTGAGTTCAGTTACTTGGATATTTCCTCCACCGATAGAAACGCCTGTGGCAGAAATGGTTTTTGTAGCATTTTTTAAGGTGATACGAGTCGTATTGGGGTGTGGCGCATTACTATCCTTGTTAATTTTCCAGTAGACCTTAATGCCTTTTTCGTATGCGATATCCAGAGCGCGTGGGATGTCAGGGTCGTCCGTTTCCATACCTAAAATACCAGCTACTAGAGCCACATCAGTCCCGTGACCTCGATAGGTTTTGGCAAAGGAATTAAAAAGTTGAAATTCTACCTCAGTCGGTGTCTCACCAAAGATGGCAGAAACAATCTTGCCAATACGAACAGCTCCTGCAGTATGACTAGAGGAAGGCCCGACCATGACAGGTCCGATGATGTCAAAAACGGATTGAAATTTTAAATTTTTCATAACACGCCTCGTTTGATTAATCTTGTATTTTCAGTATACCACGAATTAAAGAGATTCGCTGTTTAAGTAAAAATCTATAGAATCAAAAAAATAAGCTACTTTAAGCTTTCTTTAAGGTTCAATGGATATAATAGCAGTCTATTAAGTAAGCAATACTTATTTTTCATAAATCTGAGAGGGTGGCCTGCGGGTCGCCCTTTTGTGTTTCTTTGTTTATATATAGCTGGATTGTGGTAAAATAGAGCCTAAAGATTTCCAGTTAGAAAGGATATACCATGACCTACACGCATTTACTTTTCGACCTTGACCACACCCTCCTAGATTTTGACCGTGCTGAAGATTTGGCTTTGACCTACCTTCTTGAAGGGGCTGGGGTGGCTTCACGAGATCTTAAAGTTTACAAGGATCACTATATCCCCATGAATCGTTCCATGTGGGAAGATCTCAATCATGGTTTAATCACTAAGCCGGAATTGCTTCGCACTCGCTTTTCTCGTCTTTTTGAGCATTTTGGACAGGAGGTTGATGGCAGACACTTAGCTGGCCGTTACCAGCATTTCTTGAGCCAACAGGGGCAGGAGTTGCCTCAGGCCCATGCTTTCTTATCGAACGTTAAAAATCGCGGACACAAGATTTATGCAGCAACTAATGGTGTTAGCTACATCCAACGTGGTCGTCTGCAAGCCTCAAGCATCTTGCCTTTCTTCGACGATATTTTCATTTCAGATGAAGTGGGTGCCCACAAACCGTCTACGGACTTTTTTGAAAAAATTGCGGATCAGGTGAATGACTTTCATCCCGATTCGGCCCTCATGATTGGTGATAGTCTAACTGCTGATATTCAAGGTGGTAATAATGCAGGAATTGACAGCATTTGGTTTAATCCAAAAGGTTTGGTTAATGAGACTCCAGCTGTTCCAACCTATCAAGTCAAAAACTACCAAGAAATTTTGACGATTTTGAGCAAATAGACCTCTTTTCAAATTGTATTTACCCATGACTATTAAGAGCTTTTCAGCTCTTTTTTTGCTACAATGAAAGCATGAATAATCTGATTAAACATAAGCTGGAATTGCTCCCAAACAACCCGGGGTGCTATCTCCACAAGGACAAATTCGGCAATATTATCTATGTCGGTAAGGCTAAAAATCTAAAAAATCGTGTGCGTAGCTATTTTCGTGGAAGTCATGATACTAAGACGGAGCTTTTGGTATCTGAGATTGCAGACTTTGAATTTATCGTAACCGAGTCCAATATTGAGGCCCTGCTTTTGGAAATTAATCTTATCCAAGAGAATATGCCTAAATTCAACATCCGCCTCAAGGATGACAAGTCTTATCCATTTATCAAGATTACTAAGGAGCTCTATCCAAGGCTCTTGATTACCCGCCAGGTTAAGAAGGATGGCGGTCTCTATTTTGGTCCTTACCCAGACTCTGGTGCGGCCAATGAAATCAAGAAGCTTTTGGACCGTATTTTCCCCTTTAAGAAATGTAAAAATCCGGCCAATAAGGTCTGTTTCTATTACCATATTGGCCAATGTAATGCCCACACCATCTGTCACACCACTGAGGACTATTGGCAAGGTTTGGTTGAGGATGTCAAGAATTTCCTAAACGGTCATGATGATAAAATCGTTAATCAGCTTAAGGCCAAGATGAAGGATATGTCTGACCAGATGGAGTTTGAGCGTGCTGCGGAGTATCGTGATTTGATTGAGGCAGTATCGACGCTGAGGACCAAGCAAAGGGTTATCCGTCAGGACATGCAGGACCGTGATATCTTCGGTTACTACGTGGACAAGGGTTGGATGTGTGTTCAGGTTTTCTTTGTTCGCCAAGGAAAACTCATTCAGCGTGATGTCAATATGTTCCCTTATTATAATGATGCTGAGGAAGATTTTCTAACCTATATGGGTCAGTTTTATCTGGATAGTCGTCATCTCAAGCCTAAGGAGATTTTCATTCCAGGAGACATTGATCAAGAGTCTGTCGAAGCTCTAGTTGGAGATGAGGTCAAGGTCTTTAAACCTCAACGTGGCGAGAAGAAGCAGTTGGTTAATCTGGCGACGAAAAATGCCCGTGTCAGTCTGACTCAAAAATTTGATCTTCTTGAAAAAGATATAGCCAAGACCCAAGGAGCCATTGAAAATCTAGGCAAACTCATGGGAATTCCGACACCGGTTCGCATCGAGTCCTTCGATAACTCTAACATCATGGGAACGAGCCCTGTATCCGCCATGGTCGTCTTTGAGAATGGAAAACCCAATAAAAAAGAGTACCGCAAATACAAGATTAAGACGGTTGAAGGGCCTGACGATTATGCCAGCATGCGTGAGGTCATTCGTCGACGTTATAGTCGTGTCAAACGCGATGGGCTAACACCACCAGATCTTATTATCATGGATGGTGGTCAAGGACAGGTCAATGTGGCCAAGGATGTCCTACGCAATGAATTGAATCTTTCTATCCCAGTTGCGGGGCTTCAGAAAAATGACAAGCACCAAACCAACGAATTGCTCTTTGGGGACCCCTTGCAGGTCATTGATTTGCCACGGCAATCCGAGGAATTTTTCCTTCTTCACCGTATCCAAGATGAAGTTCACCGTTTTGCTATCACCTTCCACCGTCAAGTTCGTAGTAAAAATAGTTTCAGCTCCAAACTTGATGGCGTGGAGGGCCTTGGACCTAAGCGCAAACAAAAACTTCTCAAACACTTCAAGTCTATGACAGCTATCCAAAAAGCTACTGTTGAGGACATCCAAGCACTTGGCATTCCAGAAAAAGTAGCAGAGGCTCTGTTAGATAAATTAAATGATAACAATTAAGTTAGACTTTTCAAGTAACTCAGAAAAACTTGGTAGGGTGATTGATAATTCAATGATTTCCTAGGAATTCTATTTCTTGAGAGTGGGACAGAAATCGGTAATTCGTTAGAATTCGATTTCGTCGTCCCACCTCCGCACAGTTGAGTAGGGCTATAACAGCTGATGAAATCAGCGTAGTAGAGCCCACTCAACCACTGCGTCTTGCTCGACAATCCAAAAACAATAAAGAGGCTAGGACTTTTGTCCCAGCCTCATAATTTTGAGAAATATTAGTAAAATCCATTTGATGTCGAGAAAGAGAATGACAAACAAGTGATTGTCTTGCCTGAAGAGACGAAGGAACGGATAACGGGTGATTTGTTTGAGGGACTTTATCGGAAACGACAGATTGGATTTGGAAAACTCTTCAAGACTATCAAGAAAGAATTAGACTTAGATGATGTCGAAGATGGTAATCTTGTTCAGACTGGAGAGGATAGTCAAGAAGTATCGCGAGGTCAGGAAATTGTAGCCGTTTGGAATTGGCAGAGAAAGAATTATTTTTTACAGTTACTAAGAAATATGTTAGTCAGTTTTATTATTAGGTGTATTTAATTTGCTGTAGTAATTGACAATTACGGCTGATAAGCATCCAAAAAAAATAAGTCCATATACAGTTAAAAAGACGCTAGTAATACGTCCGATTAGAGTAGTAGCTAGTATATCTCCGTAACCTACTGTTGTTGATGTGACAAAAGCATACCATAGTCCATCCCAGTAATTACTTATTTGAGGTTCAACTAATAAAAGTATTCCTCCTGAAATAAAAATAAAACTTACAAAACTTGTCAAAAATTGATTAAAACCTGTAACTTTTATAATATGAAATAGAGTATTTAAACGTTTCATTTGGTTCTCCTTTGTTATAGTGTTAATGAAAATTATAGCATACAAAAAGTGTCTAAATATGTATTTTAGAAACTTTTTATATTAATTTTTATTATGTTTTCTTGATAGTAAGCCTCTATCGTTACAAGCTCGTTTGTGGTAAGATGAGTATAGGTCATTTATCTTAGTTCCTTTCAGACAAATGTGGTGTTTATCTGAGCCTAACATAGATGGCTTTTTCTGTCTAGCTTAATTTTACAAATTGGGTTATTTATTCTTCATAAGATTTGAAGGGTTGATCTTTTTTAGGGTATCGTGTCGGTGTGATTGACAGTCCCATCTTGTCTTTTTCGTGTAGCAATTCAATGACTAGGGAAACCATAATCAGTACCATGATGAGTGAAAATGGAAAGGCTACGATAATCAGCGTATTTTGCAAGGCTACTAAGCCCCCTGAAAGAAGTAAGACGATGGCAATAGTCGCAAGGAGTACGCCCCAGAAGATTTTAAGGTTATTCTTTGGTTTGAGATTCCCATCATCAGAGAGCATAGCTAGCACATAGGTCGCAGAGTCTGCTGACGTGATAAAGAAGGTAATGATCAGGATGATGGCAACAACGGAGGCAATAAAACCAAATGGCAGTTGACTGAAGGTTGCAAACAAGGTCTGCTCACTTGGAAACTGTGTTAAATCTACATTTCCAAGTGATTGAACATGCGTTGAAAGTGTTCCAAAGGTAGAAAACCATAAAAAGCTTAATACAGTCGGTGCTAATAAGACGATGGATAGAAATTGTCTGATACTACGTCCTTTAGAAATTCTGGCAATAAAAACTCCCACGAATGGTGACCAAGAAATCCACCAAGCCCAATAGAAAATCGTCCAAGTATTGATCCAGTCACGATTGTATTGACCAAAGGAACCAGCACTGAAACTCATACGGAAGAAATTGGAAATATACAGTCCGATACTATCGGTCAAGGTATTAAAAATCTGGACTGTGGGACCGATGATTATGGTGATGGCGAGTAGTCCAATCGCTAAAATAAGATTGGTGTTTGATAAGATTTTTACCCCTTTTCCAAGACCAGAAAGGGCTGAAATGGTAAAGAGGATGGTTGTGATAATGATGATAATAACTTGCACAAGGGCATTGTTTGGAATACCAAAGAGGTAGTTGAGTCCCCCATTGATTTGGGCTGCCCCAAAACCAAGAGTGGTTGCCACCCCGATAACAGTAGCGACCACTGTAATCGTATCTACGATCTTACCAAGGATACCGTTTGTTTTTTTACCAAACAAGGGCTTTAAGGTAACCGATAAAAGATATTTCTCTTTTTTTCGGAAACCAAAGTAGGCGAGGGCCAGGGCGATTAAAGCATATATTGCCCAGGCATGGATGCCCCAGTGAAAGAAAGTGTAACGGAAAGCATCGGCTAAGGCTTCCTGCGACCCTGGGGTAGCTCGTACCGTTGAAATGGCATAATGGGATAAGGGCTCTGCGGCACCGTAGAAGACAAGGCCGATTCCCATTCCAGCAGAAAATATCATGGCAATCCAAGAGATAGTAGAGTGTTCAGGCACCGAATTGGGTTCCCCCAGTTTGATTTGCCCAACGGGACTAACCAGGAAAAAGCCACAAAGTAGAACGATTGACGTGACCAGTAATAAGTAAAACCAGCCAAGTTTATCTGAAATAACTTCCCTTAGTTGTTCTGACCAAACTTGGTAGCCGTCAGGCATAACAATACCAAGAAGGACGAGGATAGCCAGTAGCACAAAAGAGGTTTTTAAGACCGGCGTTAAATTTTTAGTTGACATAAAGTCTCCTTTCATTCTCTACCATTATATCAAAAATGATAAAAACTTAAAAATGAGGGGAGATTAGATAACACCCAGCTAGTTATAATTTTTAGTTGATTAACTAGAGACGTTTAAGAACCTAAATTGTCAAATTAAGTTAGACTTTTCAAGTAACTCAGAAAAACTTGGTAGGGTGATTGATAATTCAATGATTTCCTAGGAATTCTATTTCTTGAGAGTGGGACAGAAATCGGTAATTCGTTAGAATTCGATTTCGTCGTCCCACCTCCGCACAGTTGAGTAGGGCTGTAAAAGCTGATGAAATCAGTGTAGTAGAGCCCACTCAACCACTGCGTCTTTCTCGACAATCCAAAGACAAATTGAGAGGCTAGGACTTTTGTCCCAGCCTCATAATTTTGAGAAACATTCGTAAAATCCATTTGTTTCGGTAATCCATTTCGTCCTATATGTTAGTTCTTTTCAGATAAATGTGGTGTTTATCTGAGCCTAACATAGATGGCTTTTTCTGTCTAGCTTAATTTTACAAATTGGGTTATAATAAGATTAACAAAAAAAGAAAAGGAGTCATGCTATCAAAAACGAAACTAAAATTGAACGTCTTTATGATAAGAGTCGTCGCGGCTTTCTTCGTGGAATCTTTAGTCGTGCTACGATTATCTTCTTAATCATCTTACTGCAGCTTGTTGTTGTGGCCATGTCTTACTTATGGTTGCAACAATATAGGGTCCATCTTCAGGTGACAGAAGTAGTCCTTCGTATTTTGGCCATTATTTATCTCTTCCAGAGTGATATGGAATCAACAGCCGTCAATACTTGGCTCCTGCTTGTATTGCCTTTTCCTATTATCGGAACCTTGCTCTTGGCTTATACGAAACTTGATCTAGGTTACACAGGGATGAAGCGTGCTATTCAGAGCAATATTGACCGCAGTTCTGGTATTTTGAAACAAGATGATCAGGCCCTCGAAGAGCTTAAACAGCGTCACACAAGTAACTATAACTTGGTCCAATATCTCGAAAATGTGAATGGGCATTTTCCGGTATATCGTCACACGAAGACAACCTATTTCCCAAGTGGGGAAGCTAAGTTTGAGGAAATGAAGAAACAGCTCCTTAAAGCAGAGAAGTACATTTTCTTGGAATATTTCATCATTGGTGAAGGTGAAATGTGGGGTGAAATCCTAGCAATCTTGAAACAGAAGGTTCAAGAAGGGGTGGAAGTTCGAGTTCTGTATGACGGTATGAATGAATTTTCAACCTTAAGTTTCGACTATAAGAAACGTTTGCAAAATATAGGCATTCAATCTCGTGTTTTTGCCTCAGTGACGCCTTTCTTGTCTACCTATTATAATTATCGTGACCATAGAAAAATCTTGCTGATTGATGGTAAGGTTGCTTTTACAGGCGGGATTAATTTAGCTGACGAGTATATTAACAAGATTGAGCGTTTCGGTCATTGGAAAGATACTGCACTCATGCTGGAGGGGCCAGCGGTTGATACTTTCTTAGTCCTCTTTCTTCAGATGTGGACCTACTCTCATGAACTGCTAGATGTGACATCCTATATGGTTGAACATGAGGGCTTTGACACTCCTGGTTTTGTCGTACCTTACGGGGACAATCCACTTGATAAGGATAAGGTCGGTGAAAATGTCTATATTGATATTCTTAACCATGCTCGTGATTTTGTTCATATCATGACCCCTTATCTTATTTTAGATGGTGAGTTACTGCATGCTTTGAAATTTGCGGCTGAGCGTGGGGTAGACGTCAGTATCATTATGCCTGGCATTCCTGATAAAAAGTCAGTTTACTACCTAGCTAAGACTTACTACCCAACACTTTTGGCATCCGGAGTTAAAATCTACGAGTACACACCTGGATTTATTCATGCCAAGGTCTTTGTAAGTGATAATAGTAGGGCTGTTGTAGGAACCATTAATTTAGATTACCGAAGTCTATACCATCATTTTGAGTGTGCGACCTATCTCTATAGGACTGACTCGGTACTAGAAATTGAAGAAGATTTTCAAGCGACAAAAGCTAAGTGTCACCGAGTCAGCACGACTGATGTTAAAAATCTTCCATTCCATCAAAAGGCCCTAGGTTTATTGATCAAACTAGTTGCACCATTGATGTAATATCACTATCTGTAAGAAGAGGGTTGAGCCCTCTTTTTTTATAGTTTAAAATAAAGATAATGAAGTCGGAGGAGAAAATGATGTTAACCATTCGTCTAGCCAACTTGACTGATGCACAAGCTATTCAGGCAATCTATGCCCCCTATGTTGAAAAGACCGCCATTACTTTTGAATATGAGGTTCCCAGTGTTCAAGTGTTTGAAAAACGCATCAGCAATACGATTGAAAAATACCCCTATTTAGTAGCAGAAGAGGATGGACAAGTTCTCGGTTATGCTTATGCCTCAACCTACTATGCTCGAACAGCCTATGATTGGACGACAGAATTGTCTATCTATTTGCATGAAGATGCGCGTGGTCGAGGTTTGGGGAGCCAGCTCTATGATGCTCTCGAAGAGGAACTTGAAAAACGAGGCTTTTTGCGATTCTTAGCCTGTATTGCTGTTCCGAACGAGGCTAGCATTGCCATGCATGAAAAACGTGGTTATGTCCAAGTGGCTCATTTCCCAAAAGTTGGTTACAAGTTTGATCGATGGCACGATATTGTCTGGATGCAAAAGACCTTAGATGGTCCTGTCAGAAAAATAGAAAAATAAGCTATTAGATTATCAGTAATACTGGTTAATTGCTCAGGTCATTTACTCAGGTCATTTACCTATGGTAGAATGTCACTAAGACTAAATAAATCACCGAAAGAGGTCGGAATGCAAGGCCAATCTTTTTCATCCTAAAGGAGCCTATATGTCCCAAGAAACAAGTACCCGACTATTGCCTCAGAAACCTTCTAAATGGGAAAAAATCCTGCTTAATCGCACGGTACCCATTTCCCTTTTTTTCATTCTTGAACTTACCTTCCTAATCTTTTCTTATGTCAGTCTGAAAGAGCATTTCCCATCCATTATTTTATGGGAACACTTATTGAGTGTCTTTGCCTTCTTTTATTTACTCAATCGTTCCATGGACTCCCGTTCCAAACTGTCTTGGATGATAATCATTTCCCTCTTCCCAATTTTTGGGACAGCTCTGCTCTATTTTTCTTTTGCTGATTTTGGTGTCAGGCGTTTGAAAAAGCGTCTTGTAGAAGCAACAGTTCAGGCTTCAGGCTATTTAGCTACCGATCCAGAGGTTGAGGACTATCTATTCCATAGCGATAGGCAACTTCGAAGACTGGCTTATTTTTTAAGACAGAGTCCTGCTCATTTTCCTATTTACAGTGACACAGTCCTCACCTATTTCCCACTTGGAGACGACATGCTCCCAGCCTTGTTGGAGGATTTGAAAAAGGCAGAGCGTTATATCTTCATGGAGTATTTCATCATTGATGAAGGCGTCATGTGGGGAGAGATATTAGCCATCCTGGAGGAGAAGGCTAAGGCAGGTCTTGACGTTCGTGTTATGTTTGATGGGATGAATGAGATGACCACCTTGTCTTATGATTATATCGAGAGGCTACACAAGGTCGGTATTAAAGCTCAGGCCTTCTCACCAATCAAACCAATTTTATCGACTTATTACAATTACCGAGACCACCGAAAAATGACAATAATTGATGGTCAAGTTGCTTATACGGGTGGCGTTAATATTGCTGATGAGTATGTCAATAAACGAGAGCGTTTTGGTCATTGGAAAGATACTGCACTTCGCTTGGATGGTTCTGCGGTTCAAACTCTCAAAGCTCTCTTTCTCACTATGTGGTCAGTGACTGGAGTAGAAGACAAAGCTGATATGGATCGCTATTTACAAGAAAAGCCACAAAAAAGAGAGAGTCAGGGCTTGGTTCTCCCGTATGCTAATTCGCCATTGACTTATCACAAAGTCGCAGAGAGTGTTTACCTACATCTTCTAAATACATCCACTGAATATGTTTATATTATGACACCTTATCTGATTTTAGACGACGAACTCGTAAGAGCCATGACATTTGCGGCCAGACGAGGAGTAGATGTACGTATCATTATGCCAGGAATTCCTGATAAACAGTATGCCTTTGATATTGCGACGACTTATTTTAAGGTCTTGTTAGATGCTGGCGTCCGTATTTTCCGCTATACGCCAGGTTTTGTCCATGCTAAAGTTTATCTTTCTGATGCCAAACAAGCTGTTGTAGGGACTATTAACACAGACTACCGTAGTCTCTATCAAAATTTTGAAAATGGAGTTTATCTCTATAATAATCTAGAAGTGCTTAACATTGAACAAGATTTTGAGAACACCCAAGCGCTTTCAGAGGAAGTCACTTTGGAAAGTTTGTCTAAAATGCCTCTAGTTCATCGTTTGAATGGTTATCTCTTATCTTTAATTGGACCTTTGATGTAATTTAGGTGTACTCATATGGATGCAAAAATACTTTTGAAACTGTTAGAAGACCAAGCTGATCCAGCTAAGGTACCACACATGGAAGCCTATATGAAAAATAAATTCAGCTTTCTTGGCGTTCAAAAAACAATTCTCAAAAAAATTGAAAGAGAGTATTTTAAGCCTTTCATAAAGGATCCAATTGATTGGACTTTTGTGGAAGAGTGTTGGCAGCAACCCTACCGTGAGTTTCAATATATTGCTATGGATTATCTGGACAAAAAGAAGAAGGAGCTTAGGCCTGAAGATTTTCCAAAGCTAAAGGAATTGGCTCAAACCAAATCATGGTGGGACAGTATAGATCAATTAGACCTTATTATCGGGGAGATTACTTTTCAATATCCAGAAACCAAGAATATCATGCGCCAATGGAGTCTGGATGAGGATTTTTGGTTGAGACGTATTGCCATTGACCATCAGCTTATGCGTAAAGAATGGACAGATACAGACCTCTTAGCTGAGGTTATTTGTAATAACTTTGGACAGACTGAGTTTTTCATTAACAAGGCTATTGGTTGGAGTTTGCGCAATTACTCAAAGGTAAATCCTGATTGGGTTCGTGTCTTTATTGGTCAACATGCTAGTCAAATGGCACCTCTTAGCATTAGGGAAGCAAGTAAGTATTTGTAGAAATCAACCACTTGACTCTGTCGCCCATTGTGCTAGAATAGAAACATGCGATGAGTCGATTGGCTCTTTAGAGCCTTTTGCGCTGAGGAGGTCTACATTAAATTGTAACGCAGGAGCGGACCTTGAGTAGTTGTGTGAACCTGCTACTCTCATCGAAAGATGCCTCTTATCCCTTGCCGTTTGGTAGGGGATTTTTCTTTATTCTTGGCTTTTTTACCCTTTTCAACTGGACTTAAACGTAGTATAATAGACTCATTAAACTAAATTGATAGAAAATTCCGAAAGAGGTTTAACTATGGGATACACAGTTGCTGTTGTCGGTGCTACAGGTGCCGTCGGTGCTCAAATGATCAAAATGTTGGAAGAATCAACACTTCCAATTGATAAGATTCGCTACCTTGCGTCTGCACGTTCTGCAGGGAAAGTCTTGCAATTTAAAGGTCAAGACGTGACCATCGAAGAAACGACAGAGGACGCTTTTGAAGGTGTTGATATTGCACTTTTCTCAGCTGGTGGATCTACCTCTGCTAAATATGCACCATACGCTGTTAAAGCAGGTGCAGTAGTCGTTGATAATACATCATACTTCCGTCAAAACCCAGATGTACCATTGGTTGTACCTGAGGTCAATGCACATGCGCTTGATGCTCACAACGGTATTATCGCTTGCCCTAACTGTTCAACGATTCAAATGATGGTTGCCCTTGAGCCAGTTCGTCAAAAATGGGGCTTGGACCGTATCATCGTGTCAACTTACCAAGCCGTATCAGGTGCTGGTATGGGAGCAATCCTTGAAACACAACGTGAGTTGAAAGAAGTTTTGAATGACGGCGTTAACCCACGTGATGTTAAAGCTGAAATCTTGCCATGTGGTGGCGATAAGAAACACTTCCCAATCGCCTTCAATGCTTTGGCTCAAATCGACGTCTTCACTGAAAATGACTACACTTACGAAGAAATGAAGATGACAAACGAAACTAAGAAAATCATGGAAGACGATAGCATTGCCGTATCAGCAACATGTGTACGTATTCCAGTCTTGTCAGCTCACTCAGAGTCAGTTTACATTGAAACAAAAGAAGTGGCACCAATTGACGAAGTGAAAGCTGCTATTGCAGAATTCCCAGGTGCAGTCCTTGAAGACGACGTTGCTAACCAAGTCTACCCACAAGCCGTTAATGCTGTAGGTTCACGTGATACATTTGTCGGACGTATCCGTAAAGACTTGGATGCTGAAAAAGGTATCCACATGTGGGTTGTTTCAGATAACCTCCTTAAAGGTGCCGCTTGGAACTCAGTACAAATCGCAGAAACACTTCACGAACGTGGACTTGTACGCCCAACATCAGAATTGAAATTTGAATTGAAATAGGGAGCAAAACAGAAATCAGTAACTCGAAGAGTTTGATTTCTCCTTCGCTTTTATACTCCCCCCGCACAGTTGATTAGGAAGTACGAATGTTGAAAACATGAGTAGTTCCAATCAACCACTGCGTCATGGCTTAGGAAATAGCAAGGTTTTAGTATTGTATTTTAATACTAACGTATAGCTTATTTCAATTAAACAGGGAGATATGTCTCTCTGTTTTTTATGTGAATCACCAAAAATTGGAAACAATGTGACATCACGTTTTCAGAAAATTGTCAACTTATCTGTCTGTCTGGTCAAAATTATGGTAAAATGGTAAGGATTAGAAAACGGTTGAAGGAGAATACTATGTCAATTGATCAATTAAGAGATGTCAAACTGATCACAGCCCTAATTACACCTTTCCATGAGGATGGATCTATTAACTATGATGTTCTTCCAGAATTGATTGAGCATCTATTGGCTCACCATACAGAAGCTCTTCTTTTGGCAGGAACAACGGCTGAAAGTCCAACGCTTACTCACGATGAGGAGTTGGAACTTTTTGCAGCTGTTCAAAATATTGTCAATGGTCGTGTGCCACTGATTGCTGGTGTCGGTACCAACGATACGCGTGACTCTATCGAGTTTGCCAAAGAAGTTGCTAAATTTGGTGGTTTCGCAGCAGGTCTTGCTATCGTGCCATACTACAACAAGCCATCACAAGAGGGTATGTACCAACATTTCAAAGCCATTGCGGATGCTTCTGATTTGCCAATTATCATCTACAACATCCCTGGTCGTGTGGTTGTTGAAATGGCTCCTGATACCATGCTTCGTTTGGCTGAACATCCAAATATCATTGGTGTTAAAGAATGTACCAGCCTTGCTAATATGGCCTACCTTATCGAGCACAAACCTGAAGATTTCTTGGTTTATACCGGTGAAGATGGGGATGCCTTCCACGCTATGAACCTTGGTGCTAACGGTGTCATCTCAGTAGCCTCTCATACAAACGGTGATGAGATGCATGCCATGCTTGAAGCTATTGAAAATAGTGACCTCAAGACAGCAGCAGCTATCCAACGTAAATTCATTCCTAAAGTTAACGCTCTCTTCTCAGTACCAAGCCCTGCACCTGTTAAGGCTGTTCTTAACCATCTTGGTTTCGAAGTTGGACCACTTCGTTTGCCATTGGTTGCATGTACTTCAGAAGAAGCCAAGCGTATCATCAAGGTTGTCCTTGAAGAAGATGTCGAAGCAACACGTGAGACAGTTACAGGTGTTGTTCGTCCAGATTATTAAGAAAATGAAGTTGAGCAGCTTGCTCAGCTTTTTTTAGTCGAATAGGTTAAATCTCACAAAAATCAGGGATATAGGCTCTAAAAGCAGTTTTCTATCATGAAAATTTGCTTTTTTTGATATAATTAGAGTTAGTGTGCTTAAAAAGAAAGGAAGTTTTATGAATCAACTTGAACAAAAACTTGAGCAGGATTTTGGTATTGTTTTTAGCCAAAAAGAGCTCTTAGAAACAGCATTTACCCATACCTCATATGCCAATGAGCACCGCCTCCTAAACATTTCACATAATGAACGTTTGGAATTTTTAGGAGACGCGGCTCTGCAATTAGTCATTTCTGTTTATCTTTACAATCGCTACCCTAACAAGCCAGAGGGGGAAATGTCTAAGATGCGTAGTACTATCGTTCGTGAAGAAAGTTTGGCAGGTTTTACAAAGGCTTGCGGATTCGAGCAGTATATTCGTCTTGGTAAAGGGGAAGAAAAATCCGGTGGGCGTGAACGTGCCACTATCCTAGGTGACCTCTGGGAGGCCTTCCTCGGTGCCCTTTATCTGGATCAAGGCTTGCCTGCTGTTGAGAAATTCTTAAATCAGGTCATGATTCCTCAGGTTGAAAAGGGAAATTTTGACCGCGTCACGGACTATAAGACAGCCTTGCAAGAGCGTCTTCAGGTCAATGGTACGGTTGATATTACTTATACTGTTATCGACGAGTCTGGACCAGCTCATGCCAAAGAATTTACTATGCAGGTAGCTGTTGATGGTAAGGAACTCAGCACAGGTCTTGGAAAATCTAAGAAATTAGCTGAACAGGCAGCGGCAAAGGCTGCCCTTGAACAACTAGGAAATTAAGCATGTATTTGAAATCAATTGAAATGCAGGGCTTTAAATCCTTTGCGGATAAGACGCAAGTCATCTTTGACAAGGGAGTAACAGCCGTTGTAGGTCCAAATGGATCGGGAAAATCAAATATTACAGAGAGTCTGCGCTGGGCACTGGGTGAATCATCTGCCAAGAGCTTGCGTGGGGGCAAGATGCCTGACGTTATTTTTGCAGGAACAGAGGTTCGTAAGGCTCTCAACTATGCGGAAGTAGCGGTCACACTTGATAACAGTGATGGTTTTATCGCGGGTGCTGGTGAAACCATTCGTGTGGAGCGACATATTTATCGAAACGGTGACAATGATTACTTGATTGATGGTCGTAAGGTTCGTCTACGTGATATTCATGACCTCTTCATGGATACAGGTCTCGGCCGTGATTCTTTTTCCATTATTTCTCAAGGTCGTGTTGAGGCTATTTTTAATGCCAAGCCTGAAGAGCGCCGTGCTATTTTCGAAGAAGCCGCAGGTGTTCTCAAATATAAAACACGTAAGAAAGAAACGGAAAGCAAGCTTAATCAAACTCAGGATAATCTTGATCGTTTGGAAGATATCATCTATGAGCTAGATGGTCAGGTTAAACCCCTTGAAAAACAAGCAGCCACAGCCAAACGTTACTTGGAATTAGATGAAGAGCGTAGACAGACACAGCTTAATCTTTTGGTCCATGATATTGAAGTTGGCAAATCTGACTTGACCCAAACGCAAGAAGATTTGGCAGAGGTCAAGGACAAATTAACCAGCTACTATGAAGAACGTCATCGTTTAGAGACGGAGAACCAAGAACTCAAGCAAAAACGTCACCAAATTTCAGAACAAATTTCTTCTGACCAACAAACCTTAGTGGATGTCACACGACTTATTAGTGACTTTGAGCGTCAAATTGATCTTTATACCATGGAGAGTCAGCAGCGTTCAGAGAAAAAAGAAGAAAATGAAGCTCGTCTCAGTGAGCTAGAGCATTTGAAAGCAGAGGCAAGAGCATCCCTTGATAAGGTTAATCAAGGCCAAGTTGAATTGAATGCTGAGTTGGATAGCCTTGCTCAAGAGCTGATTGCTATTCAAAAAGAACTAGAGCAATTTTCTGATGATCCAGATACACTTATTGAACGTTTACGTGAGGACTATGTTGGTCTGATGCAGGAGGAAGCCAAAGTTTCCAACAGTTTGACTCAGGTCACTCACGACATGGACAGTCAGACACAAGCTCTTGAGGCACAAGCTGAAGAATATAAACAAGCTCAAGCGGATTTACTTTCCGCTCAGGAAGTGGCTAGCGAAGCCCAAAAAGCTTATCAAGCAGCCCAAGCGAGTCTTCAAAGCCTCTTAGCTAGTTACAAAGAAAAGGCTCAGGCTTATCAAGCTCTTGATAAGGACTACCAAGAGGCTCAAAAGCAGATGTTTGACCTCATGGATTATCTTAAAAGTAAAGATGCCCGTCGTCAAAGTCTAGAATCTATCCAGAAAAATCATTCTAATTTCTATGCAGGGGTGAAGGCTGTCCTTCAAAATGCCCAATCCATTCAGGGAATTATTGGCGCAGTCAGTGAACACTTAACCTTTGACACGCGTTATCAGACGGCTCTTGAGATTGCTATGGGAGCTAGCGGGCAAAACATTATTGTTGAGGACGAAGCGGCTGCTAAGCGTTCGATTGACTACTTGAAACGAAATCGTCAGGGACGTGCGACCTTCTTGCCTTTGACCACTATTAAGCCACGTCAACTTAATGGACAATTTGCTCAAAGTCTTGCCAATGCACCAGGTTTTATAGGTATGGCTTCCGATTTGGTTACCTATGAGGACCGCTTATCTAATATTTTCCAAAACCTCCTTGGGGTTACGGCAATCTTTGATACCATTGACAATGCCAATAAGGCGGCTCGAGCGGTTCGTTTCCAAGTGCGTATGGTTACTCTTGATGGCTCTGAGATTCGTCCAGGTGGTGCCTTTGCTGGTGGTACCAACAAACAAAATAATAGTCTCTTTATCAAGCCTGAACTAGATGCATTGACTGCTGAAATTAACCAGATTAAGGCTCAATTAAGTGATAGTGAAGCCAAAGTTGAAGCCCTTAAGGTTAAACGTAAGACTCTACAGAAAGAGCTAGAAAATCTTAAGGTAGATGGTGAGAATGCTCGTCTGCAAGAGCAAAAACTAGGCTTAGAACATCAACAAGCCTTGTCAGATGTAGAGAAAAATCAAGTCTTAGTAGATAGTTTCAAACAGGATTCTCAGGGATCTGAAGGTGCAAATCTGCAAGATAAGGCTGAGCAACTTAAAGCTGAGTTAGCACAAATTGCATCCAAGCGTGAGGCCATTAACGACCGTATTGAGGCCATTAAGGAAGACAAAGATGCTCTTGGTCAACAAAAACAGGTGCTCCTAGACAAGCAATCTGAACTTCAGTTGAAGGAACGTGACTTGCAGGCAGAATTGCGTTTTGCGAAGACAGAGAGCAATCGTCTTCAAGCCGACTTATCTGAGTTAATGCAAGAATCGGATAGTCTTAAGGCACTCCTTAACAACCAGGTTGATGAAGACCAAACTGACCGTCTTCCCCATCTGCAAGCGCAGCATAAAGAGGCTGTTCAACGTAAAGAGGATTTGGAACAAGCCCTTGTCCGTGCCAAGATTCAGGTGCAAGATTACGAAGGTCAGTTGGATGACTTGGAGGAGCGTTTGGCTAAAGCTGGTAATCGTAACGAGGACTTAATTCGTCAACAGACTCGTCTGGAAGAGCGTGAAAGTCAGATTAGTCAATCACTTCGTAAGTTTGCTACTCAGTTGGCTGAAGATTACCAGATGACACTTGAAGTTGCCAAAAGTCAGGCTAGCTCTCTTGACAATGTCGAACAAACCCGCCAGAATTTGCAAGGTCTTGAGCGTTCGATTAAAGCTTTGGGTCCAGTCAATGTGGATGCTATTGCCCAATTTGAAGAGGTTAAGCAACGTCTAGATTTCTTGAACGGTCAAAAGGATGATTTGCTCGAAGCCAAGAGTCTCCTTCTGAATACCATTAATGACATGGATGATGAAGTGAAATCACGCTTTAAAGCAACCTTTGAGTCTATCCGAGAAAGCTTTAAACAAACCTTTACGCAGATGTTCGGTGGAGGTTCAGCTGACTTGATTTTGACCTCAGACAATCTCCTAGAGGCTGGAGTAGAAATTTCAGTTCAGCCACCAGGTAAGAAAATTCAATCGCTTAACCTTATGTCTGGTGGTGAGAAGGCTTTGTCAGCTCTGGCCCTTCTCTTTGCCATCATTCGTGTTAAGACTATTCCATTTGTTATCCTAGACGAAGTAGAAGCGGCTTTGGATGAAGCCAATGTTAAACGCTTCGGTGACTACCTTAATCGTTTTGACAAGTCAAGTCAATTTATCGTAGTTACCCACCGTAAGGGAACTATGTCTGCAGCAGACTCTATTTATGGAGTAACCATGCAGGAATCAGGTGTCTCGAAAATCGTTTCAGTCAAACTGAAAGACCTTGATTTAGACTAAAAATAGATTATATTTTCATGAAAGATAGTTGATAGCTTTATCACTATCTTTTTTCATAGTCTCAAAAAATTTGTAAAGACTTTCAGAAAAAAATAAAGTTTGCGCTTTCAAAATTACGCAATCGATTGCGTAAAATGGCTTAACAAAGGCTATGATTAGGATTTTAGGGTTTATGAGAAAGAGGACGACTTGTCATTTCACACTGACATGTTACAATATTTAAGGAAATGTCATATGGGGATATGGTGTTTTTTGAAGTTAGTTATAGTGTATGTGTTAAGATACGATTTTCTGGACACATTTTAGGCTTCGAGTAAACAAGTCTAAGAAGTCTTCTTTCGAGCGAAAAATCCAGGCTGGGAAACCTGGATTTTTCTTTGTCTTTTTAGTTTATTGGTCACCTTTCTCAGCTTGAGATTTGGCTTGTTTGATACCAGCATTGACCAAGCCCTGCATGATAGCCCCAAAAAGGATAGCTTCAAAAATGCCTGATAGCATATTATGGATTGAGAATAATTCTGTCAAATAGTCTTTATTGTCAACTAAGAAGTGAACTAGGGGCATGCCTAAGAACATGCTAATCCCAAAGTATAAACCTGACTTAAGCCCCACGTGCTTAAGTTGTTTTTTCTCTTTCTCAGTCAGTTCTTCCTCGTCAAAAGCATTAACAGCACTTATCTTTAACTTATAAGTAAGGATGCTGCTAACTAACAGAATGATAATCAAGAGGAGGATAGGATAAATACGGGCCACAAGTTCAGGGTACTTAAAGCCTATAAGAAAGGCAATACAATTACCACAAAGTAAGGTAAAGAAAAGAACTACGAAAGCTATGTTACCCATTCGATCAACCTGTTGGCGCTTTTGTTCATCTAAAGGACCTGTGATACCATAAAAACGTTTAATTAGTTTGTCAGTGAAAGTTTCTTTGTTCATGATTTACCTCTTTCTAGCTTTTATCTTTATACCTTATTTCCATCCCAAAAGAGACTGTTAAGATCTGTGTTTAGTGCCTTAGCTAGATTTAGACAGAGCTCCAGTGTTGGGTTATATTTGTTATTTTCGATCATGTTAATGGTCTGTCGGGAAACACCAATAGACTTTGCGAGTTCTAGTTGCGAAAGCCCCATATTTTTTCTAAATTCCCTGACATGATTCATAATGGGCCTCCTTCTGAAAGACAAGTTAATGCGTTGCTGTAAGTTGCAATTTATTAATTATGTCAACTTTATCTGACATAATTGTAGCAAGTTCCTATGGATATGTCAATTATCTTAGACATAATTTTAATTTGGTATTAACTAAAGGTTTCTTTGTCAGCTCTTGAAAGCTTTTTGCTTTTTTGGTAAAATAAATGGTAATTGAATAGAAGTCGTAGAGACTAGTAACCTTATGGAAATTGACAGGGATTGGGGGCCATGGACTGGAAGCCTCCTCAAGGGAAGTTTGGTGAATTCACTCATGAAGACGACTGACGAATCAAGGTCTGGGTAACCAGATAAAAAACGGATGGTACCGCGTGTCAACGCTCCGGGTTGGAGTTTTGGCATGTGGTTTTTTGTTTGCGATTCGAAATTGTTACATCAGAAAGGAATCTCATGGATTTACAAACACAATTGCAAGAGTTGAAAACATCAACGCAGGCTAAATTGGCTGAAATGCGTGGTGAGCACTCTAAAGAATTACAAGAATTGCGTGTTGCAGTTTTGGGTAAAAAGGGCTCTTTAACGGACCTTTTGAAGGGACTTAAGGACCTTCCTAATGAAGAACGCCCTAAAGTTGGTAAAATGGTCAACGAAGTTCGTGACGTTTTGACTGAAGCTTTAGATGAAGCCGCTAAAATTGTCGAAGCCGCTAAAATTCAAGCACAACTTGACTCTGAAAGTCTTGACGTAACTCTTCCAGGACGCCAAGTCAAACTTGGTAACCGTCATATTCTTAGCCAAACAGCTGAGGAAATCGAAGACATTTTCTTGGGGATGGGCTTCCAAATCGTTGATGGTTTTGAAGTTGAAACAGATTACTATAACTTTGAACGTATGAACTTGCCTAAGGACCATCCAGCGCGCGACATGCAAGATACTTTCTATATTACGGAAGAAATTTTGCTTCGTACTCACACAAGTCCTGTTCAAGCTCGTACACTTGATAAACACGATTTTTCTAAAGGTCCTCTTAAGATGATCTCACCAGGACGTGTTTTCCGTCGTGATACCGATGATGCGACTCACAGCCACCAGTTCCACCAAATCGAAGGTTTGGTTGTTGGTAAGAACATTTCAATGGGTGATCTTAAGGGAACGCTTGAGATGATTATTCAAAAAATGTTTGGTGCAGAACGTCAAATCCGTTTGCGTCCTTCTTACTTCCCATTCACTGAACCTTCAGTTGAGGTTGACGTGTCATGCTTCAAGTGTGGAGGTAAAGGATGTAACGTATGTAAAAAGACAGGTTGGATTGAGATCCTTGGTGCTGGTATGGTTCACCCACAAGTGCTTGAGATGTCAGGTGTTGATTCTGAAGAATATTCAGGTTTCGCCTTTGGTCTTGGTCAAGAACGTATTGCCATGCTTCGTTATGGTATCAACGACATCCGTGGTTTCTATCAAGGAGATGTTCGTTTCTCAGAACAGTTTAAATAAGGTTTAGGAGGTTATCATGTCAGTAGTTATTCGTAAGGTTCTTCCGGAAGAAGTAGCAGAATTAAAAGTTATCTCCGAAGATACCTTTAGAGAAACTTTTGCTCATGATAATACCGAGGCCCAGTTGCAAGGTTACTTCGACACCGCACTTTCTGAAGAAGTTCTCTTAGATGAAATCACTCATGAAGAATCGCGATACTTTTTCATTCTCGTTGATGGTGAAAAGGCAGGTTTTCTAAAGACCAATGTTGGTTCTGCCCAAACAGAGCAGCACCTGGACAATGCCTTTCAAATTCAGCGTATTTATATCAGTCAGGCCTTCCAAGGCATGGGCTTGGGTAAGCAATTATTTGAGTTTGCTTTACAAGAAGCTCGTGAACTTGCTTGTGATTGGGCCTGGTTGGATGTTTGGGAAAGGAATTTTAAAGCACAGATATTTTACGATAAATATGGCTTTGAAAAATTTGCAGAACACGATTTTCCAGTTGGTGACGGTAAAGTAGACCGTGACTGGTTGCTTAAATTAAAACTATAAACCGATTATTCAGTTGATAGAGAGGATTTTATAAGGCGATTAAACGTATCAGTTCGTCTTCCTCTTATATCAGCTATACATATTCCTAAATTACAGAAAGGATTTGAACCCGCCCTAAGTAGAGGTTTAAATTCTTCTCTCATTTATCAGTTGAACTGATAATTTTACAGAAAGGATTTGAATACGACCTCAAAGTTCGAGATTTAGATAAGTCGCTACTGAAATTAGGATTTCAGGCGACTTCCTAAAATCTTGTCACTTTGGTCCTTGCTGTGCAAGGACACGGTCTTAATATCATTATTATGCTAGTTAGTTATAAATGGTTAAAAGAGTTGGTTGATGTGGATGTTACCACTGCTGAACTCGCTGAAAAAATGTCGACGACAGGTATTGAAGTGGAAGGTGTTGAAACACCTGCTGAAGGCTTGTCTAAATTGGTTGTTGGTCATGTCTTGTCATGTGAAGATGTGCCTGAAACACATTTGCACTTGTGTCAAGTAGATACAGGAGATGCTGAAGGTCCACGTCAAATTGTTTGTGGTGCTCCAAATGTCACTGCTGGCATCAAGGTAATTGTTGCCATTCCTGGTGCCCGTATTGCAGACAATTACAAAATCAAAAAAGGTAAGATTCGCGGCATGGAATCTCTCGGGATGATCTGTTCTTTGGCAGAGCTTGGACTTCCAGATAGCATTATTCCTAAGGAATTTGCGGATGGTATCCAAATTTTGCCAGAAGATGCCGTTCCTGGCGATAGCATTTTCCCATATCTTGACCTTGATGATGAAATCATCGAATTGTCAATCACACCTAACCGTGCGGATGCTCTTTCTATGCGTGGTGTGGCACATGAAGTTGCTGCAATCTATGGAAAATCTGTTCACTTCCCAGAAAAAACGGTTACTGAAGACAGCAAACCAGCTTCTGATAAGATTTCAGTAGCCATCGAAAGTGATAAAGTGGCTACTTATGCTAGCCGTGTGGTTGAGAATGTTACTGTTCAACCAAGTCCACAATGGTTACAAAATCTTCTTATGAATGCTGGTATCCGTCCAATCAACAATGTGGTAGATGTGACAAACTATGTTCTTCTTTACTTTGGACAACCAATGCACGCCTTTGATTTGGACAAATTTGAAGATTCACGAATCGTTGCCCGTGATGCCCGTGAGGGTGAAAAATTGGTGACTCTCGATGGTGAAGACCGTGAATTGACTGCTGAAGATATTGTTATTACAGTTGCTGACAAACCAGTTGCTCTCGCAGGTGTTATGGGTGGCGCTTCAACTGAAATTGACAACAATTCTAAAAATGTTGTTCTCGAAGCTGCTGTATTTGATGGTAAATCAATTCGTAAGACAAGTAGCCGTCTCAACCTTCGTTCAGAATCATCATCACGTTTTGAAAAAGGTATCAATAATGATACTGTCCTTGAAGCCCTTGATTTTGCTGCAGCAATGTTGCAAGAATTGGCAAATGGAACGGTACTTGCAGGCCGTGTTCAAGCGGGATCTGTTGACACAGAGCCAGTTCAAGTTTCTACAAGTCTTGACTATGTGAATGTTCGCCTTGGTACAGAATTGACTTTTGCAGATATTGAAGATGTCTTTGCGAAACTTGGTTTTGGATTGACAGGTGATGCCGATAAATTCACAGTATCTGTACCACGTCGTCGTTGGGATATCAGTATCCAAGCAGACCTGGTTGAGGAAATTGCACGTATCTACGGCTATGAAAAATTGCCTACGACACTTCCAGAAGCAGCAGGAACGGCCGGTGAATTGACTGAAACACAAGCACTTCGCCGTAAGGTTCGTAGCATTGCTGAAGGTGCTGGATTGACTGAAATCATCTCATATGCTTTGACAACACCTGAAAAAGCCGTTGAATTTGCTGCGACACCAAGTAATTTGACTGAGTTGATGTGGCCAATGACTGTTGACCGTTCAGCTCTCCGTCAGAATATGGTTTCTGGCATGCTTGATACGGTTGCTTACAATGTTAACCGTAAGAATAGTAACGTTGCTATTTACGAAATCGGTAAGGTCTTTGAACAAAAGGGTAATCCAAAAGAGGAATTGCCAAATGAAATCAATACCTTTGCCTTCGCTATTTCTGGTCTTGTAGCTGAAAAAGATTTCCAAACCAAAGCAACGCCAGTTGATTTCTTCTATGCCAAAGGTATTGTTGAAGCACTCTTTGATAAACTTGAAGTTTCAGTTGACTATGTACCAACAAAAGACCTAGCAAGTATGCACCCAGGTCGTACAGCTGCTATTGTACTTAATGGTCAAACTATTGGATTCCTTGGTCAAGTTCACCCACAAACTGCCAAAAACTATGGCATTCCTGAGACTTATGTGGCTGAAATTAACCTTAGTGCTGTAGAAGCTGCCTTGCAACCAGATCAACCATTTGTTGAAATCACAAAATTCCCTGCAGTATCACGTGATATCGCCCTTCTTCTTAAGGCTGACATCACCCATCAAGAAGTTCTGGATGCTATTAACTCTGCTGGAGTGAAACGCTTGGTTGCCGTTAAACTCTTTGACGTTTATGCAGGTGAAAAACTTGGTTCGGGAATGAAATCAATGGCTTATAGCCTTACCTTCCAAAATCCAAATGACAACCTTACAGACGAAGAAGTTGCCAAATACATGGAAAAAATTACTAAAGCTCTCACTGAAAAGGTCGAAGCAGAAGTACGTTAATCATTAGAAAATCCATCTGAGAAGATGGATTTTTAAGTGATTAGACGATATTACATAAAGGAGATAATTTGTTTTTAGAGTTCTTTGACGGGGTATGGGGACATTACACTTTTGAATCTGATAAAGTCAATGTTCTGATTGATGGTTTACCCAGTTTTGCTTATCCCTTGGGGCAAGTAATATTTGTATTATTAGTCTACAGGTTATTCGTTCATCAATATTTTAAAAAATTTTTAACCATGTCACCTCGGGATATTTGGGCTTGGCATAAAGAAACGTTCCGCAAAACTAAATTATCTTTCATTGTCATTCCAATAGTTTATTTGTTCGTTTTCGGAATGACCTATGTTTTAGTTGATGATGTTTTGGCTACCGTCACTATTTACAAAGACTATAGAGGCCCTATAGCTAAAACCATTGATGGTCAAGTTGAACAAATAGATATTAGTCATGTTGGGACAAAAACGAGTAGTGCTAGGATTAATGCTCACTTTGTAAGCTCTGACGGGCAGACTTATGACATTCACCTGATAAATGGTGATAAGAGAATCGCTAATTATATGCGGCATCATAAGTCAGAGTCCTACACGGCAACCCTATCCTTTGATAAACATGGCAAACCAGTTTACATTTCTAAATTCTGGGAATAAGCAGTCTGGATAGCTCTTTCAGGGATTTGCACTTGACAAATATGTAAATTCTCTGCATAATAAAAGAAAAAGCCATGAAAAGAGGGTAGCCATGCAAATTATTAAACGTAATGGTCAAGTTGCTGAATTTGATCCTGATAAAATTTACCAAGCCATCTTAAAAGCAGCACAGACTGTGTATGTTCTTGATGATACTTGGCGCCAAAACCTTGCTCAAGTTACGAAAAAAGTAGTGCTTGATCTTCAAGATGCTCAGGTGGAACGCCCAACCATTAACATGATTCAGTCATTGGTTGAAAATCGTCTCATGGAAGCAGGCTTTATTAATATTGCTGAGCATTATATTTCATACCGTTTGCAACGAGATTTGGAGCGTAACGGTTATGGTGACAAGGTCATTGTCCACCTACGCTTTGAGCAGACTAAATAAGAAAAGCCATCAAGCGATGGCTTTTTTTGTGTCTAATTGTCACTTTGTCTTTTTTAAAAGTTTTATAAAGGATTCCAGTTCCTGTCCATGACCTACTTGCAGATAAGTTTCAGAAGTTGGTCTAATAAAGGAGGATTCTAAAAAGCGAATCTGCTTGTGGGCTTTGAATTTTTCGAGTGAAAACTCCTTAGGAAGTTGCCAAGTCACATGTCTAGGAGAAATCTGATAAGGAATGCTAACCTTAGATTTGTCAATGATTGCTTGACTTTTAGCCATGTTTTGTTGAAAGAGGTCACCAAGTTTCTTAATGTTTTTTTGGAACATGCCATTTTCGAGATAAACGGAAAGTGCTTTTTGCATGATGAGATTGGTATCATAGTCAATAAGTCCCTTGTGGCTCAAAAAGGTAGGCTTAAGATTAGGAGGTAAGACAAGGCTACCTAGACGTAAACCTGGAAAAAGAGCCATGGAAAAGGATTTGATGTAGATGGTCTGATTTTGGGTGTCATAGTAGTGAATCGGGAGATTTTTACTATCGCTAAAGTCTCCCATATAGTCATCCTCGACGATATAAACATTGTACTGATTGGCAAGTTGGGCTAGCTTTTCTTTTTCACTGGCAGAATAGCTTAATCCAAGAGGGTTGGAGTAACGACTGATGGTATAGAAGAACTTAATCTGTCCAGATGTAAAGTACTCTTCCAAGCGGTCAAAATCTAAACCATCAAAACCACGGTTAATCGTCTCGTAAGCTAGATTCTGACGGTTGACGAGCTGGTTCATGCGATGATAGGTAGGTTGTTCTAAGAGAATTTTGTAGCCCCCATTACCAAAATCCATCTGTGAAAGGATGTAGAGGGCCTGTTGACTTCCTGAGGTTATGACAATCTGATCCGAATTGACATAAATATCGTCAGCTATTAATCGACTCTTTAAGGATTCAAGCAAATCTTTGAGTCCGGCTTGTTCATGATAATAGTTGAAGAGATAGTCTTGATGACCCGCCAAACTTTCATCTAAACACAGCTTAAAATCCTCGTAGGCCAATTGATTGTAGTCGTTAAGGTTAAGAAGAACCTTATTATCGACTTCATTGCGACCTTCGAGGACGTAATAGCCACTTTTGGGTACGGCGTAAATATAGTTTTGATACTTTAGTTCCAAGAGTGCTCTTTGGGCTGTGTCCTTACTACAGGCATAAGTCTGGCTTAGTTGACGAATAGAGGGGAGCTTACTCCCTTTTTTCAAAGTCCCATTTTGGATATCTTTGATGATGGTCTCGACAATATCTTGATAAATACTCATAACTGACCCCTTACAGATTTTTCCTTATTGTACCCTACTTGTCCTCTGAGAGCAAGATGTCTGGAGACATTTGACAAGATTATTAGATTTTGACATAATAAAAAGGTTATTAGGAAATACTAAATTTCCATCCCAAACAAGTTTAAGGAGATTGTAAGAATGACTTTTAAGAAAATCTTAGGACTTCTGGCTCTTGCATGCTTAACCATTATCGGTTTGTCAGCTTGCACACCAGAGAAAGAGCCTACTTGGACCTACGATAAAAACAAAATGCTATTTACAGGACAAGATGCTAGTGTACAAGTTCTTTCTGCAACTAAAATCGAATCACCGGAAGGTCAAAAAGCTGTACGCGTTCACTATAAACTTAGCAACTCAAGTAAAGAAACTATGAATGCCTACACTCTTTTGATGAAGGTGGTCCTTGATGTGAAACAAGAGAAGGAAGAATTGAAGGTTGCTACATTGGTCTTTTCTAAAGATGATGATCGAGATAAGATTGCAAATAAGACCAAGATTGCTCCTAAGGAAGTTAAAGAAATCGTTGTTGACTATGCCGTTGCGGATTTTGATCATGATCTTAACATTGATTTCTCTGATTACGGTACTGAGGCAAACGCGACAGCCAAACTTTCACTACAAAATCTTGAAAAGGCACCTGTCAAATATTTTGATAAAAAAGCTCAATAAGTTTGATCACCACACGAACGTGTGGTTTTTTTATTGCTCAAAATCTGTACCCATACAGTAATGAAAATACTATCTTGTTTAATCGTCAGAATTTTCATAAACTTATACTATATTTATTGACTAAGGAGTTTTAGGTATGTCAGCAAAACGTTTAACCATTTCTGCATTTTTCATGGCACTTGTCATTATTTTGAGTTCGAGTCTCTTATCTATTCCTGTGCCAGGAGGTCATTTCTATTTTAACGGGATTGTTATTTTCCTAGTTGGTTTAATTTTCCCACCTACAGAAGCAGTTATTATTGCGGGAGTAGGTTCCTTTATTGGAGATTTTCTTTTTTACCCTCTTCCTATGTGGGTAACTCTAGTAACACACAGCCTTCAAGTTCTTGCTATTGCACTCATTGTTGGAGGGCGTTTAGGAGAATTGAGCAAATCTAGGGCATCTTTAGGTCTCTTGCTTGGGGCTATTATTGATCTAGTAGGTTATGGCTTAGGAAGAGCCTTTATCTATGGTACGCCAGCTTATGCTATTATGAAGATTCCATTTGACCTTGTAGCTGCTATTCTTGGTTTAGGAGTGGCCTATTACATTTATTTCCACACAAGCTTTGTTAAACAGTTTAAAAAGACTTGGGAAGGGAAATAGATGACCAAAGTAATTGTTGCCAATGACCTCGTTGGTCTAGGTAAGGTTGCTTTGACTAGTAGCCTCCCTATCATGTCAGCCTGTCAAACTGAAGTCCTTCCCTTGCCAACGGTTCTTTTATCTTCGCATACAGGGGACTTTAATAATATTTATGTACGGGACCTTACAGATGACCTAAAAGGGTTTTGTAAGCAGTGGGAGCACTTGGATTTTAAAGTAGATGGCCTTGTGAGTGGTTATTTTAAGTCAGAAGAAGAACTAAAACTTGTAGGTCAATTAGCTCGCGATAAAGAGATACCTCTATTTGTTGATCCTATTATGGCTGACAATGGCCGTCTCTATCAAGGTTTTGATAGAAACTATGTAGAAGCCATGAAAGATTTCTGTCAACAAGCAGATGTCATCATTCCCAATCTGACAGAAGCTGCCTTGTTGACGGATACTCCATATCTTGAAGCAGGTTCCTATGATAAAGTCACTGTTGAAAAGCTTTTGAGAGATTTGACCAAGCTTGGCCCTCGGAAAGTTATTGTGACAGGTATCTCTTTTGAGACAGAAAAAATGGGTTTGGCTTATTTTGATAAAGAGACTAATGAAACGGCTTATCTTATGAGGAAAAGTTATCAATCTCATTTTTATGGTAGTGGAGATTTACTAACGGCAATCTTATCAGCTGGTTACTTTTATAACCTAGATTTACTAAAGGTTTGTGATTTGGCCTTGGATGTCATGGATAGAGTTCTTTCATCAACACTGTCCGATGGTCGTCCTTTAAAATACGGCCTATGCTATGAGCCTCATATTGGTTTATTATTTAGTGGTTTTAATGCCCTATTGGAGGAGAAAAATGAAAAGTGATAAAACACGTGAATTAGTTATCTTAAGTTTGTATGCAGCTTTAATTATTGTGAGTGTACAGTTTATTCGTATTCCTTTTGGACCTCAATTTGTCCATTTGGGAAATGCCCTAGTTGTGATTGCTGTTTTGATTTTCGGTGCCAGAAAAGGTGCGCTAGTCGCAACAGTAGGGTTAGGACTGTTTGATATTCTCAATGGTTATGCTGCTGAGGTCTGGATTACTATTTTAGAATCCTTGATTGTCTGTCTGGTGCTCTATCTTGTTTTTGAAAAGCTACTAAAATCAAATGACAAAATGGCTAATATCATAATCATTGGAGTTATAGCTGCAGTAACCAAAATTATTTTGAATTTTATTAAGTATACGATTATTAATAGTGTCGTTGCGGGTTTACCAGTAAATGCTGCCATGGTATTGGCACTTACTAAAATAGGGGGAACCTTTGGAACATCAGTAGTGACTATTATTGCAGTTCCTCTCCTATATCCTGTCTTTAAACGTATTTTACAGAGAAACTAAAGAGTTAGCAGGTTGGTCCTGCTTTTTCTTTTTAATTTTCCAGAAGCATAGGTCCAAATTTTCACTAAAAAATGGTAAAATAGTAGAGTTAATGTCAAGAAAGGAAAGGGCTGAAGACTGTTTTAGCCCAGATATGCTATGTCTATTTTAGAAGTCAAAAATCTTAGTCACGGATTTGGTGACCGTGCTATTTTTGAAAATGTCTCATTCCGTTTGCTCAAAGGTGAGCATATCGGTCTTGTCGGTGCTAATGGTGAAGGGAAATCAACCTTCATGTCTATCGTTACTGGGAAATTGCAGCCAGATGAAGGTAAGGTAGAGTGGTCTAAGTACGTTACAGCGGGTTACTTGGATCAGCATGCTGTTCTTGAAAAGGGGATGACCGTTCGTGATGTCCTTCGTACGGCTTTTGATGAGCTCTTTAAAACTGAAGAACGCATCAACGAGATTTACATGTCTATGGCTGATGAAGGAGCCGACGTTGATGCTCTGATGGAAGAAGTAGGTGAGCTTCAGGATCGTTTGGAAACTCGTGATTTCTATACACTAGATGCTAAGATTGATGAGGTTGCCCGTGCACTAGGTGTCATGGATTTTGGTATGGATACAGATGTAACGGACCTTTCAGGTGGTCAACGTACCAAGATTCTCTTGGCTAAGTTATTACTTGAAAAACCAGATATCTTGCTTCTTGATGAGCCAACCAACTATTTGGATGCTGAACACATTGCCTGGCTTAAACGCTATCTTCAAGAATATGAAAATGCCTTTGTCCTCATTTCGCACGATATTCCGTTCCTAAACGATGTGATTAACATTGTCTACCATGTTGAAAATCAAGATCTGGTTCGCTATGCAGGTGATTATGACAATTTCCAATCTGTCTATGCAATGAAGAAAGCTCAATTGGAAGCAGCCTATGAACGTCAGCAAAAGGAAATTGCAGACCTTCAAGATTTTGTTAACCGTAACAAGGCGCGTGTTGCTACTCGAAATATGGCCATGTCGCGTCAGAAGAAATTGGATAAGATGGAAATTATCGAGTTGCAGGCAGAGAAGCCAAAACCAGAATTCCATTTCAAGGAAAGTCGTACACCTGGACGCTTTATTTTCCAAACCAAAGATCTCGTTATTGGTTACGACCGTCCGTTGACCAAGGCTCCATTGAATCTTACATTCGAACGTAATCAAAAGGTAGCTATTGTCGGTGCCAATGGTATCGGTAAGACCACTTTGCTTAAGAGCCTGCTTGGTATTATTCGACCACTCGAAGGAGAAGTTGAAACAGGTGATTTTATTGACCTAGGTTATTTTGAACAAGAAGCAGAAGGCTCACGTCAGACGCCTCTTGAAGCGGTTTGGGACGCTTTCCCAGCTCTAAATCAAGCTGAGGTTCGTGCAGCTCTAGCCAAATGCGGATTAACCTCTAAGCATATTGAAAGTCAAATTCAGGTGCTTTCAGGTGGAGAACAAGCTAAGGTTCGTTTCTGTCTCCTTATGAATCGTGAAAATAATGTCCTTGTTCTGGACGAACCGACCAACCACTTGGATGTTGACGCCAAGGATGAATTGAAGCGTGCCCTTCAGGCCTTTAAAGGTAGTGTCCTCATGGTATGTCACGAACCCGAATTTTATGAAGGTTGGACAGATGTTTGGGATTTTAATGAGTTAGTATAGTGATAAAAGAGTGTTGGTATTCTCTAAAGAGAGACTTGCTCACTCTTTTTTTATGTTAAAGAGCCGAGTAGACTTACTAAGATTTGATAAGACGGAGATGGTGTAGAGGAAGGTCGTCATCATCATAAAGTGTTTTTCTACAGATTTTGTCGTGACCTATTTGGGTTTTGAGCATACAAATTTAATTTGTTCAAAAAGTAACAAAGTCTGAGCATAAAAGGTGTAACCGTTTTCCGATTATGGTAGAATAAAATAGTAAACTATTATCAAAAGAAAGTTGGATAAACTTATGTCAAAAATCGTAGTTGTTGGTGCTAACCACGCTGGTACTTTTAGTATTAATACTATTCTCGATAATTACGGAGACCAAAATGAAGTAGTTGTTTTCGACCAAAACTCTAACATTTCATTCTTGGGTTGTGGTATGGCCCTTTGGATCGGTAATCAAATCTCAGGTTCTGATGGTCTTTTCTATGCCAACAAAGAAGGACTTGAAAGCAAGGGCGCTAAAGTTTATATGAACTCACCAGTTGAGTCTATTGACTTTGATGGTAAAACTGTTACAGCCCTCGTAGATGGTAAAGAGCATGTTGAATCATATGACAAATTGATTTTGGCTACAGGTTCTCAACCAATCTTGCCTCCAATCGAAGGTGCCGAAATTAAAGAAGGTAGCCGTACTTTCGAAGCTACGCTTGAAAACCTTCAATTCGTTAAACTTTTCCAAAACGCTCAAGAAGTTATTGATAAATTGAACGACAAATCTCAAGATATCAAACGTGTGGCGGTTGTAGGTGCTGGTTACATTGGTGTTGAATTGGCTGAAGCTTTCCAACGTCATGGAAAAGAAGTTATCCTTATCGACGTTGTTGATACATGTTTGGCAGGTTATTACGACCATGACTTGACTGACCTTATGGCTAAAAATATGGAAAGCCACGGTATTAAATTGGCATTTGGTGAAACTGTTAAAGCAGTAGAAGGTGAAACTAAGGTAGAACGCATCGTTACAGATAAAAATGCTTACGATGTCGATATGGTTGTTCTTGCTGTTGGTTTCCGTCCTAATACAGCTCTCGGTGCTGGTAAGTTGGAAACATTCCGTAATGGCGCTTACCTTGTTAATAAAAAACAAGAAACATCAATCAAAGATGTTTATGCAGTTGGTGACTGTGCTACCGTTTATGATAATGCCCTCGATGATGTGAACTACATTGCCTTGGCTTCGAACGCTGTTCGTTCAGGTATTGTCGGTGGTCATAATGCCGGTGGTGGCGATGTTGAATCAAACGGTGTTCAAGGATCAAATGGTATCTCAATCTATGGTTTGAACATGGTATCAACTGGTTTGACAGAAGAAAAAGCAAAACGCTTTGGTTTCAATCCAGCAGTAGTATCTTCAACAGATCTTCAAAAAGCTGCCTTTATGGAAGATGAAAATGCAGACGTTACAATCAAGATTGTCTATGACAAAGATACACGCAAAGTTCTTGGTGCTCAAATGGTATCACGCATGGACATCTCTATGGGAATCCACATGTTCTCATTGGCTATCCAAGAAGGTGTAACTATTGACCGTCTTCAATTGCTTGATTTGTTCTTCTTACCACACTTTAACCAACCGCTTAGCTATATTGCTAAAGCAGCTATCTCAGCTAAATAATCTTAAACAGCTAATTCAGTCGAATTAGCTGTTTTTTTTTAATACGAAAAAAGCCTCCTACTGGAGACTTTTATTTAACTAATGTTAGATTAGTTTTTTGAAGCTTCTTGGAATTCAGGGTTTTTCCATGCTTCATCAATGATAGCTTGCAATTCGTCAGCAGAAGCTTTCATTTTTTGTTGTTCAGCATCGTTCAATGGGATGTTAACTGGACGTACGATACCGTGCGCACCTACGATTGCAGGTTGACCGATAAAGACGTTGCTTACACCATATTGACCTTCTTGGAATACAGACAATGGAAGTACTGCATTTTCATCGTCAAGAATAGCTTTAGTGATACGAGCAAGGGCAACAGCGATACCATAGTAAGTAGCACCTTTTTTGTTGATGATTGTGTAAGCGGCATCACGAACACCTTCGAACAATTCAACCAATTCAGATTCTTGAACGTTTTGAGTGTCTTTAAGGAATTCTTCAAGGTTTACACCGGCGATGTTAGCGTGTGACCAAACGGCAAATTCTGAGTCACCGTGTTCACCCATGATGTAGGCGTGAACTGAACGAGCATCAACGCCAAGTTTTTCAGCAAGTGCTTGACGGAAACGAGCTGAGTCAAGTGAAGTACCTGAACCGATAACGCGTTCTTTAGGGAATCCTGAGAATTTCCATGTTGAGTAAGTCAATACGTCAACTGGGTTAGCTGCTACAAGGAAGATTCCATTGAAGCCTGATTCAACAACTTGAGTAACGATAGATTTGTTGATAGCAAGGTTTTTACCAACAAGATCAAGACGAGTTTCACCTGGTTTTTGTGGAGCACCAGCAGTGATAACTACAAGGTCAGCATCCGCACAGTCTTCGTATTTAGCTGCGTAGATTTTTTTAGGTGAAGTGAAAGCAAGCGCGTGGCTAAGGTCAAGCGCATCACCAACAGCTTTTTCGAACAATTGTGGAATTTCGATGATACCAAGTTCTTGAGCGATACCTTGGTTTACAAGTGCGAAAGCGTAAGATGAACCTACGGCACCGTCACCAACGAGGATGACTTTTTTGTGTTGTTTAGTTGCAGTCATGGGTCTAAACATCTCCTTATTTTTTAATTGGGTTACCCCGTACACTGCTTATTCTACCACTTTAAGTGACGGATGTCACGAAATAATAAGGAAATAATAGATGAAAGCGTTTACACAACTGAAAAATAAAGCGTTTTATGGTATAATATTATAGAAATTTTCTATACTCTTTTATTAGAGTTTGGAATGATTTGAATGAAAGAAAAGAGGCATTTTTGAGTGCAAGATAATAATTTAATTGACGTTAATTTGACGTCTGAGATGAAGACGAGCTTTATCGATTATGCCATGAGTGTTATCGTGTCTCGTGCTCTCCCAGATGTTCGTGACGGTTTAAAACCTGTACAACGTCGTATTCTATATGGAATGAATGAGCTTGGGGTGACACCTGATAAGCCACATAAAAAATCTGCCCGTATTACCGGGGATGTCATGGGTAAATATCACCCACACGGAGACTCATCTATCTATGAAGCCATGGTTCGTATGGCGCAATGGTGGAGCTACCGTTACATGTTGGTTGACGGTCACGGGAACTTTGGTTCTATGGATGGTGATGGGGCTGCCGCTCAGCGTTATACTGAGGCGCGTATGTCTAAAATCGCCTTGGAAATGCTTCGTGATCTCAATAAGAATACCGTTGATTTTCAAGATAACTATGATGGCTCAGAACGTGAGCCAATCGTTCTTCCGTCACGTATTCCAAACCTTCTTGTCAATGGTGCGACAGGGATTGCCGTTGGTATGGCGACTAACATCCCACCACACAATTTGGCTGAAACGATTGATGCTGTCAAATTGATGATGGATAATCCTGAAGTCACAACACGTGAACTGATGGAAGTTCTTCCTGGTCCAGACTTTCCAACTGGTGGCTTGGTCATGGGGAAATCTGGTATTCACCGTGCATATGAAACTGGTAAGGGTTCTATTGTTCTTCGTTCACGTACCGAAATTGAAACAACTAAATCAGGTCGTGAGCGTATTGTTGTTACGGAGTTTCCTTACATGGTCAATAAGACTAAGGTCCATGAACATATCGTTCGTTTAGCTCAAGAAAAGCGTATTGAAGGGATTACAGCAGTCCGTGATGAGTCTTCTCGCGAGGGGGTACGTTTTGTCATCGAAGTGCGTCGTGATGCATCTGCCAATGTTATCTTGAACAATTTGTTCAAATTAACGCAACTTCAGACTAACTTCAGCTTCAATATGTTGGCCATTGAAAAGGGTGTGCCTAAAATCCTTTCCTTGCGTCAAATCTTGGCTGACTATATTGCTCACCAACAAGAAGTTGTGGTTCGTCGTACACAGTTTGACAAGGATAAGGCTGAGGCACGTGCCCATATTTTAGAAGGTTTGTTGATTGCCCTTGATCATTTGGATGAAGTGATTACGATTATCCGTAACAGTCAAACTGATGCTGAGGCTCAAACTGAGTTGATGGCTCGCTTCGAACTCACGGAACGTCAAAGTCAAGCTATTCTTGATATGCGTTTGCGTCGTTTGACAGGTTTGGAACGTGATAAGATTCAAAATGAGTACAATGATCTCTTGGCTCTGATTGCTGATTTAGCTGATATTTTGGCAAAACCAGAACGTGTCATTGCTATCATCAAGGAAGAATTGGACGAAAGCAAGCGTAAATTTGCAGATGCTCGACGCACAGAGCTTATGGTCGGAGAAGTTATTTCTCTTGAAGATGAGGACCTCATCGAGGAAGAAGATGTTGTTATCACTCTCTCAAATAAAGGGTATATTAAACGTTTAGCCCAAGACGAGTTCCGTTCACAAAAACGTGGTGGTCGCGGTGTCCAAGGTACTGGTGTTAACGATGATGACTTTGTTCGTGATATTGTCTCAACAAGCACTCATGATCACCTTTACTTCATGACTAATAAGGGGCGTGTATACCGTCTTAAGGGGTATGAAATCCCAGAATACGGTCGCACAGCCAAAGGTTTACCTATCGTCAATCTCTTGAAGTTGGACGAAGGTGAGACCATTCAAACAGTCATTAACGCCAAGAGTGATGAAGCTTCTGAAAATAATCACCTTGTCTTTGTAACTCGCCAAGGTCTAGTTAAACGTACAAAAGAAGCGGAATTTAAGAACATTCGTCAAAATGGGTTGATTGCCTTGAAACTTAGAGAAGGTGACGAGCTAATCAATGTCTTCTTGACTACTGGTAATGAAGAAATTGTCATTGGTACTAAATTTGGTTACAGTGTACGTTTCAAGGAAAATACGATTCGAAGCATGAGTCGTATGGCTGCTGGTGTTAAAGGAGTGACTCTTCGTGATGGTGACCAAGTCGTTGGTGCAGCTGCCATTACAGAAAACCAAGAAGTCTTGATTATCACTGAAAAAGGTTACGGTAAGCGTACCTCAGCTACTGAATACCCAACGAAGGGTCGTGGTGGTAAAGGTATCAAGACTGCCAATATCACAGAGAAGAATGGTAACCTAGCAGGTATTGTAACAGTGTCTGGTGATGAGGATATCATGGTCATCACCGATACAGGTGTTATCATCCGTACTGCCGTTGCTAATATTTCACAAACTGGTCGTGCCACTCAAGGGGTTAAGGTCATGCGTTTGGATGACTCTGCTCGTATTGTAACCTTTGCTTTAGTTGAGCCAGAAGAAGTTGAACAAGCTTCCGAAGATCAAGAAAGTGGTGACAACTAATGAGCAAAGATAAGAAAAATAACGTAACAAAAAAACGCCGTAAGTGGCTTGATATTCTTCGCTGGGTGTTGATTGTTGTTCTCTTAGTTGTTGGTCTAGCCTTGATTTTCAATAAGTCTATTCGAAACACAGTGATTGCTTGGAATACAAATAAGTATCAAGTGAGCAAGGTTTCTAAAAAGACTATTGAGAAAAACAAGGAAGCTAAGACTAGCTTTGACTTTGATACCGTTAAATCAATTAGTACAGAGTCTGTCTTGCAGGCACAGATGGATGCTCAAGAGCTTCCTGTCGTTGGTGGTATTGCTATTCCAGAAGTAGGTATCAATCTCCCTATTTTCAAAGGACTTGGCAATACAGAGTTGACTTACGGTGCAGGAACGATGAAAGAAGATCAAGTCATGGGTGGTGAAAACAACTATTCACTAGCTAGCCACCACGTCTTTGGTATTGCCGGTGCATCTGACATGCTATTTTCACCGCTAGATAAGGCTAAGGAAGGTATGAAGATTTATCTTACGGATAAAAATAAAGTCTATACTTATGTTATCAGTGAGGTGAAGGTTGTCCAACCAACTGAAGTAGCAGTAGTTGATGATACACCTGGCAAGTCTGAAGTTACCCTTGTAACTTGTACGGATGCCGAAGCAACTCAGCGTACAATCGTCAAAGGTGAATTGAAATCACAGGTAGATTTTGACAAGGCAAGTTCAGATATTATTGAAGCCTTTAATAAGTCATACAATCAATTTCAAAGTTAAGAAAGGGCCTTCGGGCCTTTTTCAATGGAGGAAAATATGTTTTTAAATACAGTGCACCATGTTGCTATTATTGTTTCTGATTATGACTTGTCTCGAGATTTTTATGTCAATAAACTTGGTTTTGAGATTATTCGGGAAAATCACCGTCCGGAACGCCATGATTATAAGTTAGACCTACGCTGTGGAGGTATAGAACTTGAAATCTTCGGCAATAAGATCAGTGATCCGAACTATGTGGAGCCCCCAAAACGTCCGTCTTATCCTGAGGCATGTGGCTTACGTCATTTAGCTTTCAGAGTGACTAATATTGAAGAGGTCGTCAAAGAGTTAGAACAAAAGGGTATCTCCTGCCAAACTATTCGCAAGGACACTTTTACCGGTGAAAAGATGACTTTCTTTGCTGATCCAGATGGTCTTCCCTTGGAGTTGCACGAGTAGTTTTTTTGACCTTATTTTTTTAAGTCATGGTATAATAGGTGAACGGCTGAGCCTAGAGTCAGTCGTCCTTTAGGAGATTATGGAATACTATTCTATTTTCGAAAGGAAACACATATGAAATTGAAAAAACTTCTTGTTACTGGGATGGCTATATTGGCTTCAGTAACAGCCTTTACTTCGGTTGCTCAAGCAGCAACATCATCACAAGTCCAAAAGGTTATTGATGAATCTTATGTTCAACCAGACTATGTGATGGGGTATTCATTGTCGGAAGAGCAACGAAATGAAACCTTGAATTTATTAGGGTATGATAGTAGTAAGGATACTAATGTCAAGACCTTGACGACATCTGCTTACGCTAATATCATGAATGTGGCTGACGATTCTAGTCTTCAGCTATATTCTTCGGTTAAGATTGCTAAGCTGGGTGCTAAGGAAACCTTGAGTGTAGAGATTGTGACACCGCAAAATATCACGAAAATCACTCCAGATATGTACCGTAATGCTGCCACGACACTTGGTATCGAACATGCTAAGATTACGGTAGCAGCACCAATCGCAGTTACTGGAGAAAGTGCCTTGGCTGGTATTTACTATTCCCTTGAGCAAAATGGAGCTAAAGTTTCAGATGAAAGCAAAGAGCTTGCGCAAGAGGAACTCAAAACCCTTTCTCAAATTAATGAGGAAAATTCAGGTAAGACTGACTATGACGCAGACAAGCTTAATGTAGCTATGACTGATATTAAGTCAGCTGTTGCTGATAAAGGGGATAAGTTGACTGAAGATCAAGCTAAAACGATTGTTCAGCAAACGGTCAATAACTATAACTTGGATCTTTCAGATACGCAAATTAATCTTCTGGTGAATTTTGCTTTGAATTTGTCTAAGTCTTCAATCATCGATAGTGCTAGTTTCAAGTCGAGCTTGAGTTCACTTAAGGATTCTATCGTTTCGAAAGCTGGTAATACCTTCTCTGGAATTAACTTAAACTTCAATGCCAACAAAACACTTGAGAATAGCAAAAATATTTTTGCACAAATTTGGCAAGCTATTGTAGATTTCTTTACTGGATTTTCTAAATAGTAAAAGAGCTATCCATTTGGATGGCTTTTTTCTATTTTTCAGAAAATATGTGAAATGCTATTGAAATTATTCCAACAATTGTGTAAAATGGTAAACATCAATTCAGATTATTCTGAAAATTTGTTTTAGGAGATTCTCTTATGTCACAAACAAGTGTAACTAGTCAGTCTACCTGGCGTAGTAAAATAAAAGCAATGGGACCCGGTATCCTAATGGCTTCGGCGGCCGTAGGTGGTTCCCACATCGTTTCATCTACCCAAGCGGGTGGTTCTTATGGATGGGCCTTGTTAGGCTTGGTTATTCTGGCTAACCTCTTCAAATACCCATTCTTCCGTTTTGGTGCTGAGTATACCGCAGATACGGGTAAAACCCTTGTTGAAGGTTATGCTGAGAAAGGTAAGTTCTATCTTTGGGTATTCTTTATTTTGAATGTCTTTTCAGCCTTGGTTAATACTGCAGGTGTTTCTATTCTTTGTTCAGCCATCATTGCTAGTGCCTTTCCAATGCTTGGTTTGAGTATTACCACATGGTCAATCATTTTGGTTGCAATCATTTGGGGTATGTTACTTTTTGGTGGTTACAAACTTCTTGATGGTATGGCTAAATGGATCATGTCAGCCTTGACTATTGCAACAGTAGCAGCAGTTATTATTGCGGCAATCAAACACCCAGAGTACAGTGCTGACTTCGTTGAAAAAACACCATGGCAGTTAGCAGCCCTTCCATTTATCGTTTCACTTCTTGGATGGATGCCAGCTCCAATTGAAATTTCAGCCATTAACTCACTTTGGTCAGCTGAGAAAAAGAAAACGGTTGATTTTAACACTGATGATGCCCTCTTTGACTTTAACGTTGGTTACATCGGAACAGCTATTCTTGCAGTATTCTTTGTAGCACTCGGTGCTCTTATCCAGTATCCAACTGGTAAACCAGTAGAAGCAGCATCAGCTAAGTATATTGCTCAGTTTGTTGGTATGTATGCCTCAGTACTTGGTGAGTGGTCACGCTATTTGATTACTTTTATCGCTTTCTTGTGTATCTTTGGTACTGTGATTACTGTTATCGATGGTTATTCACGTGTTAACGAAATTTCTCTTCGTCTTTTGTTTAACCAAAAAGAAAAAAATCAAACACCATTGAATGTTTGGATGACATTGACAGCTATTCTTGGTCTCATCATTATTTTCTTCTTCCAAGGTCAAGTAGCAATAATGCTTCGTTTTGCCATGATTGGTTCATTCCTTACAACACCTTTCTTCGCGCTTTTGAATTATGTACTTGTTACAAAAGCAAAGAGAGACCTTCCAACTTGGTTGAAAGGACTTGCTATTGCAGGTTTGATTTTCTTGTTCGGATTTGCCCTCTTCTTTATCTGGGCTTTGGCTATTGGTAAAGCAGGTTAATAGGATTAAACGGTTTACATATGGAAGCTGTTTTTTTATTTTAAAGGAGGGGAGTAGGAGAGATTATAGCCAAGAGAATACAAAAAAACCATTCCAATTGGAATGGCTTAACAACAAGATGTTGCTTATTTGAGACCGTATTTTTTGTTGAAACGATCCACGCGTCCGTCTGCTTGAGTGAATTTTTGACGGCCAGTGTAGAATGGGTGTGAATCTGATGAAATTTCTACACGGATAAGTGGATAAGTTTCACCTTCGAATTCAACTGTTTCGTTTGAGTGTTTAGTTGAACCGCTAAGGAATTGGTAACCAGTAGTTGTGTCCATGAATACTACTTGACGGTAATCTGGATGGATATCTTTTTTCATGTTAAAATATTTCCTTTCTGCCATGGTACTTTCCGCACCATAGTTTTTTAACTATTTTAGTTTATCAAAAGGTGGTCTTCTTGACAAGTCTTTTTTACTATTTTTTAGGAAATTCGCATTTTGTAAATGCCACTTGTCTGAAAGCATCGATTATCTTTATCAACGATGATAGCTTCAAGATTTGGTTGTGAACTAACTTCCTGGAAAATGCGTTCTAGACTTGAGCCAAATAAACGTGTCGTCCAAATTTCACCATCGACTGAGAGGGATGAAATGATGGTAAGACTAGCTAGATCACTAGAGACAGGGTAGCCAGTTTGACTATCGAAAATATGATGATAGGTTTTGCCATTTATTTCAAAAGTGCGTTCATAGATTCCTGAAGTGACAATAGATTGGTCTCTTATAGCAAGCACCATAAGATTTGTGTTTCTAGTCTCCTTGGGATTTTGAATACCAATCCGCCATTTTTTATCAGGATTATGGAGAGCTGGTCCAAAGGTTAGAACATTACCTCCAAGATTGATTAGGGCACTGGTCACTTTTTCCGCTTTAAGAAAATCTGCAATACGATCTGCAATATATCCCTTTGCCAGGGCACCAAGATCAATTTTCATCCCTTTTTCTTTGAGAAAAACGCTTTGATTTTCCTCGGATAGAACAATGGCATTGGGATTGATAATTTGCAGGAGCGGACGAATTTCTTCAGGCAGAGGCAACTTGGCATCTGAAAAACCAATGCGCCAAGTCTGAATGAGAGGTCCAATGGCAATGTTAAGGTGACTTCCAGGTTGGCAGCTATGCCATTTTCCAAGAGCAATAAGTTCAAAAAGCTCTGGGTGAACCGTCACCGAATGTAAGCCTGCTGCCTTGTTAATTTTCATGAGTTCGGAACTGTCGTCATTGGCTGAGAAGCGCTTATTGTAGGTATGTAGAAGTGCTTCAACTTGGTCTAGCAGGGGTTCTGGTTCTTTATGATAGATAGAGACGTCAATCACAGTTCCCATGAGACGTACACGACGATTAGTGAGTTGCATGGGCAACTGTATCCTTGATTTCTTGATAGATTTGTTCGTTTTCTTCTAAGCTGTAGGAATTGGCCCCACTAGCTAGTGGGTGGCCGCCACCATCATGGCGTTTGGCAATCTCGTTGATGACAATGCTTTTACTACGTAGACGGACACGGTAATGTCCTTCAGGCTGCTCTACGAAAATAGCCCAAGATTCGACACAATCAATACGGCCTGGAGTTCCAACAATGGCAGAACTTTCAGCATCAGTGACATTGAATTCATCCAAAATCTTTCGTGTCAAGACAACTCGAGCTGCACCATTTTCATCTACTTCTAGATTATCGAAAACATAACCTTGTAGTTTAGCAATTTTGAAAGGAAAACTGTCCATACGACGAGCCATTGCTGCAAAATCAAAGTCGTATTCACGAAGTTTAGCCGCGATTTGAAGTGTTTTAGGAGTAGTAGATGGAAAGAGGAAGCGACCTGTATCGCCAACAATACCATTGTAGAGAACACGAGCAGCAGCATCTGACAAGGAAAGACCAAGGCTGAGGGCCCAGTCTGTCACAATTTCGCTAGCACTTGAAGCAGTCGTATCAACAAGTAGAAGGTCACCGTAGGCATCATCGTTAGGATGATGGTCAATTTTGATAATGAAGTCACCTTTATCATAACGATCGTCGTCGATACGAGGGGTGTTGGCAGTATCGGTAACAATAACAAGTGCCCCTTCATAGTCTTGATCAGCTACCTCGTCCATCTCAGCAATCCAAGATAAGGTGGGTTCATTGACACCTGTCGCAAGAACCTTTTTATCTGGAAAGTTTGTTTTTAAAATTTCCTTCAGTCCTACCTGACTACCGATGGCATCAGGGTCAGGTCTTTGGTGGCGGTGAATAATAATAGTGTCGTAGGCTTTGATTTTTTCTAAAATAGCTTGAAATACAGTCATGAATGTCTCCTTGTGATTTTGCTTCTATTATATCATGAAACAATAGAAAAACGGTTAGCCTAGGCAAACCGTTATAAAAATTAGATCTCTTTATAGTCGACTTCAAGTCCTCGTTTAACTGCTGGACGGTCGGCAATTTTTTCAGTCCAAGCTTGAAGATGCTTGTATTCTTTAACATCAAGGAAAATACCAGCCTTATCCCAAATCTTATCTTGAGCAAGACGGCCATACCAAGACCAGATAGCGATATCAGCGATAGTATATTCATCGCCAGCAATATAAGGTTTGGTTGCTAATTCTTTATCAAGCAAATCAAGTTGGCGTTTGGCTTCCATGGCAAAACGGTTGATGGCATATTCGATTTTTTCAGGTGCATAGTGGAAGAAGTGACCAAAGCCACCACCTAGAAAAGGAGCAGCACCTGTTTGCCAAAAGAGCCAGTTGAGAACTTCCGTACGTTTTGCGTGATCAGTTGGAATGAGTTTGCCGAATTTTTCAGCCAAGTAAAGGAGGATGTTAGCTGATTCGAAGACACGAACCGGTTGGTCCTCAGAGTAATCCATCATTGCTGGAATCTTTGAGTTTGGATTGATTGAAACAAAGTCTGAGCCGAATTGGTCACCATCTCCAATCTTAATACGATAAGCGTCATAACCTGCTTGAGTCACACCAAGTTCTTTCAATTCTTCCAGCATGATAGTTGCCTTGATACCATTTGGTGTCGGAAGAGTATAGAGTTGGAAAGGTTGGTCACCTTTAGGTAATGTTTGTTCAAAACGTGCACCAGCTGTAGGTTGATTGAGGCCACCCCAGGCACCTCCCATAGAGGTTGGGTTTTCCCAAACTTCTGGTAAAATATAGTCAGACATAAAGTTTCTCCTTGTATTCTTGATAGTTACATCCTAACAAAAAGCTAATGGCATTTCAAGAATCTACTACGTCCTATTAGGCGTGACACCTTGACTTTTTCTATAAGAATGATAAGATAGTAAAAATTAATTTTTATCTGATAAAAACATATTGTTTAGAGAGGAAGAAAGAATGACTGCTATTGATTTTCATAAGTTGGCTAAAACAGAACTACACTGCCATTTGGATGGTTCTCTATCATTGGAAACTATTCGTCACCTAGCTGACTTGGCACAGATTGAGTTACCTGAGGACGATGCAGAGCTCAAACACCATGTGACAGCACCAGCTACCTGTGAGAGTCTCCTAGATTATCTTGAGGCTTTTGATTATATTCGTCCTTTGCTTCAAACAAAGGAAGCTTTGACTATTGCGGCTTATGATGTCGCTAAACAGGCTGCTCTTGAAAATGTTATCTATATTGAAGTGCGTTTTGCTCCAGAATTGTCAATGGATAAGGGATTGACTGTCGCTGAAACCATTGATGCTGTTTGTCAAGGCTTACGTCAAGCTCAAGAAGAATTTGGTATTGTAGCCAAGGCCCTAGTTTGTGGCATGCGCCAATCAGATCAAGAATTAACGGCTCGTATTCTTGATGAAGCAAATGATGTTGGCAATAGTGACTTTGTTGGTTTTGATTTTGCTGGAGATGAGCATCATTATGGACCTAAAGCGATTAAACCTTTGATTGAACAAGTTCAAAGTTACAACCGTCCGATGACTTTTCATGCTGGTGAGTGTGGTTGCCCTGCCTTTTTGGCTGAGTCGATTGCCATGGGAATTAAGCGTAATGGCCATGCAACGATTTTGGCTCAAGAGCCCGAGCTTTTGGAAGAGTTTGTCAAAAATGGTGTCACAGGAGAGTTATGTTTAACAAGTAATCTCCAGACCAAGGCAGCTGTTACAGTTACTGATTTTCCTTATCTAAAAATGAAAGCGGCAGGGGCTAATATTACTATTAATACGGACAATCGTACCGTTTCTGATACAAACCTGACCAAAGAGTACGAACTCTATCACAAGCATTTTGATAGCTCAGTTCAAGACTTTTATGCTCATAATAAGACGGCAATTGAAGCTTCATTTGCCAGCGATGAGGAGAAAGAAGAACTTCTTGAAAAATTGGCTAAAGCCTATTCATAGGAAGTAAATAGACTATCGAAACTTTATAAAGGTGATAAAATTGAGCCAATTGGAACATCAGTCAAACCTATCATAAAAATAAGGGAGAGAGGCGAACTTTTTTCAAAAATTGTTCAGTCTCCCTCCCTTTTACGCTTGGAATTATGATAAAATAAGTACAATACATATTTTAGAGGAGACTGGTTTGGCACAACTTTATTTTCGCTACGGCACCATGAATTCTGGGAAATCCATTGAAATTCTTAAGGTTGCCTATAATTACGAAGAACAAGGGAAACCAGTAGTATTGTTGACCAGTCGTTTGGATAATCGAGATGGGGTCGGCTATATCTCTAGTCGTATTGGCATGAAGCGGAAGGCCTATCCTATTGGTGATGATACGGATATTTTTGGTTACATTGCTAATATGGATCCACGACCTTACTGTGTTTTAGTTGATGAGGCTCAGTTTTTGACCCGTGCGAATGTCTATGATTTGGCACGAATTGTTGATGAGTTAGGTATCCCAGTGATGGCTTTTGGTCTCAAAAATGATTTTCAGAACAATCTCTTTGAAGGTTCTAAATATCTCTTGCTTTTGTCTGATAAGATTGATGAGATCAAGACCATTTGTCATTATTGCTCGAGAAAAGCAACCATGGTCCTTCGTATGGAGGATGGGAAGCCAGTTTATGAGGGAGCACAAGTTCAAATTGGAGGACACGAGAGTTATATCTCCGTTTGTCGAAAGCACTGGTTTAATCCACCTCAAGAAAACATAATCCCTTTGAATAAGGCCTAAAAACGACTATTAGTTATATAAGGAGTAAAGATAACAAATGAATATTTATGATCAGTTACAAGCGGTTGAAGACCGTTATGAGGAATTGGGTGAATTGCTTAGTGACCCTGAAGTCGTTTCAGACACTAAACGATTCATGGAGTTGTCACGTGAAGAAGCAAATACTCGTGAAACGGTGACAGCTTACCGTGAGTACAAGCAAGTCATCCAAAGTATCTCAGATGCTGAAGAGATGATTAAGGAAGCAAGCGGTGATCCTGATTTGGAAGAAATGGCTAAGGAAGAGCTTAAAGAATCCAAAGCCGCTAAAGAAGAGTATGAAGAACGTTTGAAAATTCTTCTCTTGCCAAAAGACCCTAATGATGACAAGAATATTATCCTCGAAATCCGTGGAGCCGCAGGTGGTGATGAAGCTGCCTTGTTTGCAGGTGACCTTTTAGCTATGTACCAAAAATACGCAGAAACACAAGGTTGGCGCTTTGAGGTTATGGAAGCATCTTACAATGGTGTTGGTGGTATCAAAGAAGTGGTTGCCATGGTTTCAGGACAATCAGTCTACTCAAAACTCAAATATGAATCAGGAGCACACCGTGTACAACGTGTGCCTGTGACTGAGAGCCAAGGTCGTGTTCATACCTCGACAGCAACTGTTTTGGTTATGCCAGAAGTTGAAGAAGTAGAGTACGAAATTGATCCTAAGGACCTTCGTGTCGATATCTATCACGCATCTGGTGCTGGTGGTCAGAACGTCAATAAGGTTGCGACTGCGGTTCGTATGGTTCACATTCCTACTGGAATCAAAGTAGAGATGCAAGAAGAACGTACGCAACAGAAGAACCGTGATAAAGCCATGAAGATTATCCGTGCGCGTGTTGCGGACCACTTTGCACAAATCGCTCAAGATGAACAAGATGCTGAGCGTAAATCTACTGTTGGTACAGGGGACCGTTCAGAACGTATCCGTACTTACAACTTCCCACAAAACCGTGTAACGGATCACCGTATTGGTTTGACCCTTCAAAAATTAGATACGATTTTGGCTGGGAAAATGGATGAAGTCATTGATGCTCTTGTTCTTTACGATCAAACTCAAAAATTGGAAGAGCTTAACAAATGATTCTAGCGGATGTTCTGGCTGACTATGAGAAGCAGCTTGAGGCAGTTGGAGAAGAGCCAGAGGCCCTTTCCTTTGTTTATCGTGGTTTGAAGCAGTGGGACTTGACTCATTTTGTTCTTCAATTGCGTCAGGAAGTTTCAGAGGAAGATGCTGAGCTATTAGCTCATGTATTTAGCCAACTAAAGAATCACAAGCCTGCCCAGTATATCTTGGGCTATGAAGACTTTCATGGTTTACGTTTTCAGGTTGATGAGCGTGTCTTGATTCCACGTCCTGAAACTGAAGAACTAGTGGACTTGATTTTAGCGGAAAATCCAAGCACAGATTTTAAGGTTCTTGATATTGGAACTGGGAGTGGTGCTATTTCGGTATCTCTGAAAAAGAGTCGCCCCCTTTGGCAAGTAACAGCTAGTGACTTGTCAGCTGATGCCTTAGTACTTGCTAAGGAGAATGCTAAGCTAAATCAGGTAGCCATCAGCTTTGTTCAATCAGATGTTTTCAAAAATATTTCTGGTAGTTTTGATATCATTGTGTCAAACCCTCCCTATATTTCTGAAAACGATAAGGACGAAGTTGGGGTCAATGTCTTGGCGAGCGAGCCAAAGATGGCCTTGTTTGCTGATGAAGAGGGACTTGCCATTTATAGACAGATTATTGAGGAGGCATATAAGTATTTGACTCCTAGTGGAAAGCTCTACTTTGAAATCGGCTATAAGCAGGGAATGGATTTGAAAAAGCTCTTGTCTCTACATTTTCCAGATAAGCGAGTGCGTGTCCTTAAGGACCAATTTGGACAAGATAGAATGGTCGTGATGGATGATGAAAAATAAGAAAGTGTTAAGAGAAATCTTGTCTGACGGTGGCGCAGTCGTTCTTCCTACAGAGACTGTCTATGGTTTATTTGCTAAGGCTTTGGATGAGAGTGCTGTGAACCATGTCTATGAGCTGAAAAATCGTCCTAGAGATAAAGCCATGAATTTGAATGTCGCTTCTTATGAAGATATCCTGTCTTATTCGAAAGAGCAGCCCGACTATCTCAAAAAAATTTATGATGCTTTTTTGCCTGGACCTTTGACTATAATTTTAAAGGCTAATGACCAAGTACCCAAGTGGATTAATTCAGGATTGGCGACGGTTGGCTTCCGTTTGCCAGACCATCCTGTTACTAGAGAACTGATTCAAGCAGAAGGGCCTTTGATTGGTCCCTCAGCCAATAAGTCTGGGAAGGCTAGTGGTCGTTATTTTGACCAAATAAGAGACCAATTTGATTTTCAGGTGACTGGCTATCAAGATGATGATGCCTTGTTAGGTGTAGATTCGACAATTTTGGATTTGTCGGTCTCACCTGCTAGGATTCTCAGACAAGGGAAGATTACAAAAGAAGACCTATTGGCGGCTCTACCCGAGTTGACCATAGAATAAATGACTAACAGAGACCTATGGAAGTGTGAGATAATTTCCGACTGTATGTGGGTGAGTTGATTGAACCCCATTAGACCTCAAAGGAGACCTCTATGATTTTTGATAAAGAAGATTACAAAGCATTTGACCCTGAACTATGGAACGCCATCGATGCTGAGGCAGAACGTCAGCAAAACAATATTGAGTTGATTGCCTCTGAGAACGTGGTATCTAAAGCTGTAATGGCTGCTCAAGGAACACTCTTGACTAACAAGTACGCAGAAGGCTATCCAGGTAAACGTTACTATGGTGGTACAGACGTGATTGATGTGGTTGAGTCTCTTGCTATTGAGCGTGCCAAAGAACTTTTTGGAGCTAAATTTGCCAACGTGCAACCTCACTCAGGTAGTCAAGCCAATGCAGCAGTTTACATGTCTTTGATCCAACCAGGTGATACGGTTATGGGAATGGATTTGTCAGCGGGTGGACACTTGACACATGGTGCACCAGTTAGCTTCTCTGGTAAGACCTATAACTTTGTGGCTTACAACGTTGATAAAGAAACTGAACTCCTTGATTACGATGCTATTCTTGCTCAAGCTAAAGAAGTACAACCAAAACTCATCGTTGCTGGAGCTTCAGCTTACTCACGTATCATTGATTTTGCTAAATTCCGTGAAATTGCTGATGCTGTAGGTGCCTACCTCATGGTAGATATGGCACACATTGCCGGTCTTGTAGCCTCTGGTCATCATCCAAGTCCAGTTCCTCATGCACATGTGACAACTACAACAACTCACAAGACGCTTCGTGGCCCTCGTGGTGGTTTGATTTTGACTGATGATGAAGATATCGCTAAGAAATTGAATTCTGCAGTCTTCCCTGGTTTGCAAGGTGGTCCTTTGGAACACGTTATTGCTGCTAAGGCTGTTGCTCTTAAAGAGGCACTTGATCCTGCCTTTAAGGAATATGGTGAAAATGTTATCAAGAATGCTGCTGCCATGGCTGACGTTTTCAATCAACATCCAGATTTCCGTGTTATCTCAGGTGGCACTAACAATCACCTCTTCTTGGTTGATGTGACTAAAGTTGTTGAAAATGGTAAAGTTGCACAAAACGTTCTTGAAGAAGTTAATATTACTTTGAATAAGAATGGTATTCCTTACGAGCAATTGTCTCCATTCAAGACATCTGGTATCCGTGTTGGTAGTCCAGCCATTACAAGTCGTGGTATGGGTGAAGTTGAGAGCCGTAAAATTGCTGAATTAATGGTTGAAGCTTTGGAAAATCACGATAAACCTGAAGTTTTGGAACGCATTCGTGGAGAAGTTAAAGCTCTTACAGATGCCTTCCCACTTTATTAAAAACTATGTTAGATTTATATATTAAACGCATTATCATTCACCAGTTTTCGCCAAATGATACGGAGCTGGTTTTAGCAGAAGGGCCTCTTGAAATAACGCCACGCTTAGATGAGTATTTCCGAAAGAAACTCTCTAAAGTTTTCTCAGATGAGGCTAAACGTGGTTATTTCGATGCAGAGAATGTTTTCATCAGTCATTTAGGTGATGATTTGATGGAAAGCTCAGTTAAGATTGCCCAACTTTGGAAGGAAGAATTTGTCATTTCTGAAGATCAAAAGACCAATGATTTGGTCTTTATTCAGTTTGACAAAGAAGGGCAAGAGTATTTTGCTTTCTTGCGTATTGCTCTCAAGGATAGTTTGATTCATTCTTTGGGAGATAGCCAACATCCTATTCAATTGTCACAGAATAATTTGCCTTCTGCAGCCCAGACACCTGATGAAGCTTTGGTAATCAATCGTAGTAGTAAGCAGTATTATTTGATTGAAAAGCGAATCAAGCATAATGGAAGCTTTGCCAATTATTTCTCTGAAAATCTGTTGCAAGTCCAGCCTGAACAATCTGTCAAGAAATCGATTAAGATGGTTGAAGACACTGCCCAGAAGATTGCTGAGAATTTTAATCAGGATGATTTTAACTTCCAAGGAAAAATGAAATCTGCTATTTTCAATAATTTGGAAGAAGATCAAGAGTTATCACCTGAAAAATTGGCAGACCAGCTCTTTGATAATAATTTGACAGCTCGTTTGACCTTCGTTGATGAGCTCAAAGAGGCCATACCTGAGCCTATCTCGGTATCAGATATTGACCATTCGCGTCAAATTAAGAAATTGGAGAATCAAAAATTATCGTTATCGAACGGAATTGAGTTAATCGTGCCTAATAATGTGTATCAGGATGCTGACAGTGTTGAGTTTATTCAAAATCCTGATGGCACCTACTCTATTCTCATCAAAAATATCGAGGATATCATCAATAAATAATATGTTTAAATGGATAAGACGTCTGGCGGTTTTTGTCGTAGTCCTCATCATAGGTATCCAATGCTATCGAATCCATGCCAATATTCAACATGTCTTAACCTATGAATCCATGGTTAAGGAGGTTTTGGCAGAGGACGACATTGATAATACAACCAATGTCGATTTAGTTCTGGCTATGATCTACACAGAAACCAAGGGGAAGACAGATGACGTGATGCAGTCCAGTGAAAGTTCTACAGGGGTGACCAACTCCATAACAGATCGAAAAGAAAGTATTCGTCAAGGGGTGACGGTGCTGTCGGAAAATCTGGAAGAAGCTGCCCACCATAAGGTGGATCCTTGGACAGCAGTACAAGCCTATAATTTTGGTAAGGCCTATATCGATTATGTGGCTGATAATGGTGGAGTTAACACCGTCGAACTCGCAAAGGCTTACTCTAAAAATGTCGTTGCTCCGAGTCTAGGAAACACTAGCGGGAAAACATACACCTATTACCAACCAGTTGCCATGTACTACGGTGGCGGAAAACTTTATACAAATGGCGGAAATATTTACTACGCTAAGGAAGTACAGTTTAATCTCTTTTTAATGCGTATGTTCTCACGCCTCTAAGAGTGAGGACGTTAAATTTAGGAAAGACAAATGAAAGCATTATTAGTTTATTTTAGAGGATACGTCAAAGACAGTATCCTGGGACCCGTTTTTAAATTAATCGAAGCCAGTTTCGAACTCTTGGTCCCTCTAGTAATTGCTGGAATTGTCGACACAACTATTCCAAATAAAGACCAAAATCATCTGTTTATGATGATTTTTCTCTTGTTCGGACTTGCCGTTATTGGGGTTGTTGTTGCTATTTCAGCACAGTATTTTTCATCCAGAGCAGCCGTCGGCTATGCCCGAGGTTTAACCAATGATTTGTATGCGAAAATTATGCGTTTATCAAAGGAAAAGCGGGATGAGATTGGAACGTCAAGTTTGGTGACACGTTTGACTGGTGATACCTTTCAAATCCAAACGGGCATCAATCAATTTTTGAGGCTCTTTTTGAGGGCACCAATTATCGTGACAGGAGCCATTATTATGGCATTCCGAATCAGTCCACGCTTGACCCTATGGTTTCTTGGCATGGTCTTGGTATTGACTCTTATTATTGTACTAGCCAGTCGCATCGTCAATCCTTTATATGCCAAGATTCGAGTAATTAATGAATCGATTGTTACCAATACGCGTCAACAACTTGAAGGCATGAGGGTTATTCGGGCTTTTGATCAAAGTGAGCGTGAATTAGATAACTTTACTGCCGTCAACAAAGACTTGAAGAAGTGGCAGCTCAAAACAGGAGTAATAGCAAGTCTCATTAGTCCTTTGACTTTCTTGGTTGTTAATATGACCTTAATTGCTATTCTATGGCAAGGAAATCTGCAGATTCAGGCTGGTTTTTTATCCCAAGGGATGCTAATTGCCTTGGTCAATTACCTCTTGCAAATTTTGACAGAGCTCCTTAAATTAGCCATGATGTTGACCAATCTGAATCAAAGCTTTATTTCAGCAAAACGGGTACAAGCGATTTTTGAACTCCAAGATGAGGATATTGAGGCACCTTTAGAAGTCCGCACTTCTAGTCAGGCTTCCACAGTGCTAGCTATTGATCAGATGACCTTTACCTATCCTACAGCTAGTTCGCCATCACTCCAAGAGATTCATGTAAGTCTTACTCAAGGTCAGTCACTAGGTATTATTGGTGGTACAGGTTCAGGTAAATCGACTTTGGTAAACTTAATCATGAACTTATATCAGCCTCAGATTGGTTCATTAGCTATTTTCAAAGATCAAAAATCACCAAAAAACCTTAAAGAGTGGCGTTCTTGGGTTGCCTATGTCCCGCAAAAAGCTGAGTTATTTAGGGGAACCATTCGTTCAAACTTGTCATTAGGACTTGACCATGAACCAAGTGAGCAAGAACTGTGGCATGCGCTTGACATGGCTCAGGCTGCTGATTTTGTAAGGGATAAGGACCTTGGTTTAGATGAGCCAGTTGAGTCATTTGGCCGTAATTTTTCGGGGGGTCAACGTCAACGTTTGACTATTGCGCGTGCGCTGATGAGACCAGCACCATTCTTGATTTTGGATGACTCCACCTCAGCCCTAGATTACTTGACTGAAAGTCGCTTACTAGCGGCTATCAGAGACAATCTTAAATCAACGAGTCTGATTATTATTTCGCAAAGAACAAATAGTCTAAAAGCTGTTGATCAAATTTTGGTGCTTGATAAGGGACATCAAGTTGGCTTGGGTAATCATGAAGAATTGCTTGCCACAAATAAACTCTATCAAGACATTCATTATTCTCAACATCAAAAGGAGGTCGCTGATGAAGGCTAGAAATAATAAATCAACGCTTAAACGTTTAAGTAGAGATATCTTAAGTCAGCGCTACCTCTTTGCCTTAGCAACTGTTGGGACCATTATTCAAGTTGCCTTAACGGTTTACTTACCTATCTTAATTGGTGATGCAGTGGACGCTGTTCTTAAGATGAACGCCGTTCTATTGATGTCACGTTTAATTTGGCAGATGCTTGTAGTTATCTTAGCTAATAGTGCAATCCAGTGGCTTAACCCTTTGATTTATAATCGATTAATTTATTCATATAGCGAAAGTTTACGTGAACGAGTCATGATGAAAATTCATGCTATGCCACTTAGTTACCTTGATCGTCAAGGAACTGGAGACATGGTTAGCCGTGTGACTACAGATAGCGATCAGTTAAACAACGGACTTCTCATGGTCTTTAACCAATTTTTCGTTGGGCTTTTGACTATCTTTGTCATAATCATTACCATGGCTCGGTTAGACTGGTTCATGATGCTCTTAGTTCTAGTGATGACGCCTCTGTCAATGCTTGTGGCACGTTTTATCGCAAAGAAGAGCTATCAACTCTATCGCAATCAAACTAAATGGCGAGGTGTGCAGACTCAGTTGATTGAGGAAAGTCTGACTCAAGAAGCTTTAGTACAGAGTCTAAATGCTCAAGACCAGATGGTTAGGAGTTTTAAAGACGTCAATGGTAAGTATGCTGATTATTCACAGGGTGCTATCTTTTATTCGTCAGCGGTTAACCCAGCTACACGTTTTGTTAATAGTCTGATCTATGCTCTCATTGCAGGTGTTGGTGCTTATCGAATCATGTCGGGTGGCGCTTTTACAGTGGGACAATTGACTACCTTCCTAAATTATGTCACCCAGTATACCAAACCTTTTAATGATATCTCATCTGTTCTATCTGAACTTCAAAGTGCTTTGGCCTGTGCTGATCGCCTTTATATGATATTGGATGAAGAGGAAATAACAGAAACAGGTAAGGCGGTCTTGGAAGAAGCAGATGTGCAGGGACGTTTTCAATTTGACCATGTCCAATTTGGCTATTTGCCTAATAAACCTCTTATCAAGGATTTGAGCATTGATATCCCTGCCGCAAGTACTGTTGCCATTGTTGGTCCAACAGGAGCGGGGAAATCTACCTTGATTAACCTACTTATGCGTTTCTATGATTTGGATAAGGGGAACATTCTACTGGACGGTAGACCTATTACAGATTATACTCGTGAGAGTCTTCGGAAACAGATTGGGATGGTTTTGCAGGAAACTTGGCTTGAGGTCGGCACTATTCATGATAATATTGCCTATGGAAATCCAGAAGCCAGTCGTGAAGAAGTCATAGCAGCGGCCAAGGCTGCCAATGCTGATTTCTTTATTCAGCAGTTGCCTCAAGGCTACGACACCTACTTGAATGATGCGGGGCAATCCCTTTCTCAGGGACAACGTCAGCTTTTGACCATTGCTCGCATATTTGTCAATGTGCCTAAAATCTTAATTTTGGATGAAGCCACTTCTAGTATCGATACTCGTACAGAGCTTCTCATTCAAGAGGCCTTCGCTAAATTAATGAAATGTCGAACAAGTTTCATCATTGCCCATCGATTATCTACCATAGAGAATGCGGACCTTATTTTGGTCATGAATAATGGAGATATCGTTGAACACGGAACCCATGAACAACTGATGCAAGCTAAGGGAATGTACTATCGTATGCAGACGGCCCAAAAGACACAAAATAGTTAAATCCGACAGAGCTTTTAAGCTCTGTTTTTTATGATTTTAGCCAATCATTTATCACGGAAGCTTATTAATGAAAAAGAAATGAAATTTAGTTATTTTTTCTTTTTTATTGGAAAAAATACTGATAAGATGGTAAACTAAAGAGGATATTATATAAAAAAAGGTATCGAAAATTAGAATGTTAAAACATAAAAACGTCCTAGTGTTTTTAGGACAAACCTTGCTTTATTTCGCCATTTTTATGGCCCTAATTTATCTCTACAATTACCTAGGACAAGGTCAAGGTAATTTTATCTATAACGAATTTTAGGAAGAATAATGACGAATACAAAAATTAAAGATATGATCGAAACGATTGAGCAGTTTGCTCAATCACAACCTGACTTTCCTGTTTACAATATTTTAGGGGAAGTTCACACTTACGGTGACTTAAAAGCTGACTCGGATAGCCTAGCTGCCAAGATTGATAGTCTTGATATTCCAGAAAAATCACCTGTTGTGGTTTATGGCGGTCAAGAGTATGAAATGTTGGCAACTTTTGTCGCTTTGACTAAATCTGGTCACGCTTATATTCCAATTGATAGTCACTCAGCTCTTGAGCGCGTGACGGCTATCGTTGAAGTAGCAGAGCCTAGTCTGATTATTGCTATCAATGACTTCCCACTTGAGGAAGTCCAAGCTCCAATTCTAACATTGGATCAAGTGACAACAGCTTTTGAAAGCAAGACTAGCTACGAAGTGACTCATCCTGTTAAGGGGGATGATACTTATTACATCATCTTCACATCAGGAACTACAGGTAAGCCTAAAGGGGTCCAAATTTCACACAATAATCTCCTTAGTTTCACCAACTGGATGATTACGGATAAGGAATTTGCGACTCCAAAACGTCCACAAATGCTGGCTCAACCGCCTTATTCATTTGACCTATCGGTAATGTACTGGGCACCTACATTGGCACTTGGAGGAACACTTTATGCTCTTCCTTCAGCTATTACACAGGACTTCAAGAAGCTCTTTGAAACGATCTTCTCACTTCCAATTGCCATTTGGACATCAACACCATCTTTTGCAGATATGGCAATGTTGTCTGAAGACTTCAATTCAGAAAAGATGCCAGAAATTACGCATTTCTATTTTGACGGAGAAGAGTTGACTGTCAAGACTGCTCAAAAGCTTCGCCAACGTTTCCCAGAAGCACGTATTATCAATGCTTACGGACCAACTGAAGCAACTGTAGCCTTATCAGCAGTAGCAGTAACTGATGAGATGCTGGCTAACCTTAAGCGTTTGCCGATTGGTTATACCAAGGAAGATTCACCGACTTATATTATCGATGAGGATGGCAATATCCTTCCAAATGGTCAACAAGGTGAAATCATCGTCTCAGGACCAGCAGTTTCAAAAGGATATATGAACAATCCTGAAAAGACTGCGGAAGCCTTCTTCGAGTTTAATGGCCTTCCTGCTTACCATACTGGTGATGTAGGAACGATGACTGATGAAGGTCTCCTTCTTTACGGTGGTCGTATGGACTTCCAGATTAAATTTAATGGTTTCCGTATTGAGTTAGAGGATGTTTCACAAAACCTTAATAAGTCTAAGTATATTGATTCAGCAGTAGCTGTGCCACGTTACAATAAAGACCATAAGGTTCAGAACCTCTTGGCTTATGTGATTCTTAAGGATGGTGTTCGTGAGCAGTTTGAACGTGAAATTGATATCACCAAGGCGATTAAGGCAGACTTAGAAGATATCATGATGTCTTACATGATGCCTACTAAGTTCCTCTATCGTGAGAGCTTGCCTTTAACACCAAATGGGAAAATCGATATCAAGGGTCTTATCAGTGAGGTTAACAACCGATGATTGACTTCTTGAAACAGCTCCCCCATTTAGAAGCCTACGGTAATCCCTTCTATTTTATCTATCTTGGATTAGCTCTATTGCCAATCTTTGTGGGTCTCTTCTTTAAAAAGCGTTTTGCAATTTATGAGTGTTTGGTCAGTCTAGCCTTTATTGTTCTTGCTCTGACAGGAACACATGCTAGCCAATTACTAGCCTTACTCTTCTATATCGTTTGGCAAATCATCTGGGTTTATTCCTACAAACATTACCGCAGTAAAAAGGACAATAAATGGGTTTTCTATTTACACTCATTTCTTGTAGTCCTTCCCTTGATTTTTGTTAAGGTAGAGCCTGCGATAAATGGTACTCAGTCCCTTTTAAACTTTCTTGGTATTTCTTACTTGACCTTCCGATCAGTTGGTATGATTATCGAGATGCGGGATGGTGTCCTTAAAGAGTTTACACTTGGAGAATTCCTCCGATTCATGCTCTTTATGCCAACCTTTACGAGTGGTCCTATTGATCGCTTCAAACGCTTTAACGAAGATTACCAAGCGATTCCTGAGAGAGATGAGTTGATGAATATGTTGGAGCAAGCTGTCAAGTATATTATGCTCGGTTTTCTCTATAAATTTGTCTTGGCTCAAATTTTTGGAAGTATGCTTTTACCTTCACTGAAAATACAAGCTTTAGCTCAAGGTGGTATCTTTAATTTACCAACACTTGGTGTTATGTATGTTTTCGGTTTTGATCTTTTCTTTGACTTTGCAGGCTACTCGATGTTTGCCCTAGCAGCATCTAACCTTATGGGGATTAAGAGCCCAATCAACTTTGACAAACCTTTCATCTCACGAGACTTGAAAGAATTTTGGAATCGTTGGCATATGAGCTTGTCTTTCTGGTTCCGTGACTTTGTCTTTATGCGTTTGGTTATGGTTTTGATGCGTAACAAGGTTTTCAAAAACCGTAACACGACATCAAATGTTGCCTATGTCATTAATATGATGGTTATGGGATTCTGGCATGGAGTTACCTGGTACTACATTGCTTATGGTATTTTCCATGGTATTGGTCTAGGAATTAATGATGCCTGGTTACGTAAGAAGAAGACCATTAATAAAGAACGTAAGAAAGCTGGTCTTGAGCCACTTCCTGAAAATAAATGGACGAAGGCTTTGGGAATCTTTATTACATTTAACACTGTTATGTTGTCATTCTTGATTTTCTCTGGATTCTTGAATGACCTTTGGTTCACTAAAAAATAAGTAAAGGAATTATAAAAATGGATGTAAAATCAGAAGTTATTGAAATTATTGATGAACTCTTCATGGAAGATGTTTCAGACATGATGGATGAAGACCTTTTCGATGCTGGTGTTCTCGACTCTATGGGAACAGTTGAGCTTATCGTTGAATTGGAATCACGTTTCGATATTCGTGTGCCAGTTTCAGAATTTGGTCGTGATGACTGGAACACAGCTAATAAGATTGTTGAAGGGGTAACGGAGCTTCGCAATGCTTAAGCGTTTATGGCAAATTTTTGGCCCTATAATCTGTGCCTTAGTCTTGGTAGTAGTAGTTATTTTTTCCTACCCTCAAGGCAGAAAACATAATTATGAGGTTGAAAAACGTAGCGCAGTAACCTTGACAAATGAGAACTTTAAGAGCCGTATTAATAAGACGACAGCTCTTTCTGATAAGAATCATCGATTTGTCCCTTTCTTTGGGTCTAGTGAGTGGTTGCGTTTTGATGCCCTTCATCCAGCTGTTTTAGCTGAAAAATACGACCGTAACTATCGCCCATATTTTATTGGACAACGTGGGGCTGCCTCTCTAAACCAATATTTGGGAATGCAACAAATGCTTCCCGAATTGAAAAATGGGACAGCAGTCTACGTCTTGTCACCACAGTGGTTTACTAAAAAAGGTTACAATTCTGCGGCTTTCCAGCAGTTCTACAATAACGACCAACTTAGTAGTTTCTTAAGTCAAAATCAGACGGATGCAAATTCTCAATATGCTGCTCAGCGTATCTTAGAGATGAAACCTGAGATTACTATGAAATCTCAACTTTCTAAAGTGGCTAATGGGCAAGATTTAAATTCTCTTGATAAGACTTATATTCAATTTATGGCAGAGCTTAATAAGCGAGAAGATGCCTTGTTCAGTCCTTTTGCAGCATCAAATAATGCAAATTACGACAAGAAGGTTCTTCCTTATCTTAAAGAGTTGCCAGATACTCTCTCTTATGAGGCACTTGACCAGGTTGCCGTAAGAGATGCAGAAGCCCATACCAAGTCAAACGACTTTGGTATCGATGACCGTTTCTATAAGAAACGTTTGGCTAAAAAGATTGGTAAACTTAAAGGTTTCCAAAAGAATCTTTCGTATGAAGTTTCACAAGAATACGGTGATCTGCAGTTGGTGCTAAATCAATTTGCTAAGTCAAATACTAACGTCATCTTTGTCATCCCACCTGTTAATAGCAAGTGGATGGCTTATACGGGACTTAGTCAAGAAATGTATGATGCTACGGTTTCTAAAATCCGTTATCAATTGGAAAGTCAAGGCTTTACCAATATTGCAGACTTCTCAAAAGATGGAGATCAACCTTACTTTATGCAAGACACCATTCATATGGGATGGAAAGGGTGGGTAGCCTTTGACAAGGCTGTTGATCCATTTGTAAGTAATCCAACACCTGCACCTAGCTATAACTTGAACGACCGCTTTTATAGTAAGGATTGGGCAGGTTATACAGGGACTCCTAGTCAATTTAAGTAGTGTTACTTAATAAATCAAAAAGGCTTGTTAAAGCCTTTTTATGTTATGATCTTTCCACGGTATTACCTTCGGAAATTATTAAAAAAGGTTTGGGAGTTATCCCAATCCTTTTTATCCTTTTAAGTTTTATAATACGTTAAACAGATAGTTATTTGTTTTTAGTTAGAGCTTTTCGAATTAAATCTGCAGGGATGATCAAAACCGCGATAAGAAGTGCAACGATATAGTGTTGAACGTCCATTGGAACGGTACTAAATACTTTACCACCGAATTGAATAATCAAGGTTTGAACGACAGCAATAGAAATCATTACAATTGAGAATTTCTTGTTTTCGCCGATATGTTCAAAAACATTGAATCCATTACTACGTGTATTAAGTGAGTTGAAAATGACAGCATAGATAAATACTGTAAAGGTGAATGTTGTTACCATTTCAAAGTTGCCAGTTCCATTTGTGATAAAGCCTTGGATACCACCAACATTTTTAAGAATAGCTAAACATACAAGAGTAATGAAGACGCTAGCTACACCAATAGCAGATTTCATATAGCCAGTAAGAATATTTGCCTTCTTAGCAACTGGCTTTTCATTCATGTAACGATCTAGGGTAGGCTCTTCACCAAAGGCAAGGGCAGCAAGTGTGTCCATGATAAGGTTAATCCAGAGAATTTGGATAATTGTAAATGGTTCTTTGAGGCCCAAAAGTGGTGAGAGAAGTGACATAGCAATTGTAGTCACGTTAACGGTTAATTGGAAGATAATGAATTTACTTACTGACTTACTCATAGTACGTCCATAGAGGACAGCTTTCTCAATAGAAGTCAATGAGTTATTCAAGATAACGATATCTGAGGCTTCACGTGCGACTTCAGTACCATCACCCATTGAGAATCCGACATCAGCTGATTTGAGGGCAGGTGAGTCATTGACCCCATCACCCGTCATACCAGCGACCATATCGAGGTCTTGAGCTGCCTCAATAAGACGTTTTTTATCCATTGGAAGGGCACGACTGACCACTTTTAAGTGAGGCAATTGTTGTTTAAGTTCTTGATCTGAAAGGGCAGAAAGTTCATCGTGAGTAAGAACAAGGTCATTTTGACCAGTGACGATACCGGCTTCTTTAGCGATAGCAACAGCGGTTTCTTTACGGTCACCAGTTACCATAACTACTTGAACACCTGCACGGTTCATTGTTTCAACAGTTTGTTTAATTGAAGAACGAACGTTATCACGGATACATACGATACCAATCAAGACTTTATCATTTCCATCTGTATTTAGGATAGCAAGCAAACGCATTGAACGGTTAGCTTGTTCCAATGATAATTCTTGGAAACGAGCTTTAATATCATCTGTAAAGTTTTGTTTATTACCATCTTTATCAAGATAGTAGTAGCAGTCATTTAGGATGAATTCTGGAGCACCCTTGATGTAAGTTTTTCCGTCCTTAGTCGTTACACTTGCGAATTTTGTTGCTGAGTTGAATTGTTGCTTCTCAGTAATTGTATTTGTATCAAAATCAAGTTGAGAACGACCAATAAGGAAATCAAGAAGTGCACGGTCAGTGGCGTTACTACCAACAGCACTGCCATCAGCTACCATGGCGTCGTTATTAAGACCGATACCATTAATCATTTCAGCTTTAAGGCTATCTGACATAGTGTCAAAATCAGGAGCCTCAGTTTCACCAGTAGCTGCATAAAGTGTTCCATCAGCAAGGAAGAAGTCAACTACAGATAGTTTACCTTCAGTGATAGTACCAGTCTTATCACTGAAGAGGATATTCATGTATCCGGCTGTTTCAATGGTATCAGGATGGCGAACCAGGATATTTTGAGCTAAAAGTCGTCCTGAGTTCATTGAAGAAACGAGTGCCAACATCATCGGAAGACCTTCTGGAACGGCCATGATGATGATTGTAACCGCAAAGAGAATCGTTTCAATGATAAGAAGGAAGATTGAACCACCATTGAGGTTATTAGCCTTATTAAGTGCAATAAAGCCTAAAACAAGGTTGATTACTGAATATGCAGCACCTGCACTATAACCGAGGACACCGATGTTTCCAGCAAGCTTGTTGAGTTTTTCTTTGGATGGTGAATCTTTACTATCTTCTTGAAGAGAAGTATTGATGCTTCCTAGAACGGTATTATCACCAATTTGTGTAGCTTCCATAACGGCTTCACCTGAAGTAACAACTGTACCACGGAAGACTTTGAGCTCTGTAAAGAGGTCGGAAGAGTCTGGCTCTGCTTGATCACCAAGTGGAAGTTTTTTAGCATCTTCACTTTCACCATTAAGGACAGCTTGGTTTACTTTTAACTCACCTTCCAAGATGATACCATCAACTGGAATCTTGTCCCCTGATTGAAGGAGAATTTGATCACCTTTTACAATATCATCAACGAGAATTTCTTTAAGTTTACCATCACGATAAACCTTAGCATTAGTTTTTGAAGCCTCTTCTTGAAGAGTGTTGAATTTTTGCTCATTTCGGTATTGTGAGACTGCTGAGAATCCTGTAGACATCAAAATGGCAAAAATTAGTGAAATAGCCTCATACCAATTGGCTTCACCAATAGCAGGGAAAATCATTCCAACAAAGTTGAAGATGATTTTTAATCCTAAGGCAGCCAAGAGGATAAGAATCCATTGATCTTGGAAGGCTTCGACAAAGATTGAGAGGAGCGAGTTAGCCTCTTTACTAGATAGCCTATTATCGCCATGGGCATTTTTACTTGCTTGAACTTCAGCAGAAGTCAAGCCTTTAAATTTTTTCATTTAAGGTTTGTATCCTTTCTAAATTATTACTGAATTTTAAGGCTAGTAAATTATAAGCCAAAAAGTTTATCATTACAGTCACGATAACTGAATAACTATCAGTAAGTATTATACTTTATTTTACTATTAAATTGTTGATTTTTTACCAATAGAATATTGAAGATTCTTTTGTCTTTAGCAAGAGTAGGGGAGAACAAAAAACTTGTATTTTTTCGTTAAATACAATTCTATCCTTCCACCTTCAATTCATACAAGCCTCTCACCGCATTGCATCCGTAGATGGCCTGAGCCTGTTCCATATCTTTTACGGTCAAGACTTTTTCTTTAAGCTTATTATCAGCAATAAGGCTTAGTCTGTAGATGCCATTTAAGAGGCCGAGGTGAACGGGTGGTGTGTAGAGTTGGTCCTCGATTTTAAGCACAATGTTACCGATAGATGTTTCTAGGAGTTTCCCTTCATGATTATAATAGATTTGTTCGTGAGGTTCGATACTAAGGTGAGGACGGTAACTTGTTTTGAAAAAGGTATAGGGGCTATCCAACGGATGACTTTGCTCAACTAACCTTGCTTGGCAGAAGTCTTTGGATAAGTTTGTTAATTGGGTATGTTCAAACTTCAGTTCACCATCTTTTGCAAGTGACATTTTAAGACGGTAGTCTTTGTCAAGGTCTAGTGATTGGCACAGAGCTTCGACTTGATAGTGAGCTTTTTCTGCATTGAAAGGATAGTCAAAGTAGCGACTGCTCTCTTGCAAGCGTTTCATATGCTCCTCAAGAAATAGCAGTTTTCCTTGATGGACACGACCAGTTGAAATGAGATCGAATTTGGGGTTCTGACGGTATAGAACAGCAGCTTTTTGCTTGGTTTCTTCATATTCAGCTTCCCAGTTGCTGTCCCAGGTAATACCTCCTCCGACACCATAGATAGCCTTGGTTCCTTCCATTTGTAGTGTCCGAATAGCCACGTTGAAAATACTAGGTCCCTGTGGCACCAAGATACCAATAGCTCCACAATAGACACCTCGAGGCTGTTTTTCCACCTTCTTAATAATCTCCATGGTTGCTATTTTTGGGGCACCTGTAATCGATCCGCATGGAAAAAGGGCTTGGAAGACATCACCTAAACGACTATTTGGTAGGAGTTGCGTCTCAATAGTTGAAGTCATTTGCCAAACCGTAGAGTATTGTTCAACTTGGCAAAGGCTCTTGACATCTTCACTTCCTATTTTTGAAATACGATTCATGTCATTTCTAAGAAGATCGACAATCATCATATTTTCAGAGCGATTTTTCTGATCCTGAGCTAGCCATTGGGCTTGTTTGAGGTCAGTTTCAGTTGTCAAACCACGATTGGTGGTACCTTTCATTGGACGAGTGGTCAGTCTATCACCATCTTTTTTAAAGAAGAGTTCTGGGCTTATGGAAATGATAGAAACATCATCGTGCTGAATAAAGGCATTGTAATGTGCATTTTGCTCAACAACCAATCGGTTATAGATGGCAAAGGGATCAGCTGTCAGCTTCTGTTGGAGTTGAACAGTATAATTGACTTGATAAGTATCACCTTGTCGAATATGGTGGTGTATTTGCTCAATAGCAGCCTTGTAATCCTCAGCAGAAGTTAGCTCTTGCCAAGATTCTGGTAGGGCAATTGGCTCATAAGTAAGTGGAATAGGCTCTGTTTGAACAGTTTCATGAATAGTGAAGTAGAGGAGATACTCTGACATTAATGGACCATCAATAACCTGAAATTTTGTCTCGAAGGCAGGGGCAGCTTCATAGGAAACATAACCTACTGCATAATAGCCCTTATTTTGATAGGCTTCGACTTCAGCTAAGAGATGCTTAACTTCCTTAATGTCCTTTGTTTTTAGTTCTTTAATGGCGTCTGTAAAAATTTGTCTGACACCAAGTTCTTTAAAATCAATAACAGTTTTCTTATGCATACTTAGAGTATAACATAAGAAGTTTCCCTCTGGTTCTTTTTCATGTTTTAATTCTCTTTCTCAAAATTCTAACCCAAAATGAACTTTTCAGATAGTTTTACATATGTTATAATGATAAGGACTAAAAGAAGATTTTAGAGGGAAATATGACTGAAAAAAATAACTTTGAGAAAGGCAACAGCAGTCTTTCAAACCATAAAATGAAAAAAGGCACTTCTAAGAATTCATGGAAGCATCAAATGTATGAGCTAGAAATTGCCATTGCTAAAGAGTCAAGTAACAAAAGAAGAAATGAACTCATTAAAATCCATAATGGCTATATGAGTGAGTATGATAGCTTAAAGAAACAAATCATTTGGTTAGCCGTATTAGGAATTTGTTTCTTATTAGTATTGGTAGTTTTTGGTTATTTTATCTGGAATAGTTACAATAGTGAGAATATGTCTTATACATCATCTTGGCTTCAAGAGAAAGTACTGAGCACCTATAGAGCTTAGTGTCCTAATCCTAGTAAATAATAGAGTCTCTAGACAAAAGTCTAGGGATTTTTTGTTATAAAAAAGGATTTATCAGGTTTATATATAGTTATTAGCTATAACAATATCTAAACAAAAGGAGATAACGGGAGCTGGAAAACCTTTGTTTTATAGGTTATAGTCTAAAACTATATATAGAGAAAACTAATAGCAATTATACAGACACCCATTTCTTTGGTAAGATAAGTTCAACAACAAAGAGGAGGACACAAGATGTCAACTACTATCATTGGTTTCCCACGTTTGGGTGAATTCCGCGAATTAAAATTTACAACAGAAAAATACTTTAGAAATGAAATTACTGCAGATGAACTTTTAGCAGCAGCCAAAGACTTGCGTGCAAAACACTGGAATATTGTTAAAGAGAAAGGTATTAGTGAAATTCCTTCAAATGATTTTTCACATTACGATAACTTCCTTGATGCAGCTTTCCTTTTCAACGTCGTACCTGAATCTGTTCAAAACTTGAATTTGACAGATCTTGAACGTTACTTTGCTTTGGCGCGTGGTTACCAAGGTGAAAAAGGGGATGTACGTGCCCTTCCTATGAAAAAATGGTTTAACACTAACTACCATTACATCGTTCCTAAATTTGAAAAAACAACAGAAGTTAAACTTGCTGGTCACAAGATTTTTGATGAGTATCAAGAAGCTAAAGAATTGGGCCTTAACACACGTCCAGTTGTCGTTGGACCATTTACTTTCCTTCAATTATCTGACTTTGAAGATGGTGTGAAAGCAGAAGACTTTGTAGATAGCTTTGTGGCAGCTTACCAAGAAGTCTTTGCTAAATTGGCAGAACTTGGTGCTACACGTATTCAACTCGATGAGCCAGCCCTTGTTAAAGATTTGTCAGCTGAAGAAAAAGCTCTCTTCTTGAACCTCTACAACAAACTCTTGGCTGATAAAAAAGGTCTTGAAGTCTTGATCCAAACTTACTTTGGTGACGTTCGTGATGTCTACAATGACCTTGTGAACTTGCCAGTTGATGGTATTGGTCTTGACTTTGTTGAAGGTAAGAAAACACTTGAATTGGTTAAAGGTGGTTTCCCAGCTGATAAGACTCTCTATGCCGGTATCGTCAATGGTAAAAACATCTGGCGTAACAACTACGAGAAGAGTCTTGCAATTCTTGAACAAGTGCCAGCTGAAAATGTTGTTTTGACAACATCTTGCTCACTTCTTCATGTACCATTTACAACTGCTAATGAAGAATTTGAACCAGCTATTTTGAACCACTTTGCTTTTGCAGTTGAAAAATTGGACGAATTGCGTGATTTGGATGCTATCCGCAATGGTCAAGGTGAAGAAGCCCTTGCTGCTAACAAAGAACTCTTTGCGACTGAGCGTGTTGGTGAAAATGCTGAACTTCGTGCCCGTATTGCTGGCTTGACTGAAGCTGATTACACTCGTTTGCCAGCATTTGCAGAACGTGAAGCGATTCAAAAAGATGCTTTCAAACTTCCATTGCTTCCAACAACAACTATCGGTTCATTCCCTCAAACTAAGGAAGTTCGTGCCAAACGCTTGGCTTTCCGTAAGAATGAATTGTCACAAGAAGAATACGATGCTTTCCTTGCTGAAATCACTGATGAATGGATTAAATGGCAAGAAGAAGTTGGATTTGACGTGCTTGTACACGGTGAATTCGAACGTAACGACATGGTTGAATACTTCGGTCAAAACTTGTCAGGTTACCTCTTCTCTAAAAACGGTTGGGTGCAATCATACGGTATGCGTGGGGTTAAACCACCAATCATCTGGGGTGATGTGACTCGTCTTAACCCAATCACTGTGAAATGGTCTAGCTACGCACAAAGCCGTACTGACAAACCTGTTAAAGGTATGTTGACTGGACCTGTTACTATCCTTAACTGGTCATTCCCACGTGAAGACATCTCTATCAAGGATTCAACTCTTCAAATTGCTCTTGCAATCAAAGATGAAGTTCTTGACCTTGAAGCTGCAGGCGTTAAAATTATCCAAATTGACGAAGCTGCTCTTCGTGAAAAATTGCCACTCCGTCGTAGTGACTGGTATGAGGATTACCTCGACTGGGCAATTCCAGCCTTCCGTTTGGTTCACTCAACTGTAGCACCAGACACACAAATCCACACTCACATGTGTTACTCAGAATTTACAGATATCATCCCAGCTATCGACAACTTGGATGCTGACGTTATCTCATTTGAAGCTAGCCGTTCAAATCTTGAAATCTTGGACGAACTTAAAGCTCAAAACTTCCAAACAGAAGTTGGACCTGGGGTTTACGATATCCACTCACCACGTGTTCCACAAGACGGTGAAATTGACCACACTATCGAAGCAATCTTGGCTAAAGTACCAAGCGGTAAAGTATGGATCAACCCTGACTGTGGTTTGAAGACTCGCGGAATCAAAGAAACTAAAGAAAGCTTGATCAAGCTTGTAGAAGCTGCAAAAGCAGCTCGCGAAAACTTGTAAGCAGAAGTTATCATATGTTGAAGACCTTCTTCCTTAAGTGTAGAAGGTTTTCAATAGCGAATAATGTTCTAAAGATTTTTGCAAGCAGGCTATGATTAACAAGTGTTTAACTGTACTCATGAAGTCAGTAGGCACTTAAAACAGCTTTCGTCTTAACAAAAATCTAAAAAGAAGAAGGTAAACTAATATGACAAGCCAAACACCATCACTCTCTTTTGAAGTCTTTCCACCTAACCCAGCAGTAGGTAACGAAAAAATCCTACGTGCCCTTGAGGATATGCAAGGATTGGCTCCACACTTTATCAGTGTTACAGCTAGTAATAACAAATATAATATCAAAGAGACGACGGTTCCTTTGGCGGATCATATTCAAAATGACCTAGCTATCCCAACGATTGCCCACCTTCCAGCTATCTATTTGAGTAAAGAAAAGGTTGCTGATACCTTACGTGACTTGGATGCTGTTGGTGTACACCGTATCTTAGCCCTACGTGGCGATATCATTCCAGGTGTGGAACCACTTAAAGACTTTAGATATGCCACTGATTTGATTGAATTTATCAAGGACCAAGCTCCTCAATTTGATATCATCGGTGCCTGCTATCCTGAAGGGCATCCAGATTCGCCAAATCAAATCTCTGATATCCAAAACCTTAAGAAAAAGGTTGATGCAGGTTGTTCTAGCCTTGTAACTCAACTCTTCTTTGACAATGAACGTTTCTATGATTTTCAAGATAAATGTACCTTGGCTGGAATTGATGTACCAATTCATGCGGGTATTATGCCTATTTTGAATCGTAACCAAGCCCTACGTTTGCTTAAGACTTGTGAGAATATCCATTTGCCACGTAAGTTCCGTGCCATTTTGGATAAGTATGAGCATGATCCTGAGTCACTTAGAGCGGCAGGTCTTGCCTATGCTATTGACCAGATTGTCGACCTTGTTACTCAAGATGTTGCAGGCGTTCACCTCTACACCATGAATAATGCAGAAACTGCTCGTCATATTCACGAAGCTACTCATTCCTTGTTTAAGCATCATTCACAAGTTAGCGCTCTATAATTGAATCATAAAACTACCACCTATAGTTTAATCTATAGGTGGTTTCTTGCTTCTAGTAGTAAAAAAGATAGCTTGCTTCCGTAATCACAGTTTTGTCGATTTAAAAAAGACTTAGAGCTTAGCTCTAAGTCTTAAATATTATTCGCCTACGAAAGCATTGATTTCTGCTTCGATATTTGCAATTTTTTCTTTGGCATCTGCTTCAGATTCACCAACTGTAGCGATGTAGAATTTGATTTTTGGTTCTGTACCTGAAGGACGAACGGCAAACCATGAATCATCAGCCAAGATGTATTTAAGCACGTTACTTGGAGGAGTTGTCAATTTTTCAACGCCGTCAGCAGTAGTAGCTGTTTGTTCCAAGAAGTCTTCTGTCTTAGCAATGTCTGTGTTGTTGAATTGTTTAGGAGCATTGCCACGGAATTTATCCATGATTTTCTTGATTTCAGCAGCTCCGTCAACACCTGAAAGGGTAACAGAGATTGTTTTTTCTGCGAAGTAGCCGTATTGTTTGTAAATTTCTTCGATACCATCTGCCAAAGTCATGCCACGTGAGCGGTAGTAAGCAGCGATTTCAGCAACGATAAGAACGGCTTGGATAGCATCTTTGTCACGTACGAATGGTTTGATGAGGTAACCGAAGCTTTCTTCGAAACCAAGCATGTAAGTGTGGTTGTGTTGTGTTTCAAATTCATGAATTTTTTCACCGATAAATTTGAAACCAGTCAAGACATTAAACATAGTTGCGCCGTAGCTTTCTGCAATCTTAGTAACCAACTCAGTTGATACGATTGATTTACAGAGGGCAGCATTGGCAGGAAGGGTACCAGCTGTTTTGTGAGCTTCAAGAATGTATTTAGCGATAATCGCTCCGATTTGGTTACCTGAAAGGTTGAGGTAAGAACCGTCTGGTTGGCGAATTTCAACACCGAGACGGTCAGCATCTGGGTCAGTTGCAACCAATACGTCAGCGTCTACTTTGCGACCAAGTTCTTCAGCAAGAGCAAAGGCTTCTTGACTTTCAGGGTTTGGAGATTTAACAGTTGAGAAGTCAGCATCTGGAACAGCTTGAGCTTCAACAACTTGAACTGCTTCAAATCCAGCTTGAGCAAGAGCACGACGAGCCAACATTTCACCAGTACCATGAAGTGGAGTGTAGACAATCTTCATGTCACGACCGTATTCATTGATCAAGTCTTGGTTGATGTTAACACCTTTCACTTCTTTCAAGTATTCAGCGTCGACATTTTCACCGATAACTTCAATCAAGCCGTTAGCTTTGCTTTCTTCAAGGTCAGCTAATTGTACAGTGAAAGGATTTTCGATAGCACGGATGTAATCTGTCAAAGCATCGGCATCTGCAGGTGGCATTTGTCCACCGTCTTCACCATAAACCTTGTATCCATTAAACGGAGCAGGGTTGTGGCTAGCTGTTACCATGATACCAGCAAATGTGTGGAGATGACGAACAGCAAATGACAATTCAGGTGTTGGACGTAGGCTTTCAAATACATAAGATTTGATACCGTGTGCAGCCAAAACTTGAGCAGATTCAAAAGCAAACTCTGGAGAGAAGTGACGGCTATCATAAGCAATAGCAACACCACGTTTTTTAGCTTCTTCCCCTTTTGAGTCAATTAATTGGGCCAAACCTTCAGTTGCTTGGCGAACAACGTAAATGTTAATGCGGTTAGTACCGGCACCAATCAATCCACGCATACCAGCTGTACCGAATTCAAGGTTGGTATAGAAGGCATCTTCTTTCGTTTTTTCATCCATTGCGACCAACTCATCACGAAGGTAAGCAGGCAATTCAGCAAAGTCGAGCCATTTTTGATAATTTTCAGTGTAAGACATAGCAATCTCCTTTATATTTTTAAACGCTTACATTATACCATAATTAAAGAAAAAAAACATGGTAATTACCATGTTTTTTCTTTATTTTTTCAATCGCAGTAACACTGGTGTGATACTTAGAGTTAACAGACCAGCGATAATCATTTCAGCAATCGAATTTGTTGTGAAAATGGTTGCCATTAGTGTTTTGCCACCTGCTGTGTAGAAGTTAGGAATTAGGAAGTAGATACCAAGAAGTACAAAAAATGTATTAGTGAAAGCACCTAAAACCCCAGATAGAGCCAGACCTAGACGGTTTTGAAGTAATTTGTAGACAAAGTAAGGGAAAATACCGATCAGGATACGAGGAACGATGGCAATGACTGCAGATGCCCAAGTTCCCCCTTCAACAAAAGGACTAAAGAGATAGCTACTAACCGTATAGATAACAGTGTTTCGAATAATACTCATAATTCCCATGAAGCCACCCAAATAAGCTCCAATTTTAGGACCGTAGACGATGCTAGCGATAATAACTGGGATATGGGTTAGGGTTGGTTTGATTGGAAGTACAAAAGCAGCAAAGATGGTTTGACTGAGTACTTCGATTACAACCATTGTAGCTATCAAGAGGGATAACTGAGCCGTTTGGTTTGCTTTATTTTTCTTATTCATCATAAACTCCTTTTTATTCTCTGCAAGGCTATTTTGTTAAAGCATTGTCAATGGATTCAATAATGTCATCAATATCAGCTAAGGCACCACGTCCTGTATCTCCACAAGCCAGTAAACCTGATTTTGGAAGAATTTCTTGGTAGCCAAGGTCATGCAAAGTATCTAGATTCTTCTTAGTCAGTGGATTTTCATACATTTTCGTATTCATTGCAGGGGCAATTAGTTTAGGTGTGGTGCTAGGTAAAGCTAAAGCAGTAGCAGTAAGCATATTATCGGCTAGACCATGTGCTAATTTGGCAATGGTATTTGCTGAAGCTGGAGCTACAACAAAGAGGTCAGCTTCTTTACCTAAGTCAATATGATTAATACGTTCAGCCAATTTTTCTTCCATGACATCAGTGTGAACAGGATTCTTCGAAAGGACTTGAAGTGTCAGAGGGGTGATAAAGGCTTGAGCAGCTTCAGTCATAATGACGTGAACGTCATAACCTTTTTTCTTTAACCTACTTGTTAGATCAGCTGCTTTATAGGCGGATATTGATCCTGAAACAGCAAGGATGATACGTTTAGTCATGGCATATCCTTTCAAATAAAGCTTGAGCAATTGCAGATTTAGTCGTAACTTTCTCCTCGTTTTTTTCGTCAACAAGATAGGCAATATGCTGATCTGGAGTAATATCACTCAAGTCGTTGGCAACAATAATATCAGCTTTGTTGCGTTTCAGACTTGCACGAGCAACCTCAAAAAGCTCTTCTTTTCTTACATTAACCAAAAGTTTGAAGCCAATCAATTGAATATCAGGATTCCATTGTTTGACGAGGCTAATGATCTTCGGTGTTTTTTTTAGAAAAAGAACCTGATAATCAGAAGCCGATGATATCTTGCTTTCAGTGTTAGATTTATGCAAGAATTGAGCGAGATCTTCGGTGTCCTCCAGTTCAGCAAAATCCGTCATATAAATAGGAGTATAATCAGAGACTGCCATACTATGTATAAGAACATCGTGCTCTTTGACGAGTGGCTCCATCTTTCTGAGAAGACTTTCTACGTTCGTAATTTCTGTAATCTTTAGATTTTCTTTCGGTTCTGGTTTAACCGCTGTCTTGGTCGTTACTAAGGTTACTTGGTGACCCTTAGCCAAGAAAAGTTCAGCGATTTCCTTTCCTAGATAACCTGTTGAATGGTTTGTGATTCCACGTACAGCATCAATCTTTTCAGTGGTACCACCCGATGTAATCAAAATTTTCATAGTAGTATTGTACTAAAAATTGAGTCTTTAGTAAATATATAGTAGGTATTTTTGGGGTGTACCCCTATAAATTAAAGTTATAACGATTTATAACAAAACAAAAACCGAACATTGAAAAGTAATTAACCAAAAATAATGCGTTTTTTATCAAACTCTGATATAATAGATTCTAGAAAAATATAGAGGAGTGTCTCATGAAAACAGATATCGAAATTGCTCAAAGTGTAGAATTAAAACCAATCACAGAAGTAGTTGAAAAAGTTGGAATCGGCTTTGACGATTTGGAACTCTACGGAAAATATAAGGCAAAATTGTCATTTGATAAAATCAATGCAGTCAAAGACAATAAGCCAGGAAAATTGATTTTGGTGACAGCTATCAACCCAACACCAGCTGGTGAAGGGAAATCAACCATGTCAATTGGTCTTGCAGACGCTCTTAACAAAATTGGTAAGAAAACAATGATTGCCCTTCGTGAACCATCTCTTGGTCCGGTTATGGGAATCAAAGGTGGTGCTGCAGGTGGTGGTTACGCTCAAGTGCTTCCGATGGAAGATATCAACCTCCACTTCACAGGGGATATGCACGCTATTACTACAGCAAATAATGCTTTGTCAGCCCTTCTTGACAACCATATTCATCAAGGAAATGCTCTCGGCATTGACCAACGTCGTATCATTTGGAAACGTGTGGTTGACCTTAATGACCGTGCACTTCGTCATGTAAATGTTGGTCTTGGCGGACCACTTAATGGTATTCCACGTGAAGATGGTTTTGATATTACTGTTGCGTCTGAAATCATGGCGATTCTTTGCTTGGCTACTGATATTAATGACCTTAAAGAACGTTTGGCTAACATTGTAGTTGCCTACCGTTATGACCGTACACCAGTTTATGTACGTGATCTTGAAATTGAAGGTGCGCTTACCCTTATTCTTAAAGATGCCATCAAACCTAATTTGGTACAGACAATTTATGGAACACCAGCCTTGGTACACGGTGGTCCATTTGCCAATATCGCTCACGGATGTAACTCAGTTCTAGCTACAGCTACAGCTCTTCGTTTGGCTGATTATACGATTACTGAAGCAGGTTTCGGTGCTGACCTTGGTGCTGAAAAATTCCTTGATATCAAGACTCCAAACCTCCCAACAACTCCTGATGCCGTTGTTATTGTTGCGACACTTCGTGCCCTCAAAATGCACGGTGGGGTAGCCAAAACTGACCTCTCTGAAGAAAATGTTCAGGCCGTTCGTGATGGCTTCGCAAACTTGAAACGTCATGTGGAAAACGTTCGTAAATTTGGTCTTCCAGCAGTCGTTGCTATTAACGAATTTGTTGCTGATACTGAAGCTGAAATTGCAGCCCTTAAAGAACTTTGTGCAGAAATCGATGTTCCTGTTGAATTGGCTAGCGTTTGGGCTAATGGTGCTGATGGTGGTATTGACCTTGCCAACGCAGTAGTTGATGCTGTTGAAAATGGTAATGCCAACTATAAACGTCTTTATTCTGATGATGATAGCTTGGAAGAAAAAATCACTAAGATTGTTACTGAAATCTATGGTGGTAAATCAGTTGTCTTCGAGAAAAAAGCTAAGAACCAACTCAAACAATTTGCAGAATTCGGTTGGGATAAATTGCCAGTATGTATGGCCAAAACACAATATAGCTTCTCAGATAACCAATTCTTACTTGGAGCACCAGAAGGTTTTGATATCACTATTCGTGAATTTGTTCCTAAAACAGGTGCTGGATTTATCGTAGCTCTTACAGGTGACGTCATGACAATGCCTGGTCTTCCAAAAGCACCAGCAGCCCTCAAGATGGACGTAGCTGAAGACGGAACAGCTGTTGGTTTGTTCTAAGAAGAAATATCGATATAAAACAGTACCTATTGGTGCTGTTTTTTGTTTGAGTTATGAAAAACTTAAGGAAAGTTTAGTAGACTAAATCTAAATAAAAGAAGATCAAAGCACTAGATGATTACGTCTATTTTAGATATAATGATAAAACTTAGTCAAAGTGTTATTTGTATCTTTGACACCTAACAAGGGGGATAACTATGATTAAAATACTACTAGTAGAAGATGATTTGAGTTTGTCGAACTCAGTTTTTGATTTTTTAGATGACTTTGCTGATGTGATGCAAGTCTTTGATGGAGATGAAGGTCTCTACGAAGCTGAAAGTGGCGTCTATGATTTGATTCTTTTAGACCTTATGTTACCTGAAAAAGATGGTTTCACGGTTCTTAGAGAATTACGTGAAAAAGGTGTAACAACTCCTGTACTTATCATGACGGCTAAGGAAAGTCTAGATGATAAGGGTCATGGCTTTGAACTGGGTGCAGACGACTATCTAACCAAACCTTTCTATTTAGAAGAGTTGAAGATGCGTATTCAAGCACTTTTGAAACGATCTGGTAAATTTGACCAAAACACACTTTCTTTTGGGGATGTTCGTGTCAATCTTGCTACAAATTCAACCTTTGTGGGGGATAAAGAAGTAGAACTTCTTGGTAAAGAGTTTGATTTATTAGTTTACTTCTTACAAAATCAAAATGTCATCTTGCCTAAGTCACAAATTTTTGACCGTCTTTGGGGATTTGATAGTGATACCACGGTATCAGTTGTCGAGGTTTATGTTTCTAAAATTCGTAAGAAACTTAAAGGAACAGACTTTGCTGCCAATCTCCAAACCTTGAGAAGTGTGGGGTATATTTTGAAGAATGCTGACTAAATTTTTCAATTATCTCTTTAGGAGAATCAAGTCAGACGGATTTAAGTCGTTCATTCATTTCTTTGCCACTTTTTCTGGTATTTTCCTTATCATGACTGTCATGATTTTGCAGATTCTGAGTTACGGCGTTTATTCCAATGTGGACTCTAGTCTGAAAATGGCAGCCACTAAAACCAATTCTTATTTAGAAATGGAAATGCTAAAACGGGAACTTTTTCTGACTTCTGAGGTAGATCAAAATAATACGACAACCATTTACCAAGCCTATGATACTAAAGGGGCGACAACTGAAACATCTGACTCGAGTGACTCTAAGAAAGAACCTAAGAAGAAATCAAAAATTGAAGATGCCCCTCACGATTTATCTGTTGCGGCAAATACTAGTGTCTTGGTACTTGATAAGAATGGAAAAGTCCTTAATGTCGTTGATAAATTTTCAAGCTTATCCAATTTACCAATAGACAAAAATAACATTGATGTTATCAGCAAGGGAAGTGCTCAGAATTATTTCGATCAAACGGAAAAGTACCGTCTGATTACTGAAAAAGTAGATAATAGCCTCTATCCTGATGCTAAGTACCTTGTTATTGCGATTAATACAACTCAATTGGAAGAAGCCACTGAACGTTATGTTAAGCTAATTGTCATTATGATGAGTTTCTTCTGGCTTTTATCTGTTGCGGCTAGTATGTATTTGGCTAAGTGGTCAAGACGTCCTATCCAGGAAAGCTTGGAGAAGCAGAAGGCTTTTGTTGAGAATGCTAGCCATGAGTTACGGACACCGCTTGCTGTGATTCAAAACAGATTAGAAGTTCTTTTCCGCAAGCCTGAGAGCACCATTCTAGATAATTCAGAGAATATTGCTTCAAGTCTTGATGAAGTACGCAACATGCGTCTTTTGACGACTAATCTTTTGAACTTGGCTCGTCGTGACGATGGTATTAAACCAGAAATCGAAACCTTAGAACCTGCTTTCTTTGATACAGTCTTTACCAACTATGCCATGATTGCAGAAGAAAATGAGAAAGGTTTCACGGCTCAAAACCAAGTTGGTCGTCCAATCAATACTGATAAAACACTGTTGAAACAGTTAATGACCATATTATTTGATAATGCTATCAAATATACGGAAGAGGATGGACATGTGACCTTTACTGTTCGCACTAATGACCGCCATCTTTATATTACTGTTGCGGATAATGGTCCTGGTATAGCAGATAGTGATAAGAAAAAGATTTTTGATCGTTTCTATCGAGTAGATAAGGCAAGAACCAGACAAATAGGTGGGTTTGGACTCGGTTTATCTCTGGCACAACAAATAGTACTAGCCTTAAAAGGCACAATCATTGTTAAGGATAATCAGCCAAAGGGAACAATTTTTGAAGTAAAAATTACTGGAGTCTAAATTTGACCATAAAAAAACCTGCTAGCTTAAAAACTAGCAGGTTTTTATGTTGAAGAGTAATAAAAAAACTCCTAATGGAGCTTTTAATTAGTTAGCCAATTTAGCTGCAAGACGTGATTTATCGCGGCTTGCTTTGTTTTTATGAATCAAACCTTTAGAAGCGGCTTTATCGATGCTAGCTGATGCTGCACGGTAAGCTTCTTCAGTTGGGTTAGCGTTGAATGCTTTAATAGCAGTACGCAAAGCTGATTTTTGAGCTGAGTTTTTTTCGTTTTGTTTAACGTTAAGTTCAGCGCGTTTGATAGCTGATTTAATATTTGCCAATGTTTTCACCTCCAAAATTTATCTAACTATGTCATTATACGTTATTTTAGGCCCCTTGGCAAGCTTTTTCTATTTTTTTAAGTGGATGAAGTCGATTTTATGATTGTCTCCCTTGTGAAGAATCAGTTCAGCTCGACTTCGTGTAGGTTCGATATAATTTTCCAGGTTAACCAAATTGATATCACGCCAGGTTTTTTGTGCTAAAGATAAAGCTTCATCCTTACTAAATTTAGTAAAACGATGGTAGTAGTTGTTTTCATCTTTTTTGGCAAGCTCAAGAAGGGTTTGAAAACGTTCAAGATACCAGGATTCGATATTATTAACTTCAGCGTCAATGTAGAGAGAAAAATCAAAATAGTCACTCATGTAAAGTCGTTGGTTAATAGGGTTCTGGAAAACATTAATCCCTTCGACAATTAGAAAATTGGGCTGTCTGATTTCTTGGGTAAGTCCTGGTACAATATCATAAATTTCATGAGAGTAAACAGGAATATTGACATCACCACCATTTTTTATAGTATCTAAAAAGTTGAGAAGAAGTGGCATATCGTAGGACTCAGGGAAGCCCTTACGATTAAGGATGCCTTTTTCTTTCAAGGTTTGGTTAGGATAGAGAAAGCCATCAGTTGTCACAAGTTCAACATTAGATTGGGGAAAGGTACGCTGCAACAAGAGTTGAAGCAAACGACTGGTAGTGGATTTGCCAACAGCAACTGAACCAGATACCCCAATAATAAATGGACGGTTAGTCTGTGATTTTTGTAAAAAGATACTCTTAGAAAAGGTCAGATCATTGGCAGTTTTCTGATAGATACGAATGAGATTGATAAGAGGAAGATAGATGTCACTAACTTCTTGCACATCAATCTTATCATTAAGGCTTCGAATGGAATCCAGTTCTTCTGCAGTCAATGGGGCATTGTCCTCTTTATGAAGGCGTTGCCATTCCTTGCGTGATATCGTTTCGAAATTGATAAATTCATTTAGCATAAATAATATTATAGCAGAAAAAAAGGTCGAATGTAAGCCTTGTCATTTCACTAGCCTTACTTTAGTATTTATGATACGATAAAGAAAAAGTACTATCTAGAAGGAAAAAATAATGTCAAAAATGTATTATGCTGAGACGCCAGATGCGGCTCATGATATTCATGATTTAAAGGTTAATTTATTAGGAGAAAGTTTTCAGTTTTATACAGATGCTGGGGTTTTCTCTAAAAAAATGATTGATTTTGGGAGTCAAGTGCTTTTGAGTGCATTAGATTTGGAAGCTGGCAAAACGCTTTTAGATGTGGGTTGTGGCTATGGTCCTCTCGGTATCAGTTTAGCCAAGGTCCAAGGAGTTAAAGTCACTATGATTGACATCAATAGTAGGGCGATTGATTTAGCTAAACAAAATGCTCAACGAAACAAGGTTGAAGCTACTATCTTCCAATCAAATATCTATGAAAATGTCACTGGAAGTTTTGACTATATTATTTCTAATCCACCTATCCGTGCGGGCAAGAAGGTGGTTCATCAAGTGATCGCGGAGGCATATGATTATCTCAATCAAGGTGGTAACCTAACTATTGTTATTCAGAAAAAACAAGGTGCTCCGTCAGCTAAGGCTAAGATGGAGGATGTGTTTGGTAATGCTGAAGTCGTTAAAAAGGCTAAAGGATATTATATCCTTAGAAGTGAGAAATTATGAGAACAGTTGATTTAATTGAAAAGAAAAGAGATGGTGGCGAGTTAAGCACAGAGGAAATTTCATATCTCATTAATGGCTATGTGTCTGGGGAAATACCAGACTATCAGATAGCTGCTTTGGCGATGGCGATTTATTATCAAGGTATGTCTATTCGTGAAATCCATGATTTGACCACTGATATGGTTGCTTCAGGTGAACAATATGATTTGTCAGAAATTCCAGGTGTTAAGGTAGATAAACATTCGACCGGAGGCGTTGGTGATAAGGTAACCATCATTCTGATGCCGCTTGTAGCTAGCTTTGGTGTTCCGGTGGCTAAGATGAGTGGTCGTGGTCTCGGACACACGGGTGGAACGATTGATAAATTAGAGTCTATCAAAGGCTATCAGGTTGAGCGTAGCAAGGAAGAATTCATTGAGCAAGTTAAAGACATTGGAATTTCCCTCATTGGTCAGTCTGAGCATTTGGTTAAGGCTGACAAACTCTTGTATGCTCTACGTGATGTGACTGCAACAGTAGATTCTATTCCTCTAATTGCAAGCTCTGTCATGTCTAAAAAAATTGCAGCAGGTGCGGATAAGATTTTGCTGGATGTTACCGTTGGTCAAGGGGCTTTTATGAAAAATATGTCTGACGCTGAGAAGTTGTCTGAAACCATGGTTGCACTAGGTCATGAGGTCAATCGTGAAACGATTGCAGTTATTACAGATATGAGTCAGCCACTAGGTAAGGCTATTGGTAACCGTTTAGAAATCACTGAGGCTATTGAAATTATGCAAGGTAGGGGACGTGAAGATATCACTGACTTTATCTGTGAGTTGGCTGAGATTCTATTAGATTTAGCTCAGGTTGAAGCTAGCCAGGAAGAGATTCGTCAGCACTTAGTGAGTGGACAAGCCCTTGCTAAGTTTGAAGAACTCATTCAAGCTCAAGGTGGTGATTTGACCGATCTTTATCGTCATAGCAGTGCGCCTGTCGTGACAGATATTCATGCTCATGAAACAGGTTACATTAAAGAGTTACCTGCTATGGCATTTGGAAAATTTGCTATGCAATTAGGAGCAGGTCGAGCTACGAAGTCAGATAGTCTTAATTATGAGACAGGAATTGTATTTGAAAAGAAAGTTGGCGATTCTGTGACTCAGGGAGACCTTATTGCCAAGGTCTATAGCCAAGAAATTTTATCTGAAAAAATGCTGACTGAATTCGAAAAAAATGTTATTATGGGTAGTGAATGTAAAGAAACGACAGAAATATTAAAGATAATTCGCTAACCCTTAATTTAATTCTAATCAAGGAGTTTGTTTATGTCTGTTAATAGCTATATTGACCATACCTTACTAAAAGCTGATGCTAATAAAGAACAGATTCTTTCCTTAATTGATGAGGCTAAGAAGTATGAGTTTGCCAGCGTCTGTGTTAATCCAACTTGGGTCAAAACGGCAGCTGAATTGCTAAAAGATAGTTCTGTTAAAGTTTGTACGGTTATCGGTTTTCCTTTGGGAGCATCGACTTCTGCAGTTAAGGCTTTTGAAGCCAAGGATGCTATTGCCAATGGGGCGGATGAAATTGATATGGTAATCAATATCGGTGCTCTTAAATCTAGAAATCTTAAATTAGTTGAAGACGATATTAAAGCTGTTGTTGAAGCTAGTGGAAGAAAACTTGTGAAGGTTATTATTGAAACTTGTCTATTGACTGATGAAGAAAAGGTCGAAGCTTGCCAATTAGCAAAACTGGCAGGTGCAGATTTTGTGAAGACATCTACAGGGTTTTCTACTGGTGGTGCTACCATTGAAGATATTGAACTTATGCGAGAAGCTGTTGGTCCTATTATGGGAGTCAAGGCATCTGGTGGAGCACGTACACTTGAGGCGGCTAAAGCCTTTATCAAAGCTGGTGCAACCCGTATTGGTACTTCGTCAGGAGTGGCCATTATGAAAGGTCAATAAAGCCATGACAGTTACTAACAAAGAGAAAGTGATAGAAGCAGCTCGATTGGCAGCAGAAAATGCCTATGTTCCCTACTCTAAGTTTAGAGTTGGTGCGGCTTTGATTACAAAAAATGGAGAAATCTTTCAAGGCTGCAATATAGAAAATGCCTCTTTTGGATTGACCAATTGTGCAGAAAGAACGGCTATTTTTAAAGCGGTATCTGAAGGACACCGTGATTTTGAGTGTCTCGCTGTTTACGGTGATACCAAAGAGCCTATATCACCATGCGGTGCATGTCGCCAAGTGATGGCTGAGTTTTTTAAATCCGATTCTAAAGTGATTCTTATCGCTGAAGATAAATCGACAGTCGAGATGACAGTCGGAGAGTTGTTACCATACTCTTTTACAGACTTACAATAGTCTAGTTGTTTTATTCTTTATTAAGCAAGTTTTCTTGCAAGTTATAGGAGGAGTGTTCAAGATGAAATTGAACAAGAAAATTATCGGTCTTGGCCTTGTTGCTGTAGCAGCACTTGGTCTTGCAGCATGTGCTCGTGGCGGACGCGGTGGATCATCAGCTGATTCTAAAGTTAAAGCTGCTATCGTTACAGATACTGGTGGGGTAGATGATAAATCATTTAACCAATCAGCATGGGAAGGACTCCAAGAGTGGGGTAAAGCTAACAAACTTAAAAAAGATTCTGGCTTTACTTACTTCCAATCAAACTCAGAGTCTGACTTTGCAAACAATATGTCAGCCGCTCAAAGCCAAGGTTACAACCTCATCTTTGGTGTTGGTTTTGCCCTTCATGATGCTGTTTCAGATGCTGCTAAGGAACATGAAGATGTTAACTACGTAATCATTGATGATGTTATCAAAGACCAAAAGAATGTTGAGAGCGTTTTGTTTGCCGATAACGAAGGTGCTTACCTTGCAGGTATCGCAGCAGCAATGCAATCAAAAACAAATAAAGTTGGTTTCATTGGTGGTCAAACATCAGATACAATTACACGTTTTGAAGCTGGTTTTACAGCAGGTGCCAAATCAGTAAAACCTGACATCGACGTACAAGTTCAATATGCTGAATCATTCTCAGACGCTGCTAAAGGTACAACAATTGCTTCAACTATGTATGCTTCAGGCGTTGACGTAATCTACCAAGCTGCTGGTGGTACTGGTACTGGTGTTTTCACAGCTGCTAAAGAAGTTAACGAAAAACTTGATGCTGAAAGCGATAAGAAAGTATGGGTAATCGGTGTTGACCGTGACCAAACAGCAGAAGGTAATTATACATCTTCAGACAAGAAAAAATCTAACTTTGTTTTGACTTCAACAATCAAACAAGTTGGTACAGTTGTTAAAGATATTGCTAACGGACAAGTCAAAGGCGATAAATTCGAAGGTGGTAAAACTAAGACTTACGGTATCAAAGACGGTGGTGTTGACATTGTAACGTCTAATCTTCCTTCAGATATCAAGGATGCAGTAGAAAAAGCTAAAGAACAAATCAAGAATGGTGAATTGAAACCAACTGATGGTCTTAGCAAATAATAGTTAAGTATAAGTCTTTATAGAACTTAGACTGAGACAAATTTTTGTCTCAGCAAAGGGAAGCAGATAATGATCCCCTTTGCTGAAATAAAAATTATTCTTGGAAGGAGATTGTATGACGAAGCCAAATGTCATTGAGATGCACGATATTACCAAAAAATTTGGTGAATTCGTGGCAAATGACCATATCAATCTTGATGTGAGACAAGGAGAGATCCATGCCCTCCTCGGTGAAAATGGTGCAGGTAAGTCAACTTTAATGAATATGCTTTCAGGTCTTTTGCAACCTACGAGCGGTACCATTAAGGTTAAAGAACAAGAGGTGACGATTGATTCACCATCTAAAGCAACGAAACTGGGGATTGGGATGGTTCACCAACACTTTATGTTGGTTGAAGCTTTTACAGTTGCTGAAAATATCATCCTAGGTAGTGAGGTAACTAAAGCTGGTGGCGTCCTTGATATGAAGAAGGCTATTAAGGAAATTACTGAACTCTCTGAAAGATACGGTCTTGCGGTAGATCCAACTGCCAAAGTTGCAGATATCTCTGTTGGTGCTCAACAGCGTGTTGAAATCCTTAAGACTCTGTATCGTGGGGCTGATATTTTGATTTTCGATGAGCCGACTGCGGTATTGACTCCGTCTGAAATTACTGAACTTCTAAACATTATGAAGACCTTGGTTAAGGAAGGCAAGTCGATTATTCTGATTACTCATAAGTTGGATGAAATTCGAGCAGTTTCTGACCGTGTCACTGTCATTAGACGTGGTAAATCAATTGATACGGTAACGATTGAAGGGTCAACAAATGCTGACTTGGCCGAAATGATGGTTGGCCATCAGGTTTCCTTCAAGACAGAGAAAATTCCTTCAAATCCAAAAGAAGTTGTTCTTTCTATTAAAGATTTGGTGGTTAACGAAAACCGAGGAATACCTGCTGTAAAAAATCTGTCATTAGATGTTCGTGCTGGTGAGATCATCGGTATTGCCGGTATCGATGGCAATGGTCAGACAGAACTTGTCCAAGCGATTACAGGACTTCGTAAAGTTAAGTCAGGTGATATTACCATCAAGGGTGAATCGATTATTCATAAGACAACTCGTCAGATTACTGAAATGAGTGTTGGTCATATTCCTGAAGATCGTCACCGTGATGGTATGGTCCTTGAAATGACAGTTGCTGAAAATATCGCTCTTCAAACCTACTACAAAGAGCCAAATTCTAAGAATGGTATCTTGAACTATAATGTCATCAATGCTAAAGCGCGTGAATTGATGAAAGAATTTGATGTTCGTGGTGCAGGAGAGTTAATTGCTGGTGGTGAATTGTCAGGTGGTAACCAACAAAAAGCTGTTATTGCTCGTGAGATTGACCGTGACCCAGAACTTCTTATTGTAAGTCAACCAACTCGAGGTCTTGACGTTGGTGCCATTGAGTACATCCGTAAACGTATTATCGCAGAACGTGATAAAGGTAAGGCTGTGATTGTTGTCAGCTTTGAATTGGATGAAATTCTTGATATGTCAGACAGAATTGCGGTTATCTATGATGGTGCAATTCAGGGAATTCTAGATCCTGCTGAAACGAATAAGCAAGATCTTGGTATTCTTATGGCTGGTGGACAATTGAATAAGGAGGAAGCAAATGTCTAAAAAAGTACAAAATTGGGCAGTTCCTTTAATTGCTGTCCTCTTAGGAATGCTGATTGGAGCCGTTTTGATGTTGATTTTCGGTTACGATCCATTCTGGGCTTACTATGATCTTTTCACAACGGCCTTCGGCTCATTGAAAAATATTGGTGAAATTCTTCGTGCCATGAGTCCGCTGATTCTGATTGCACTAGGATTCTCTGTTGCATCTAAGGCAGGTTTCTTTAACGTTGGTTTGCCAGGACAGGCCTTGGCGGGATGGGTTTCTGCCGTATGGTTTGCATTGTCATTCCCTGACTTACCAAAGGTGATTTCAGTTATCTGTACAGTCATTATCGGTCTGGTTGCAGGTGGTATCGCTGGGGCTATTCCAGGTATTCTCCGTGCTTACTTGGGAACTAGTGAGGTCATTGTTACCATCATGATGAACTACATCATTTTGTATGTAGCAAACAATATTATTCGCTTTGGGTTTACAGCTGATATGTTGCGTTCTTCAGAAGCTTCTAACAAGGTTGTAGCCTCAGCTAGTTATCAAACAGAGTACTTATCTCAAATAACTGGTGGTTCGCGTTTCAATATTGGTTTCTTCCTGGCTCTTGCGGCTGCCTTCTTAGTTTGGTTCTTGCTTAAGAAAACAACAACTGGTTTTGAAATTACATCTGTAGGTCTTAACCCTCATGCATCTGAATATGCAGGGATGTCATCAAAACGTGTTATTATCATGTCTATGATTATTTCAGGTGCCCTTTGTGGACTTGGAGGAACAGTAGAAGGACTTGGTACCTTCCAAAATGCCTTTGTTCAAAACTCTTCATTGGCAATTGGTTGGAACGGTATGGCGGTTGCTCTTTTGGCTACTAATTCACCTATTGGTATTCCGTTTGCTGCCCTTCTTTATGGTGTCTTGTCTGTAGGTAAGAGTGGTATGATTGGTGTGCCTCCTGAAGTTATCGACGTTGTATCTGCTTTGATTATCTTCTTTGTCGGTGCTAACTATATTATTAGATATTGGGTTCGCCCTCGTCAAAAGTCAGTGAAAGCTAAAGGAGGACAAAACTAATATGGACTTCATTACAATTTTAGCCTTGATTGTTGCCTCTATGCTGAAATACTCAGCACCATTGATTTTCACAAGTATCGGTGGTACTTTCTCTGAACGAGGCGGTATCGTAAATGTCGGTCTTGAGGGAATAATGGTTATTGGAGCCTTCGCAGGTGTTCTCTTTAACTTGAATTTTGCAGATAGTTTTGGTGATGCAACTCCTTGGATTGCCGCAATTGTAGCAGGTCTTATTGGTCTTGTTTACTCATTGCTCCACGCGGTTGCGACCATTAATTTCCGTGCGGATCATGTTGTCTCTGGTACGGTATTGAACTTGATTGCTCCATCTTTAGCAGTCTTTCTGACACGTGTTATCTTTGGTGCCGGCCAAACACCAGCTATTAGTCATAACTTTAAAACTGTATCATTTCCAATTTTAAGCCACATTCCAATCTTGGGTAAAGTCTTCTTTACGAACGTTTCCTTGATTGCATATGTAGCGATTTTGGTTTCAGTTGTGTCATGGTGGGTCATCTTCAAGACTCGTTTTGGTTTGCGTCTTCGCTCAGTAGGTGAGCACCCACAGGCAGCGGATACACTTGGTATTAACGTTTACCGTATGCGCTACTATGGTGTCATGATTTCAGGATTCCTTGGTGGTGTTGGTGGTGCAGTTTATGCTCAATCCATCTCTAACAACTTTGCTATTACGACGATTGCAGGTCCTGGTTTCATCGCCTTGGCTGCTATGATTTTTGGTCGTTGGAATCCAGTTGGGGCTATGCTCTCAAGTTTATTCTTCGGTTTGTCACAATCATTGGCAATCATTGGAAAACAGCTTCCACTTATTTCACATGTACCAAATGTGTATTTGCAAATTGCACCATATATCTTGACAATTATTGTCTTGGCTGCTTTCTTCGGTAAAGCCGTTGCACCTAAATCAGATGGTGTTAACTACATCAAATCTAAATAAACACACTACAGTGTTTCAGATAAGAAGGTCTATCGACCTTCTTTTTTATTCGAGAAAAAAAGCTTGTCAGTACTTACTAAAGTAGGTGTCGACAAGCTTTTGTTTTTTTATGAAAAATGTGGGTTAAAGACCTTCTCATGACCTATAGTAGTGTCCCAACCGTGTCCGGGGAATACCTTGTAGTGGTTAGGAAGGGTGAAGAGTTGCTCTCGAATACTAGTGAGTAACTGATCGTGGTTTCCTGTTGGGAGGTCCCAGCGTCCAATTGTTTCTTTAAAGAGGGCATCACCAGAAAAGACGATTTCTTCTTCATCGAAAATTAAAGAAATGCCTCCGATAGAATGTCCTGGGGTTGGAACAACTTTAAACTGGAAATCCTCGATGTTATAGTCCTGAGTGAAATCGAAGTAGTATTCTGCTGGATTGACAATAACGTCTTCCATATCGTCATGACGTGGAAGTCCCGATAAATTATCAATAGGATTCATTAACCAGTCTTTTTCAGCCTCTGCAACATAAACAGGAGGGTAATTATAAGCTTGACGGACTGCCTCAACACTCATAATGTGATCGTAGTGTGTATGTGTCAAGAGGATAGCAGCAACAGGTTTATAACTTGCTTTAAGCTCAGCTAAGATAGCAGAAGTATCACTTCCCGGATCAATGACTAGACAAGCTGTATCGTTTTCTAAAATATAGGTGTTTTCCTGGGCAACAGGATTTAAAATTTGTCTTATTTTCATAGCTCTAGTGTAGCACGAATTTCAGGCTTTTTCCAATATCAGAATGATGGCTTTGTCTTTTTTTGGGGCTTTGGATATGCTATAATAAGGTCACTATGAGTGAAAAAAACACGAATAAATATGCCATTGTTGACTTGGAAGCAACCTCCGCTTCGTCAACGGCTAGTATTATACAGGTGGGAATTGTCGTCATGCAAAATGGTCAGGTGATTGACGAATTTGCGAGTGATGTTAACCCACACCAAGAACTAGATGATCACATTATTCATTTAACAGGGATTACCGATCAGCAGTTGGCTCAAGCCCCAGATTTCTCGGAAATTGCTAGAACCATTTTTGAACTGATTGAGGACTGTATTTTTGTTGCCCATAATGTTAAATTTGATGCCAATTTGCTTGCAGAGGCACTTTTCATGGAGGGCTTCGAACTAAGGACTCCTCGTGTGGATACTGTCGAATTGGCTCAGGTCTTTTATCCGACGTTAGAACAATATAAGCTATCTCATTTATCCAAGGTTCTTAATCTTGACCTAGCTCAGGCCCATACCGCTATTGAAGATGCGAGAGCGACCGGACAGCTTTTGTTTCATTTGATGGATAAGATTGCCAGCCTACCTAGACAGACCATTGAGATGCTTTTAACTTTTTCAGATAATCTACTTTTTGAGACAGAGTTGGTTATTCGTGATGCTATAAGAGATCAAAATTTAGGTCTTTCAAAGGAATATGTCATGCTTGAAGAATCCGGAATTGTTCTTCGTAGACCTGTGGCTTATAAGGCGGAACGAAAACTGTCTCAAGATTTTGCTACCAATATTGCTCTCTTAGATTTAGAGTCAAGACCTAAACAAAGAGAGTTTGCTGAGGCAGTAAGGACGGAGCTTGATAATACTGCTATTTCCATGATTCAGGCTCAGACTGGAATTGGGAAAACCTATGGCTATTTGCTTCCCTTGTTAGCACAATCTGATGTAGATAAAGTAGTAGTAGCTGTTCCAACCAAGCTTCTTCAAAATCAGATTATGAATCAAGAAGCTAAAGCATTATCGGATGTCTTTAATATTAACTTTCATAGTCTCAAAGGACCTCAGAATTATATCAAGTTAGATGCCTTCTACCAAACCTTACTTCGTCAGGATAGTAACCGTTTGGTTAATCGTTATAAAATGCAACTCTTGGTTTGGTTGACTGAAACAGAGACAGGGGATCTTGACGAAATCAGACAAAAACAGCGCTATATGGCTTATTTTGATGAGATTAAGCACGATGGTAAGTTAAAAGCTGACAGTCTTTTTGCCGAATATGATTTCTGGCAACAGTCCTATCAAAAAGCCCAGGAAGCTAGGGTAGTTGTGACCAACCATGCTTATCTGTTGACGCGTATGGAAGATGATTATGATTTTGTTCGAGGAAAAACTCTTGTGATTGATGAGGGACAAAAGATGGTCCTGGCTTTAGAACAATTTTCACGTCATCAAGTCAATCTTACTGTCCTGTTGCAATATATTCATCGAATTCTTGATAGTGGTAGTCAAAGCTTGCTTCAACAACGCTTGCTCGAAAATCTGCAGTTTGAAGTTAGCCATCTAATCCAAGAACATCAACAATTTCCTCAGAAGCAGTATAATCGCCAGCAATTAGATCGTTTGCTACAAACCATTTCTGAACTGGAGGGTGAAAGTGATTTGATGGAGATGTTGTCTCCCTTGAAGACACCCCTTTACAGCCATTTCTGGCTTGAAACAGACTATTATCAGGAACATCGTGTGACTTATTTAAAGGCATCACGCCAAGAGCTCTTAGAACTTTCAGCTTATCTACCAAGTGCCCAAAAAGTGATAATTGTTTCAGCAACTATTGATGTAGGACCTGATGTTGATGTGGCTGATTTGTTGGGCTTAAAACAGGTACGCAAGGTTAGCCTCCCAATGGACACTTTACCCAATCAAGCTATTTGGATTGATCAAAGTATGCCTATGATTGGTATTGCTTCTGAGGAAGAGTATGAAGTTGCTCTTGCAAAGCGTCTCCAGAAGCTATCTGAAATGGAATATCCAATTTTAGTACTATTCACGTCTCGAAAGAGTATGATGGCTGTTTCAGATTTATTGGATCATAGGGAAGTTCGTCACCTAACTCAAGAGAAAAATGGGACTGCTTTTAATGTCAAAAAACGTTTTGATAGAGGTGAGACCAATCTCCTTCTGGGTATGGGGTCGTTCTGGGAAGGTGTGGACTTTGCCCAACAAGATAGGGTAATTGAGGTTATTGCACGTCTGCCGTTTGACAATCCTAAGGATCCATTCTATCAAAAGATTGAATCTTGGTTTTCTAAGCAAGGAAAGAGCACATTTGATAGTTACAGTCTTCCCATGACGGTTTTACGTTTTAAACAAGCTATTGGGCGTGCTCAGAGACGTCCAGAACAGCGCTCGACTATTCTTCTTATGGATAATCGCCCGCTCGTTAAGAGTTATGGAAAACTATTTCTAAAAGAAGTGACACAAGAAGTTGCGCTTAAGCACGCTAAGTTCGAGGAAGTCAAAGAGGATATTCAGGATTTCTTAGAACAAGAAAGTTAACTTTTTAAAACCAACCTTTTCTAAGATTACTTAGGTTTTATAAATTTTACTGACTTATAAAAAAGATAGACTTAATTGCTCAATACTAGCTATATTGCTATGTAAAGATTTATCATTTTCTGATATAATAAATTCAGAAACTTTTTTAGGAGGCATTATGCGTAAACAACGTTCACCCTGGACCAAAAAGCAACAGTTCATTTTTGGAATAATTGTAATCGTTGTGACTTTAATTGCCTCTTTGACTGCTATTCTTATTGTAGCGACTAAGCCTTATGTAGACGCTGAAAAGAAGGTTATTGCCATAGCAGAGAGCAAAGCAGATATTAAGACTGTTACTGAATTTGATATCTACCATGGTGAGGCTACCTATTACGGACTTCTTGGAAAGTCTGGTCAAGGTGAGAAAATAGCTGTTATCGTGAGTCATGATTCAGGTGAGGTTGATATCTACAAGCAATCGGATGGTATTAGTAAGTCAGTGGCCAAGAAAGCTGCTAAGGCCTACGGTGCTAAGGATATATCCTATGTCCACCTAGGAAAATATGGCAAAACTCCTATTTGGGAAGTGAAGTCAGGAACCCAGTATTATCTGGTTGATTTTATCTCAGGTCAGGTTATTAAAGTGGAAGGACTATAATGAAATGACAAAATTATCAAATCGTGTATTACAAATGGAAGAAAGTGTTACTTTAGCTGCCAGTGCGCGTGCTAAAGCTCTTAAAGCTCAAGGACGTGATATCTTGAGTTTGACACTTGGTGAACCAGATTTTGTAACACCTAAGAACATTCAAGATGCTGCTATTACCTCTATTGAAAATGGTAAGGCAAGTTTCTATACCGTAGCTTCTGGACTTCCAGAACTTAAGGATGCGATTAGCACTTACATGGAAAACTTCTATGGCTATGCTGTAAAACCAAATGAGGTTGTTGTCGGCACTGGTGCGAAGTTTATCTTATATGCTTTCTTTGCTACGGTCATCAATCCTGGTGATGAAGTCATTATTCCAACACCCTGCTGGGTTTCGTATGTAGACCAAGTTAAAATGGTTGAGGGTGTTCCAGTCACTTTCCAAACGACTGAAGCTAATCACTTTAAAGCAACAGTTGAACAACTTGAAGCTGCTCGCACTGAAAAAACTAAAGTTGTCTTGCTTAATTCTCCATCAAATCCAACAGGAATGATTTACAGCAAGGAAGAATTGCAAGCAATCGGTGACTGGGCGGTTGAGCACGATATTTTGATTTTAGCAGATGATATCTATGGCCGTTTGGTCTATAATGGCAATACCTTTACTCCAATTTCAAGTCTTTCAGATGCCATTCGTAAGCAAACAATCGTGATTAATGGTGTTTCCAAGACCTATGCTATGACAGGTTGGCGTGTTGGTTTTGCTGTCGGAGATCCAGAAATTATTTCAGGTATGGCTAAGATTATCAGTCAAACGACATCAAATCTTACAGCAGTTTCTCAATATGCTGCTATTGAAGCCTTAACAGGTGATCAGTCTTCTATCGAAGAAATGCGTCAAGCTTTTGAGGAACGTTTGAATACGATTTATCCACTCCTAGCTGAAGTGCCTGGTTTTGAAGTCATCAAACCTCAAGGTGCCTTTTACCTCTTCCCTAATGTTAAAAAAGCGATGGAAATCAAGGGCTACACAAATGTTAATGATTTTACAAACGCTATTCTTGAAGAGGCTGAAGTCGCTTTGGTAACAGGTGCAGGATTCGGCGCACCTGAAAATATTCGTCTTAGCTATGCAACAGACTTAGATACTTTGAAAGAAGCAGTCCGCCGAATCAAAGCCTTTATGGAAAAATAGAATTAATATAGATCAAAAGAAAAGAGAAGTAATTACATGTCTAAACAATTAGTTTCAATTATTGATGTGCCTAAACACGTGGGCGAAGAAATCACTATCGGTGCATGGGTAGCTAACAAATCAGGTAAAGGGAAATTGGCCTTTCTTCAATTGCGTGATGGAACTGCCTTCTTCCAAGCGGTAGCTTTCAAACCTAACTTCATCGAAAAATACGGTGAAGAAGAAGGTACTGAAAAATTTGATACTGTTAAACGTCTTAGCCAAGAAACATCAGTTTATGTGACTGGTGTGGTCAAAGAAGACGAACGTTCAAAATTTGGTTACGAGTTGGATGTGACAGCAGTAGAAGTCATCGGTGAATCACATGATTACCCAATCACACCAAAAGAACACGGAACTGACTTCTTGATGGATAATCGTCACCTTTGGTTGCGTTCACGTAAACAAATGGCTGTTCAACAAATTCGTAATGCGATTATTTACGCAACATACGAATTCTTTGATAAAAATGGTTTCATCAAATTTGATAGTCCAATTTTGTCAGGAAATGCAGCTGAAGATTCAACAGAATTGTTTGAAACGGATTACTTTGGTACACCTGCTTACCTAAGCCAATCTGGTCAGCTTTACCTTGAAGCTGGTGCTATGGCTCTTGGTCGTGTATTTGACTTTGGTCCTGTTTTCCGTGCCGAAAAATCTAAAACACGCCGTCACTTGACTGAGTTCTGGATGATGGATGCTGAGTATTCATTCTTGTCACATGATGAGTCACTTGATTTGCAAGAAGCTTATGTTAAGGCTCTTATTCAAGGTGTTATTGATCGTGCGCCACAAGCTCTTGAAATCCTTGAACGTGATGTAGATTTTCTTAAGAAATACATTGCTGAGCCATTCAAGCGCGTGTCATATGATGAAGCTATCGACCTTCTTCAAGCACATGAAAATGATGAAGATACAGATTATGAGCACCTCGAACATGGAGATGACTTTGGTTCTCCACACGAAACTTGGATTTCTAACTATTTTGGTGTTCCAACATTCGTTGTTAATTATCCAGCAAGCTTTAAGGCCTTCTACATGAAGCCAGTTCCTGGTAATCCTGAGCGCGTTCTTTGTGCAGACCTTTTGGCTCCAGAAGGTTATGGTGAAATCATCGGTGGTTCAATGCGTGAAGATGACTACGATGCTCTTGTAGCTAAAATGGATGAACTCGGAATGGACCGTTCAGAATACGAATTCTACCTTGACCTTCGTAAATATGGTTCAGTACCACACGGTGGTTTTGGTATCGGTATTGAACGTATGGTTACTTTCGTAGCTGGAACAAAACACATCCGTGAAGCTATTCCATTCCCACGTATGTTGCACCGTATCAAACCATAAGTAAAATTCTTTAGGAGTGCAAAAGTATGAAAAGATGGTTACTTGGTCTTTTGACCTTACTTTGTATGGTTTCGATGGTAGCTTGTAGCAAGACTACTCCCTCACTAGAGGGTGAATGGCAGGCACAAGATGCCTTAAAGAAGGATTATACGATTGTCTTCAAGAAAGATAAGGTCAAGATTGGTGAGCAGGATTATAACTATACAGTGGATGGTCCCAAGTCTAAGGATGACTTTACCTATTATTCGCTAAAAGTAAAAGATCAGGGAAAAGAGACGTCTTATACAGTATTTTTCCCAACTAAATCCAAAGAGGTTGCTCTCTTTCTAGAACCAAATGATGAGAAAGAGCCCCTTAAGGGTCAAATGCTCTTTGCACTTAATAAAAAAGACAAACCAGACTATTATAGCTATGTCAAAAAGTATCTGAAATAGTAGGAGAAGGATTAGCCTAGCGCTGATTCTTTTCTTTTTGGAATTATATGTTTCAATTTTCAGAATATTTTGTTATAATAGCAACATATTAGTCAAAGGAGAACTATCATGGCAAAAACTATTCATACTGATAAAGCACCAGCAGCAATCGGACCTTATGTCCAAGGTAAAATTGTAGGCAACCTTTTGTTCGCTTCTGGTCAAGTACCATTGTCACCAGAAACAGGTGAAATCATTGGTGAAACAATTCAAGAACAAACAGAACAAGTTCTTAAAAATGTTGGTGCTATTTTGGCAGAAGCAGGTACAGACTTTGATCACGTTGTTAAAACAACTTGCTTCCTAAGTGACATTAACGATTTCGTTCCATTTAACGAAGTGTATGCAACTGCCTTTACATCTGATTTCCCAGCACGTTCTGCGGTAGAAGTGGCACGTTTGCCAAAAGATGTTAAAATTGAAATCGAAGTTATCGCTGAGATTGATTAATGAAGAGAGCCTTGGCTCTTTTCTTTTTTTCTTAACTGTGATAGACTATTAAAGATAAATCATTTTCGATGTTTGGGAGACACCATCGCTAAAAAAAACCATTACTGGCGTTTTTTTGGCTCCCCCAAGGGGCCTTTTTATGTGTCTCAGACATCACGAATAAAGAGGAATATTATGAAACGTCAATCAGCTTTGGTCGTCTTTAGTGGCGGTCAAGATTCTACTACTTGCCTATTTTGGGCTCTAAAACATTATGAAACAGTTGAATTAGTTACTTTTGCTTATGGCCAACGTCATAGCCTGGAAATTGAAGTAGCTAAAGAGATTGCGCAAGAACAAGGGCTTAAACACCATGTTTTAGACATGTCTTTGCTTGGTCAAATCACTGAAAATGCCTTAACATCTGATATTGAGATTGAGGCAGAAGAAGGTGAAGTTCCTAATACCTTTGTGGACGGGCGTAATCATCTTTTCCTTTCTTTTGCAGCTGTTCTAGCCAAGCAACGTGGTATCACTGACATTATTACAGGTGTTTGTGAGACAGACTTTTCTGGTTATCCAGACTGTCGTGATGTTTTTGTCAAATCGCTTAATGTCACACTTAATCTTGCCATGGCCTATGATTTTGTTATCCAAACCCCACTCATGTGGTTAGATAAGGCTGAGACTTGGGCTTTGGCTGACCAACTAGGAGCTTTTGACTATGTTCGTGAAAAAACGCTAACTTGCTATAACGGTATTATTGGAACTGGTTGTGGGGAATGCCCTGCCTGTCACTTGCGTCAAAAAGGCCTTGAAAAATATCTAGCAGAAAGAGGAGAAGCTTAATGTTCTTTGCACCGAAAGAAATCAAAAAAGAAACAGGTGAGTCTTTGGTTTACAATCCTCACCGTACAATGGTTTCTAAAGAGTTTACTTTTGATGCTGCCCACCATCTCTTTAATTATGAAGGTAAATGTAAATCACTTCATGGTCATACCTACCATCTTCAGATTGCAGTAAGTGGCTACTTGGATGAGCGTGGCATGACCTTCGATTTTGGTGATTTAAAGAGCATTTATAAGGATCATTTGGAACCACAGTTAGATCACCGTTATCTCAATGAGACTTTGCCTTATATGAACACAACTGCGGAAAATATGGTTTTCTGGATTTTCCAGACGACGAGTCAACATCTGCCTGAGGAGAGAGGACTTCGTTTGGAATATGTGCGTCTTTATGAAACACCAACAGCTTTTGCAGAGTTTAGACGGGAGTGGTTGGATGACTAGAGAACGTGTACTCAAACTGCCAGTGCTTGAAATTTTCGGACCGACTTTTCAAGGGGAAGGCCGAGCTATCGGTCAAAAGACCATGTTTGTAAGGACAGCAGGATGTGATTACCATTGTGATTGGTGTGATTCTGCCTTTACTTGGGATGGGTCAGAGAAGCCAACGCGTATGACAGCTGATGAAGTTATTGAAGCTTTGGATGCGCTAGGAACTTACGACTATGTTACTCTGTCTGGAGGGAACCCAGCTCTTTTAGCAGCAAATATGGCAGAACTCGTTTCAAAACTCAAGGCTAGAGGAGTAACTTTGGCCGTTGAGACACAGGGTTCTCGCTGGCAGGAGTGGTTAAAGGATATTGATCAAGTAACCTTAAGTCCTAAACCACCATCATCCAAGATGGAAGTCAATATGGAAACCCTTGACTTTATTGTTTCACAACTTGATCCTGATAAAGTTACCTTTAAGGTTCCTGTTTTCGACGATGATGATTTAGCCTTTGCTAAAATGATTCAAGAACGTTATCAGCTAGATGTCATGTTTCTTTCAGCGGGTAATCCTGAACCGAAAGCAGAAGGTAATATTGTCCAACATCAATTAGATCGCCTCAAAGAGCTTTGGGAGACAGTAGCCGCTGACGACTCGTGGGGAAATGTGCGTGTTCTCCCTCAGCTTCATACTCTACTCTATGATAATGAGCGCGGAGTCTAATCTTCACATTCTATAAGCTTAGAATTGATAGTATTTTTACTTTTTTAATGATTAACATTAGAAATTTAGATTAAAAAATGAACACATAAAGGTCTAGAAAAATTAACAACAAAGGAAGAAAAATGTCACAACAAGAAGAAATGAAAAACCTCACTCTCCTTGGTAATAAGGAGACACCTTATATTTTTGAATACTCTCCACAAGTCTTGGAGTCTTTTGATAATCGTCATACTGATAATGATTACTTTATCAAATTCAACTGTCCAGAATTTACATCACTTTGTCCTATTACTGGGCAACCTGATTTTGCAAGTATTTATATTTCTTATATTCCAGACCAGCTCTGCGTTGAGTCTAAATCTCTAAAGCTTTATCTCTTTAGTTACCGTAATCATGGAGACTTCCATGAAAACTGTATTAATACCATTGGTAAAGATTTGGTGGAGCTTTTGAACCCTCGTTACTTGGAAGTTTGGGGTAAATTTACACCTCGTGGTGGTATCTCGATTGACCCTTATTATAATTATGGTCGTCCTGAAACAAAGTATGAGAAGATGGCTGAGCAACGTCTCTTTAATCACGATCTTTACCCAGAAAATATTGATAATCGTTAATGTTACGCTAAAAGTCCTTATACAAATAGAGGGCTTTTTTTGTTTAAACACTTGCCTTTAAGCCCTAAAAGAGGTTTGCCTAACCGTTTTTCACAAAGAAAGTTAGGTCTTTGTTAGTCTTCTATTGGTTTAGTCTGAGAAACTTCTATTATTGAAATAATTTGACAATAGAAGTTTTATTTCTTACAATTAAAGTGTAAATGGAAATGTAAGCGATTGCTTATAAAAGGTATATTTTTTTTAAAAGGGGAAAAGACAATGAGAAAGAGTTTACGATTATTTTCATGTGCTGTCCTAGGGGCAGCTATTTTAGCACCAACAGTAGTTGGCAACAATCATGCACAAGCCGATAGTTATTATGGACGTGGTTATTCTAATAACTATAGTTATAACTCATGGTATAACAACTATTATCCAAACTATGGTTATAACTACGGCTACAATGGCTATTATCCAGGCTATACTTACAATTATGGCTATAACTACGGTTACAATAATTACTATCCAAACTATAACTATGGCTATAATTATAACTATAATTATGGCTATAACAACTATAATCCTGGTTACAACAACTACAACGAATCAGGTACTTACCGCTATAGCAATGGCTATTTGTACTACATCTTGAGTGATGGTAGCTACTATGTTAACTATAACGGTCGTTGGGTTCGTGGTGGTGACTATAATAACAACAATGGTGGTTCTAACAATACACCAACGACAGGTTATGAGGTTTTGAGAAATGACCCTCACTACCGTTATGAAAATGGTACTCACTATTATTTGAAAGATAATGGTGATTATTACTATTATTCAAATGGTAAGTGGGTGCTTGTTAAGGCTTCAAGCACAGATTCTGAAGCTCCAACAACTTCAACTGTAGATTCAACGTCATCAGCAAGCTCAGAAGCGCCATCAACCGTTGATTCAACTTCATCAGCAAGCTCAGAAGCACCATCAACCGTAGATTCAAGCTCATCTGCAACTTCAGAAGCACCATCAACTGTAGATTCAACATCATCTGCAACTTCAGAAGCATCATCAACCGTAGATTCAACATCGTCTGCAACTTCAGAAGCACCATCAACCGTAGATTCAACGTCATCAGCAAGCTCAGAAGCACCATCAACCGTAGATTCAACTTCTTCTACAATTTCAGATGCTGCTTCAACAGGTAATTCAACTTCAGAAGTAGTATCGAATGGTAACTCAAGTTCTGCTGTAACGTCTGAATCTTCTTCAGCAGCAACTTCAGAGACAGGTTCAACATCAGAAACAAGTTCTGAAGCTCCTGAACTTGAAAAACCACCATATGCGCCTGAAACAAACATTGACTATGATAAGTTGCCAAAACCAACATTGCCACCAACAGATTATCGCATGTATTCAGATCCACGATTTGTAGATGACAACGGTACCTATTACTACCGTGTGGCATTGACAGATGAAGATAATGCGCGTGGTATCGATGGTTACTACAAATGGGTTGATGGTAAATGGAAACTCTACAATGGTACTGCCAATGATGACCCTGAGCTTGATCCAGATTTCCATAAACCAGCAGGAAACGACGAATACATGTACGATGACAATGCATCAAGTGTTAAGTTGTATTCTGAAAATGTAGTTGGTACTGGTAAAGCTGGTGAAGCTCTTCCATTCCAAAATGTGGATGAATTCAAAGATTATGTTATTAAGAATTTTGCTCCAAAATTCTTAGATAATGCTGGCTGGGATTGTAATGTAACTTGGGAAATTGAAGATGTTGACAACTTCAACGCTTCTAAGGGCAGTGCTTGGGCACGTGACTATGTTATTACAGCTAATCTCAAGAGCGGTGTTGACGACAAAAAATATAGTGATGTTGAATTTGGTTATGTTAAATTTGTTTATCATGTAGAACCAACTGAAAACTCTGATTATGTTGAAGTTGACTCAGCTAAGGCTGCATTTAATGAAATCAATGCTCAACGTACAGCTGCTGGTTTGCCAGCACTTACATGGTCTGATGATCTTTACAATAGCACAACCCTTCCACATGCCAAAGATATTTCACACACTTACAACAGTGATGGTATTGTTTACCGTCGTGAATCTGATGGTTCAGTTGTAGCCAATAAATGGTTGAGTAGTGGTATTCGTGAACTTCTCATGAGTCCAGATGCTACTCAAGCAGCAGTAGCTTGTGTTGTCGCTGGTGACGGTACTTACTACTGGACTTTAAATTACCAATAAGAAGAGTTTAAATTAATTGTCCCAATAATGGAGGAGTCTGAGGTTAGTCTTGGACTCTTTTCCTTTATCTATTGAACGTTTAAGCTTTCAATATGGTATAATAGAGCCTAGAAAGAAGGCGAAAATATGCAGGTTAAGAGAGTTCAGGATTATATCTCTAAAGAGTGGTTCGATGAAACCGATGGTTCCTATTTCGAACGTCTAAATAGTCGTTTGCAGGTGCTTTTGAAAAAAGATTACCCTGATTTACAAGGACATGATTTTATTAGTAATATCAGTCTTTTGGATTATAGGTTGGTTTTTCTTGATGAAGTTATTGCAAATGCTAATGAGAAAAACGAACATGTTCGGGAAACCGTTCACGATGTGACCAAGAGTTTATTGTACGAGGATCAAGACATCCAGGAACAATTGGATAGTAGGATCACTTTTGGTCAAAAAGTAGCGGATGAAGTGGCCCGATTTGGTGGATCTTGGACTTTTATCTTGTCATTCGTTGCTTTTATGGCTATTTGGATGGGGCTTAATGTTGTTCAACCTTTTGGGATTGCCTTTGATAAATATCCATTTATTCTGTTGAATCTGGCCTTGTCTACTCTAGCAGCCGTTCAGGCACCATTGATTATGATGAGTCAGAATCGAGCATCGGATTACGACCGTTTACAAGCGCGTAACGACTATCAGGTCAATACCCAGTCTAAGGAAGAAATCCGACTTTTGCATGAAAAAATTGACCACTTGGTCCAACAAGACCAATCAGATCTTTTGACAATTCAAAAATTGCAGACAGAAATGATTATGGGGGTTAGCCAACAAGTTGAGAAGATGTCAGACGATATTCGTGTCTTGAAAGAAGAAAGACTAGAAAGGGAGTCTCATGGGAACGAAAAAAATTAATTTAGTTGTTGTAACAGGGATGAGTGGTGCAGGTAAGACTGTAGCAATTCAATCCTTTGAGGATATTGGATACTTCACCATTGATAATATGCCACCCTCTTTGGTACCTAAGGTTATCGAATTGGTAAAACATAGTGAAGAGACAGATAAGATTGCTCTTGTTGTTGATATGCGTAGTCGCTTGTTCTTCGATGAGATTAACGATATTCTGGATAAATTGGAAAGCAATGAGGAACTTAATTTCAAGATTCTATTCTTGGATGCCACGGATGGTGAATTGGTTTCTCGTTATAAAGAGACACGTCGTAGTCACCCACTTGCGGCAGATGGCCGTGTTTTGGATGGCATCAAGCTTGAGCGTGAGCTTTTGTCACCGCTTAAGAGTTTGAGTCAAAACGTGGTTGACACGACAGAATTAACCCCACGCCAGTTGCGTAAGGCTATTTCTGAACAGTTCTCATCTGAACAAGACCAATCTTCTTTCCGTATTGAAGTTTTGAGTTTTGGTTTTAAATATGGATTGCCATTGGATGCAGATCTGGTTTTTGATGTCCGTTTCTTGCCAAATCCTTATTATGATCCTGCACTTCGTAACCTCACAGGTTTGGATAAAGAAGTTTTTGATTATGTCATGAAACATAAGGAATCAGAAGACTTTTACAATCATTTGACACAGCTTATTAAACCAATCTTGCCTGGCTACAAAAAAGAAGGTAAGTCTGTTCTTACCATTGCTGTTGGCTGCACAGGTGGTCAACACCGTAGTGTAGCCTTTGCACATCGTCTGGCTCAAGATTTGAAAAATGATTGGACAGTCAATGAAACACATCGTGATAAGGATCGACGTAAGGAGACAGTGAATCGTTCATGAAAAAACCAAGAATTACAGTAATAGGTGGGGGAACTGGTATCCCAGTCATTCTTCGTAGTTTGCGTCATAAGGATGTTGATATCACTGCTGTGGTAACTGTAGCTGATGATGGCGGTTCTTCGGGAGATTTGCGTGATATCATGCAACTGACACCTCCAGGGGATTTGCGTAATGTTTTGGTAGCTATGAGTGATATGCCTAAACTTTATGAAAGAGTTTTCCAATATCGTTTTGATAAAACCGATGGTGCTTTGGCTGGTCATCCACTCGGAAACCTAATCATCGCTGGAATTTCAGAAATGCAGGGATCTACCTATAATGCTATGCAGCTTCTGACGAAGTTCTTCCATGTTACAGGAAAGATTTATCCAGCTAGTGAGACAGCTTTGACGCTTCATGCCGTTTTTCAAGATGGTCATGAAGTAGCAGGGGAGAGTAGTATTGCCCAGTACGATGGCATGATTGAGCGCGTTTATGTGACAAATACCTATAATGACGAAGAGCCTAAGGCCAGTCGTAAGGTTGTTGATGCTATTATGAATAGTGATATGATTGTTTTAGGTCCTGGATCTCTTTATACATCGATTTTGCCCAACCTTGTGATACCAGAGATTCGTCAGGCTCTTATCGAGACCAAGGCTGATGTCACGTACATTTGTAATATTATGACTCAGTACGGAGAAACTGAACAATTCTCAGATGCCGACCATGTGGCTGTTCTTAATCGTCATCTTGGCTCTGATGTGATTGACAATGTCTTAGTTAACATCAAGAAAGTGCCTAAGGAATACATGGCTAGTAATAAATTTGATGAATACCTTGTTCAGGTTGAGCATGATTTTGAGGGCTTACGTCGTGAAGCTAAAACAGTTGTGTCTTCTAATTTTTTGCGACTTGAAAATGGTGGTGCCTTCCACCATGGTGACTTGGTAGTGGATGAGCTCATGCATCTAGTGAGGAACAAGTCATGAGTTTCACAATTAAGGTTAAAGAAGAGATAATTGCTGCTTCAAGCAAAGACAAGGCTGAATTGTCAGCATTGATTAAGATGTCTGGTTCTGTTGGATTGACCAACCAAGGATTGACTCTTTCCATCTCAACAGAAAATGCAAAGATTGCACGACATATCTACCAATTAATGGAAAGTCGTTATCAGAGTAATCCTGAATTGAGACATCACAACAAGACCAATCTCAAGAAAAATCGTGTTTACACGGTTTTTGTCGCTGACCATGTCAATGATATTTTGTCCGATTTACAATTGGCGGATTCTTTCTTTGGCTTTGAAACAGGTATTGAAACATCAGTAATGGAAGATGACGAAGCTGGAAGATCCTATTTACGAGGCGCTTTTTTGGCGACTGGAACAGTACGTGATCCTGAAAAAGGCCGTTATCAATTAGAAATTTTTTCCGTTTACCAAGACCACGCAGAGGATTTAGCTTCTCTCATGAAAAAATTTATGCTCGATGCCAAGGTTTTGAGTCATAAAAATGGTTTTGTGACCTATCTTCAAAAAGCTGAGGACATTATGGATTTTCTCCTTGTTATTGGCGCAATGAACTCTAAGGATACCTTCGAAGAAGTCAAAATTATGCGAGAAACCAGAAATGATCTGAATCGTGCCAATAATGCGGAAACAGCCAATATTGCTAGAACGATTAGTGCTAGTATGAAAACAATTAATAATATTATCAAGATTATGGATACGGTTGGCTTGGAGATTTTACCGGTGGAGCTGCGCCAAATTGCCCAACTTCGTATTGCCAACCCAGATTACTCTATCCAGCAGATCGCAGATAGTATAGAACCTCCTCTGACCAAGAGTGGTGTTAACCATCGTCTCAGAAAAATCAATAAGATTGCGGACGATTTGTAAGTAGAAAGGAAGCTTTTATGGCTTGTACAACGATTTTAGTAGGTAAGAAAGCCTCATATGACGGCTCTACCATGATTGCACGTACTGAGGATTCTCAATCAGGCGTTTTTACGCCCAAAGAATTTCTCGTCGTGACCCCTGAAGACCAACCGCGTCATTACCAGTCTGTGCTTAGCAATTTTTCAATTGATTTGCCAGATAATCCTCTACGATATACCTCTGTCCCAGATGCGCTTGGGAAAGACGGTATTTGGGGTGAAGCTGGTATTAACTCAGCTAATGTTGCCATGAGTGCAACAGAAACAATCACGACTAATGCGCGTGTTCTCGGCGCTGATCCTCTTGTTAAAGATGGTTTTGGAGAAGAGGATATGTTGACTTTGGTCTTGCCATATATCAAGACGGCGCGTGAAGGTGTTCTTCGTTTGGGACAACTCCTTGAAACTTACGGAACTTACGAGTCAAACGGTATTGCTTTTTCAGACACTGAAGAAATTTGGTGGTTAGAAACAATTGGTGGTCACCATTGGATTGCAAGACGTGTTCCAGACGATGCCTATGTTACTAACCCAAACCAACTTGGTATCGATCACTATGAGTTTGAAAATCCAGACGACTATCTTGCCTCACCAGACATTCGAAATTTTATTAATAAACATCACTTGGATTTGACTTATTCTAATGAACACTTTAATCCACGTTATGCTTTTGGTAGCCAACGAGATAAGGATCGTCATTATAATACACCACGCGCTTGGGCTATGCAGAAATTTTTGAACCCAGAAAAAGACTATGATCCAAAATCATTCTTTATTCCATGGTGCCAAAAACCATACCGCAAAATTACAGTTGAAGATGTTAAATACGTTTTGAGTCTTCATTACCAAGATACGCCTTATGATCCTTATGGACCTCAAGGAGATGCAGTGAGTCAACGCCAATTCCGTCCAATCGGTATTAACCGTACTAGTCAAACAGCTCTCTTGCAAATGCGTCCTAACAAACCATCAGAAACAACTGGTATTCAGTGGTTAGCCTATGGATCAATGCCATTTGGTACAATGGTGCCATTCTGGACTCAGGTCGGAACAACACCTGCTTATTTCCGTCAAACAACTGATAAAGTAGATACAGGCAATTTCTACTGGAGTAATCGTTTGATTGCTGCTATCTGTGATCCTCATTTCCAACAGCATGAGGCTGATTTGGATGCTTATGTAGAAACAACGATGGCTCTTGGCCATGCTATGATTAATCATGTCGACAATGCTTTAGCAAATGGTGAGAGTATTGATTTTGAATCTGAAAATCAAAAAATTAGTGATAAGATTCAGTCAGAAACAGATAAACTATTGGCAAAAGTCTTAGATGATGCAAGTAACTTGATGACTAATCGTTTTTCTATGAGTGATTAAAGTCATCAAAAAAACCTTTCCAATTTTATGGAAAGGTTTTTTCGTAGTCTAACCTTACTTGTTTTCTTCATCCAGTTTCGAGAGGAGTTGGTAAAGTGTAATGAAAAAGAAAAGATTGAGTGAAATGAGAAGGCCTGATGCCCATGGCAAATCGCTTTCTAAATTTCTAAGAGGTGAATTCCAAGCAAAGTGTGTCGCAAAAGCACCACAAGCATAAAGAATACCAATAAGACTGTACTTGGAATTAATGAGTTTTTGACGTGAACGCCATATAAGGACTAGCCCCATAGCAAGGAAGGACGTGTAAAGCCAGTGAGACGATACAGCACCAATAGTTCGACCAAGGATTCCCGAAATCGTATAAGAAAAACCATCAGGCAAATCTGAAAGAATATAGGAGAAGTCTTCACTAATCTGGAAGCCAAGACCTGCCGTAATAGCGACAAGCAAGAGCTCCTTGTAACTTTTTGTTGGCACCATATAGATAGCAAAGAGAAAAGCAGCTAGTTTGAGGGGTTCTTCAACTAGGGGAGCCATAAGAGCATCCTCAAAGCGGTAGAAGAAACTCTTTGAAGAAAGATGAGCAGTCACCCAGTCGTGAGAAATGGTATTGGCATAACCAGCTATCCATCCTGTGATAAAGACTCCACCAATTAGAGCAAATATGAGAACAAGTGGTTTCACCTGCCATCTCTTGCCTAAGTATCGAACCAGAAATATTCCTGGTAGGATATAACATAAGGCAATTAGTGTTGATAGTCCAATAATACCGTATGCTGAACCAGACAAGGCACCTGAGGTGTATGATTGTGTATCATAAGTCAGGCCAATGGATGCAAGCAATAAAAAAAGATATAGGGTTAATTTACGAAACATGTATAACCTACTTTCCAAATGATATTTCCAGTATATCAAATAATTCTTTTTCATCGAAATATTTCAATTTTTTTATTTTAGTACTTGCAAAATAAATGAAGTGTGATATACTTAACCAGTAAACTATTAACTGGTTAAGTATTTTGAAAGGAATATCATGAAAAAGAAACGCATTTTTGGCCTAGCAGGAATAGCAGCAGTTGTTTTAGCTGCTGGTGCAGGTATTTATTATACGACTAGTCACCACGGTTCAAAAGGAAATAGCGACTTGAAGGTTGTGACCAGCTTTTACCCTGTTTATGAATTTACAAAGCAGGTTGTTGGCGATGAGGGAGAGGTGTCTTATCTTATTCCCGCTGGTAGTGAAGCCCACGATTTTCAACCATCTACTAAGAATGTCGCTGACATTGAAAAAGCAGACACTTTTGTCTACCTAAATGAAAATATGGAAACCTGGGTTCCAAAAGTTGAAAAGTCTATCAACACTAAAAATACAAAAATCATTAAGGCAAGTCAAGGCATGGTTCTCTTACCTGGAATAGAGGAAGAAGATCATGATCACGGTGGAGAAGAGCAACACCACGAATATGATCCTCATGTTTGGCTCTCACCTAAACGTTCTCAAAAATTAGTTGAAACTATTAGGGACGGTTTGATTGCTCAACACCCAGATAAAAAAGCAGTCTTTACAACCAATGCCGAGAAATACCTTAAAAAATTAAAGACTTTGGATAAGGAGTATACTGAAGCCTTAAGTCAAGCGAAACAGAAAAGTTTTGTTACCCAGCACTCAGCTTTTGCCTACCTTGCTTTAGATTACGGTTTGACACAAGTACCAATTTCAGGTGTTTCAGCTGAATCTGATCCATCTGCAAAACGTATCGCTAGCCTTTCTAAGTATGTCAAAGAATATGATATTAACTATATCTACTTTGAGGAAAATGCTTCAAGTAGCGTTGCCAAAACCTTAGCTAACGAAGTAGGAGTTAAGACAGCAGTTTTAAATCCAATTGAATCACTAACTAAGGAACAGTTGAAAAAAGGTGAAGATTATGTCAGTGTTATGACTGAGAATCTCAAAAACCTTCGTTTAACAACAGATGTTGAAGGTAAAGCTATCCAACCTGAAACAGGAAGCGATGATAAGAAAACAGTCCAAAATGGTTACTTTGATGACAAAGATGTCAAAGATAGGGAACTTTCTGATTGGTCTGGTGAATGGCAATCGGTCTATCCTTACCTCCAAGATGGTACTTTAGATCAAGTATTTGAATACAAAGCTCTATCGAATAAGGATAAAACCGCACAAGAGTATAAAGAGTACTACACTAAGGGCTATCAAACAGATGTTTCTAAAATTGCTATTGATGGTAAAAAGATGACCATGACTTTCACAAAAAATGATGGAAGTAGCGTGACACACACTTATCGTTATGATGGTTATAAGATTTTAACTTATGCTTCTGGTAAAAAAGGTGTCCGTTATCTCTTCACAGCAACTGACAGTCAAGCAGCAGATAACCCTTACCAGTATGTCCAATTTTCAGATCATCAAATAGATCCAACAACTTCAGCACATTTCCATATTTTCTTCGGAAATAGTAGCCAAGATGAGATTCTAAAAGAGATGGATAATTGGCCAACTTACTATCCTGGAAAACTTAGTGGCTTTGAAATTGCCCAAGAAATGGTTAGTCATTAATACTAGAATTGCACTCATTCGTGAGTGTTTTTCTTTTTTAAAAAAATCTTTCATTTCTTAAACTCTTAGAAAATCGCTAGTGTCATTATTTTTAAATAGAAATTTAAAGCATGGTATTTTTTCTAAAAAAATCCTGTAAAAAATTAAATAATTACTACATTTTTTCATTCTTTAGTGGTACAATAATAGTACGATTTTCAGATGACCAGGAGAGACCCATGAACCAGTATTTAGTAGCGATACATTATATTCAACTGCTTCAAGCAGAACTCGATATTCTAAATCATGATGCACGCTTGCTTTTTGATTTAAAGATTGAACCAAATCTTGCTAAACGAGAGCTTGCTGACTTGAAAGTATCCCTATCTAAATTATCTGACAAAAACCTTTATATCGAAGGTACAATCTGGTATCAACCAAGTTTGTTTGCAATTATTGATCAAAATTTAGGGGTTATTGATGACTGGCTCAAGGAATTAGATGACTTCTTTGAATTTACCTATAGTACAACAGTTTTCACTGTTTTGAAAGAAAATGAAAATCGAAGTTACGACTTATTACTTGGTCTCTATAGCCGTCTTGAATACGTTATTTCAGAAATAAAAAATAGCCGTTAGTCATCTAACGGCTTTTAGTATATAAAAAAATATAGGTTCTGTTTTAAATATCAAATAATTTGACAAAATACGCAAATGTGTGTAAAATAAAATTTGAAAATACTCTAATAAAAATAATGTTAAGTTAAAGGAAGATAACAACTAAGTGAGTAAACAGGGGTTGAAATTGGGGGCTTTTGTTAAATATTATTTGGTGAGCCTTGCGTCACTGAGCTTTTTATGTCTTATTTTGTATGGGCTATATTCTTTAAATGGGCTCATTCCTTTTTCTCTAGACAGAACTTCAAGTCTTGAAGTAAAGCATTATTCAGGGCAGACCACCTCTTCTGTAAAAAAAGATGGTGATTATAAGGTTCAGGATATTAGTGGTGAAACTAAGAGTTACAATGTTGATTTGAAAGTAACAAACGATGGGGACAAGGTTATTCAAACCTATGTCTTTGAGTATAAAAAATGATTCTATAATAAAAACTCACAAACTTAGCAAGATTGTGAGTTTTTTAGATGTCTTTTACCAAAGTCCTAATAGCTTTTGCATGAGAAGAGAAGCAAGACTGATTAATAACCAACAAACTCCTCCCACTAGAAGTGCTGAGCCTCCTTTAGTGATTAGTTGTTTGAGATTTGTTTGGAAACCAATAGCTGCCATGGCCATAACAATCATAAATTTCGAAAGGTCTTTTAAAGGTGAAAAGACGGCAGGTGTTACACCGAGTGACATTGAAACAGTTGTAATCAGTGAGGCCAAAAGGAACCAAAGGATAAAGTTAGGCACTGCTTTGGCTAGCGAGAATGCTTCCTTTGTATTGTCCTTTCGCGACTGCCATACAGAAAGCCCAAGAGTTATAGGGATGATAGCAAGCGTTCGAGTCAACTTAACAATTGTTGCCTGCTCTAGAATGGATGTTCCATGTAAGCTACCCCAAGAGCTGGCTGTAGCAGTTACAGAAGAAGTATCGTTGACAGCTGTTCCAGCAAATATGGCAAAGCCTTGATTACTAAGTCCCAACCAGGATCCCAAGTGAGGGAAGAGTAGAGCTGCTAAGATATTGAAAAAGAAAATTACAGAGATTGCTGTTGCAATAGATTCATCTTTAGCCTTGATTACAGGAGCAGTTGCAGCGATAGCAGATCCCCCACAAATAGAAGAACCAACACCTACTAAAGTAGCAATTTCACTATCTAGCTTGAACACGCGATGGACGACATAAGCAGTAAGCAGTGCCGTAGTAATAGTCACTAGAATAATGGGAAGTGATGTTACGCCAACCTTAAAGACTTGGGAAAGATTTAGTCCAAATCCAAGAAGAATAACAGCGTATTGTAATACTTTTTTAGAAGTGAATTGCATTCCTGCTTTAAGTTTCTGAGAATCTCTTAGAATAATTCCTAGCAGAAGTCCTATAAATAAACCAAGGACAGGCCCACCAATAATAGGGAACAAGTTTCCAAGGAACCATGCTAGGAGAGATATAAGTATTGCAATACTTAATCCTGGTAAGAATTCTTTTATTTTCATTCATTTATCTCCTTAAAATTTGACTATATTATAGCTTATTATAAATATGATGTAAAGGTGACATTTGCTTTATTTATCAAGGAAAATGGGTCTGAAAGTTGCGACTTGTCAGTTTTTCTGATAGAATAGTATTGAAATATTATAATTAAAAATCTTATGAAGGAAGGGTTGTATGTATCGTCATTTAAAGAAGTATATGATTTTTATTGTGGGAGCTTTTGTTTGTTCGCTCTTTTTGGTTCTAGCTTTTACAACAGATAGAAAAAATGATAACAGTGTTAATGCTAAAGCTGAAGCTGCCTACAATCAAACTACGACGGCTTTTATTGATAGTATCGGAGAGACTGCGAGACAGATTGGTCAAGATTACAATATCTATGCTTCTGTTCTAATTGCTCAAGCCATTCTGGAATCAAATTCAGGTCAGTCAGGTTTGAGTCAGGCTCCTTATTACAACTTCTTCGGGATTAAGGGCTCTTATAATGGGAATTCTGTGACCATGCGTACTTGGGAAGACGATGGTACAGGGAAGACTTATGAGATTGATGAACCTTTCCGTTCTTATGGAAGTCTGAGTGATTCTTTAGCCGATTATGCTGCTTTGATGACGTCATCAACTTATGCTGGCACTTGGAAATCAAATACAAGTAGTTATGCAGATGCCACTCAAGCATTGACAGGAACTTATGCAACTGACAGTCTTTACGCTTCTAAATTAAATAGCATTATTGCATACTATGGTTTGACTGCCTACGATCAAGCTCCAGTTACTCAAGCAACTGCTTCAACAAGTGGTCTTGTTTGGAACAGCTATAGAGGCTCATACACAGATGCTGAGACCTTATCTATAGATGAGGCTTGGGCAAGCTATAAAAATTATAAATAACAATGAGAGTCGAAAGGCTCTTTTTTGTGCACTAAATTGGATAGTTTGGGTGATAAAAAGTCCCCAACATTCTGTGCTGGGGACTAACATCTATTAGTTGTCAAAAGTGACTTCTTTAACGAGGTTATCTAGGAATTTTTCTCCCATTTTAGAGAGGGTTGCCTTTTCATGCTTTAAGTAAACAATATCAATCTCATCATCAATATCAAGCGGGATAGAGACAATGTTATCTCCATTCAAATTACTATTTAAAATACCTGTAGCAATGGTATAACCATCCAAACCGATTAATAGGTTGAAGAGTGTTGCACGGTCTGAAACCACGATAGATTTTTTATGGGGAATCTGAGAGAGGATTTCTTCAGAATAGTAGAAGGAATTATGAATCCCTTGGTCGTAACTAAGGTATGGGAAGTCTTCTAAATCTTCCAAAGAGACAACTTCATGCTTAGCCAAGGGATTTGACTTGCTGACAAAGATATGCGGTCTAGCTTTGAAAAGACTGGTATATGTGAGGCGGTTGTCGTCAAACATCTTAGTCAAGACATCTCGGTTATAGCTGTTAAGGAAGAGAACACCAATTTCTGAACGGAAGTTCTTAACGTCCTCAATAATTTCGTAAGTACGTGTTTCACGTAAGAAGAGCTCGTAACGTGTCATATCAGCTCTTTTGAGAAGTGAGACGAAAGCATTGACAACAAAAGCGTAGTGTTGAGAGGAAACACTAAACAATTCACGTGTCTCTGTGTGACTCTTGTAGCGTTCTTCCAAGAGATTCGTTTGTTCCACTACCTGACGGGCATAAGAGAGAAATTCAACGCCATCCTTGGTTAAGGTGATTCCCTTAGGGTTACGGATAAAGATATCAATTCCCATTTCTCTTTCCAAGTCACGAACAGCATTTGAAAGACTTGGTTGTGTGATGAAAAGTTGTTTTGCAGCTTCATTCATTGAGCCGGTTTCGACGATTTTGATAATATAATGTAATTGTTGAATTCGCATAGCCTTATTATAGCATATTTTAAGGATTATTCCTTAGGATAAGAGGCGAGTAAAAGGTCTTTTTAGGACTATACCAATTTTTATACTTGACATTGTCAAATATATGCAATATACTGTCCTCGTTAAGCTTTTTAAAGAGCTTATTGACTATACCAATTTTAAATGAAGGAGACATGACCTCTTTGATTTGAGGTTATTATTAAAAATATGTGTGGAATTGTTGGTGTTGTAGGTAACACAAATGCAACTGATATCTTGATTCAAGGACTTGAAAAGCTAGAATACCGTGGTTATGATTCAGCTGGTATCTTTGTAGCTGGCGATGCATCTAGTCAATTGGTTAAGGCTGTTGGCCGTATTGCGGAGCTTGCTGCTAAAACTGAAGGAGTAGAAGGTACAGCCGGTATTGGACATACTCGTTGGGCAACTCACGGTAAACCAACAGAGGACAATGCTCACCCACACCGCTCAGAAACAGAACGTTTCGTTTTGGTTCACAATGGTGTTATTGAAAACTATCTTGAAATTAAGGAAGAATACCTTTCTGGTCACCATTTCAAAGGTCAAACTGATACTGAAATTGCAGTTCACTTGATCGGAAAATTCGTTGAAGAAGATGGTTTGTCAACTCTTGAAGCATTCAAGAAAGCTCTTCACATTATCCGTGGATCATATGCCTTTGCCCTCATGGATTCTGAAGATGCCTCAACAATTTACGTTGCAAAAAACAAATCACCACTTTTGATTGGTCTTGGTGATGGCTATAACATGGTCTGCTCAGATGCCATGGCTATGATTCGCGAAACTAATCAATACATGGAAATTCACGATCAAGAGTTAGTTATCGTGAAAGCTGATAGTGTTGAAGTTCAAGATTATGATGGCAATGTAAAAGAACGTGATAGCTATACAGCTGAACTTGACCTATCTGATATTGGTAAAGGCACTTACCCTTACTACATGCTCAAAGAAATCGATGAGCAACCAACAGTGATGCGTAAGCTTATCCAAGCCTACACAGATGACAAGGGGCAAGTGACTGTAGATGCTGATATTATCAAGGCTGTTCAAGAGGCTGATCGTATCTATATTCTTGCGGCAGGAACATCATATCATGCTGGTTTTGCTTCTAAGAAGATGCTCGAAGAGTTGACAGATACACCAGTTGAGCTTGGTATTTCTTCTGAGTGGGGTTATGGTATGCCACTCCTTAGCAAGAAACCTCTCTTTGTCTTTATTAGCCAATCAGGTGAAACAGCAGACAGCCGTCAGGTTCTTGTTAAAGCTAACGAGTTGGGTATTCCAAGTTTGACAGTGACAAACGTTCCGGGATCTACTCTTTCTCGTGAAGCTGATCATACAATGCTTCTTCATGCTGGCCCAGAAATTGCCGTAGCTTCTACTAAAGCTTACACTGCTCAGATTGCGGCTCTTGCCTTCTTGGCTAAAGCAGTCGGTGAGGCTAATGGTAATGAAAAAGCTAAAGCTTTCGACTTGGTACATGAATTGTCACTTGTAGCACAATCTATCGAATCAACACTCTCTGAAAAAGAAGTCATTGACGAGAAAGTGGCAGCTCTTCTTGCAGAAACACGTAATGCTTTCTATATTGGTCGTGGTCAAGATTACTACGTTGCTATGGAAGCTAGTCTTAAATTGAAAGAAATCTCATATATACAATGTGAAGGTTTTGCAGCAGGTGAGTTGAAACACGGAACGATTGCTTTGATCGAAGATGGTACACCTGTTATTGCCCTCTTGTCTGACGCTGTTCTTGCTAGCCACACTCGTGGTAATATCCAAGAGGTAGCAGCACGTGGTGCTAAAGTGTTGACTATTGCTGAGGAAAATGTTGCTAAAGAAGGCGATGACATCGTTCTTAATAACGTTCACCCTTACTTGTCACCAATTTCAATGGTTGTACCGACACAATTGATTGCTTATTTTGCAACACTCCATCGTGGACTCGACGTCGATAAACCACGTAACTTGGCTAAATCAGTTACTGTTGAATAAAAATACCAACATCTCTTACAGTGTAAGGGATGTTGTTTGTTTGTTTTTATCGTTTTCACCCTTGCTTAATTGAGAAATCTAAAGTAGAATAGTATCTATATCACAATCTTAGGAGAGAATTATGTCATTACCAAATTGTCCAAAATGTAACTCAGAGTATGTTTATGAAGATGGAATCTTGCTTGTATGTCCTGAATGTGCCTATGAGTGGGATCCAAACGAAGTTGCAGAAGAAGAAGGACTTGTGGTTCTTGATAGCAATGGCACACGTCTTACTGACGGTGACACTGTTACGGTTATCAAAGATTTGAAAGTTAAAGGTGCGCCAAAAGATATTAAACAAGGCACACGTGTTAAAAATATTCGTTTGGTTGAAGGTGACCACAACATTGATTGTAAGATTGATGGTTTTGGTGCTATGAAACTTAAATCTGAATTTGTTAAGAAAATCTAAATAAGCTTTAGAGATGCTAGACTTAAGTATTGTTTGTTTCTCAGGACAGATTATTTAAGTCTCTCAGGAGTGTGACTATGAACTCATTTAAAAAGTGGGTCTAGTCGCACTCCTTTTTACTATTTTCAAAATCTTATATCATTTTTTTTAAAAATTTGGTATAATATTCAGCAATACTAAATAATTATAGGAGTTTATATGTCATACGTTTTGGAAGTATTACCAGCCCTTTTGAACGGTGCGGTAGTCACACTTCAAGTATTCTTCATTGTTATCGTACTGTCGATTCCATTAGGGATTGTACTTGCTTTCTTAATGCAGATTAAATTCAAACCTTTAAATTGGTTACTCACCCTTTACGTTTGGATTATGCGTGGAACGCCCCTCCTTTTACAATTGATCTTCGTTTATTATGTTCTTCCGAGTGTAGGAATTGTCTTCGATCGTCTACCAGCTGCTATTCTTGCTTTTACGCTTAACTATGCAGCTTATTTCGCAGAGATTTTCCGTGGAGGAATCTTGGCTATTCCGAAAGGACAATACGAAGCAGCAAAAATGCTTAAACTTAGTCCTTTCCAAACCATCCGCTACATTATCCTTCCTCAGGTAGTCAAGATTGTCTTGCCAAGTATCTTTAACGAGATTATTAACTTGGTTAAGGATTCATCATTGGTTTATGTGCTTGGGGTTGGAGACCTTCTTTTGGAAAGTCGTACCGCTGCGAACCGTGATGCGACCTTAGCACCGATGTTTGTGGCTGGAGCTATCTATCTTATCCTTGTGGGTGTTGTGACTGTGGCTTCGAAAAACATCGAAAAGAAATTCAACTATTATAAATAGGAGACCTTATGTTAGAATTAAAAAATATTTCCAAGCAATTTGGTCAACACAAAATTTTTGATAAGTATAATCTGACAGTAGAAGAAGGAAAAATCTTGGCTATTGTCGGACCATCTGGTGGTGGTAAAACGACTCTCTTGCGTATGCTAGCAGGACTTGAAACCATTGATTCAGGACAAATTATTTATGAAAATGAAGAGATTCCTTTGGATCAGATGGAAAGCCGTAATTTGCTCGGTTTTGTCTTCCAAGATTTCCAACTGTTTCCACATTTAACAGTCTTAGACAATCTAACGCTTTCGCCAATTAAGACGATGGGAATGTCTAAGGAGGATGCTCAGAAAAAAGCTCAAGCTCTGCTTGACCGTTTAGGCCTTGGAGCTCACGGAAATGCTTATCCTTACTCTCTTTCTGGGGGACAAAAACAACGTGTTGCATTTGCGCGTGCTATGATGATTGATCCGAAAATTGTCGGTTATGATGAACCAACATCAGCTCTTGACCCTGAGTTGCGTCAAGAAGTTGAGAAATTGATTTTGCAGAATCGTGAGACTGGGATTACGCAAATCGTTATCACTCACGATATGCAGTTTGCACAGCACATCGCCGATGAGATTGTCACTATCAATCCAAAATAGTGAGGATTTTCCATGAAAAAAATAGTAAAAACGATTTTGCTAGGCTGTCTTGTCATTTTGCCTTTGTTTGCGCTATCGGCTTGTAGCTCGCGCTCACATTTTGCAACTCAGAAAAATCAGTGGCAGACCTATACCAAAGAAAAGAAAATCAAAATTGGTTTTGATGCGACCTTTGTTCCTATGGGGTATGAGGAAAAGGATGGTAGCTATGTTGGTTTTGATATTGATCTTGCTACTGCAGTTTTTAAATTGTATGGTATCGATGTCGAATGGCAGGCTATTGACTGGGATATGAAAGAAACAGAACTGAAGAATGGGACAATTGACCTCATTTGGAATGGTTACTCGGTCACGGATGAGCGTAAGCAGTCTGCAGACTTTACAGTGCCTTATATGGTCAATGAACAAGTACTGGTAACCAAAAAGTCTTCGGGAATTGATTCTGTTGCAGGAATGGCAGGTAAGACCTTAGGTGCCCAAGCAGGCTCTTCCGGTTATGATGCTTTCAATGCTTCTCCGAAGATTTTGAAGGATATCGTGGCCAACCAAAAAGCAGTCCAATATTCGACCTTTACTCAGGCCTTGATTGACCTTGATAGTGGACGTATTGACGGCCTATTGATTGACCGTGTGTATGCTAATTACTACTTAGAAAAATCAGGAGTTCTGGATCAGTATAACGTTATGCCTGCTGGTTACGAGGGTGAAAGCTTTGCTGTAGGTGCTCGTAAGGCAGATAAGACACTGATCAAAAAAATCAATCAAGGATTTAGAACCCTTTATAAAAATGGAGAATTCCAAAAGATTTCTGACAAATGGTTTGGTGAAGATGTTGCCACCGACCAAGTTAAAGGGAAAAAATAGAAGGATAACAACATTCTAGAAGGGATGTTGTTATTTTTTTGTGGAAAATACTTGAAATAAAACAAGTTATATTTTATACTAATGTTAGTTTATAAACTAACGAAAGGGTGAGCATGGGATATTTTGATTATTCAAGAGAACCGCAAAGTGATATTGCTTTTGTAGATATGAAATCTTTCTATGCGAGTGTAGAGTGTGTTGAACGTGGGCTGCACCCTCTTAAGACTTCTCTATGTGTGATGAGCAGGGCTGAAAATGCTAATGGTTTGATATTAGCCTCCTCCCCCATATTTAAGCAGGTTTTTGGCAAGTCAAATGTTAGTCGTTCTTATGACTTACCTTTTGACATTCATTCTCGTAAGTTTCATTATTATAATGCCAAAAAGCAGGGACTTCCAACGGATAGAGATTTTGTAAATTACATCGAATCTTGGGCCAAGGTTACCTTTATCGTTCCTCCTAGAATGGACCTCTATATAAAAAAGAATATCCAAATTCAACACATTTTCCAGAATTATGCCAGTGTTGAAGACATTCTTCCTTATTCCATTGATGAGGGTTTCATTGATCTCACGTCGTCACTGAATTACTTTATTCCCGATAGAACAGTTACAAGAAAAGATAAGTTAGATATGATTTCAGGGCGTATTCAAAGAGATATTTGGAGGGAGACAGGTATTTACTCGACAGTTGGGATGTCTAACAGCAATCCCCTATTGGCTAAGTTAGCTCTTGATAATGAGGCTAAACATACGGCTACTATGAGAGCCAACTGGTCCTATGAAGATGTCGAGACTAAGGTTTGGAATATTCCCCATATGACTGATTTCTGGGGGATTGGTAAGCGGATGGAGAAGCGGCTAAACAAGTTGGGAATTTGCTCCATTCGAGAACTTGCTAATAGCAATCCTGATACTCTTAAAAAGGAGTTAGGTATTGTAGGTTTAGACCTCTTTTTTCATGCTAACGGTATTGATGAGAGTAATGTTCATAAACCTTATAAACCAAAGTCACATGGCTTAGGAAATTCTCAAATCTTACCACGAGACTATGAGCGTCAAGCTGATATTGAATTGATTCTAAGAGAGATGGCGGAGCAGGTAGCCATTAGGTTAAGACGAGCTCATAAGAAAGCTTGTCAAGTTACCATTAGCATTGGATTTTCAAAGTTAGAGGGCAAGCGTTCGCTACAAGCACAGATGAAGATTGAACCTGCTAATAACACAAGGATATTAATAGGACATGTCATTGCACTCTTTAGGAAGAAATATCAAGGAGGGGCTGTTCGAAGTGTGAGTGTCTCTTATGCAAATTTTGTAGATGAAGGGTTTCAAATTCTTTCTTTATTTGATAATCCAGATGACATTGATAAAGAAGAAAGGCTTCAGTCAGCTATAGATAGTATTCGTCAGGAATTTGGCTTTACGACCATTCAAAAAGCGACTTCTTTACAGGGGGCATCTAGGAGTCTTGCTCGAAGTAAGCTTATTGGTGGACACTCGGCTGGGGGATTAGATGGCTTAAAATGATAGACCGTAGTTACCTTCCCTTTCAATCAGCTAGGGAACATAAAGATAGGGGAATGATGAAGTGGATGGGCTTTTTCTTGTCGGAACACACAAGTTCCCTACATGAAGATAAGACTAAAGAAAATCTTACGAGTCATTTGGATGATTTAGAGAAGTTTACTTTATTAAACCAGCTTTATTCAGGTCAATTATTGGGAAATTTCCAGATAAAGGATCAAGGTAGGTGCTGTAGATGTAGTGGCTATGTGGTTGACTTGGATTTTAATCAAGTTACTATAAAATCTTGCAAGCGACATAAATGTATTCTAACAAAGGATATATTAGAAATTAGTTTGGGGGTTGAAAACATAGATGAGGAAGAGAAAAATTTATGATGATAAACTTCAAATTGATTATTTTTCTGCTAGCTATTTAAAATTTGAAGAGGACTTTTATCGCTATTCTGCCATGGATATTCCCTTAACCTTTTTGACGGATGATATTATGAGGGAGATGGCCATCAGTCAAAAGAATTATTTTTTATTAAATAAAGAGAATGCCAGAGATGGACGCAATCATTATTTCCATTTTGAAGTCAGCCTACCGGATTCCAAGACACTTGTGAGACAGTATAGATATCTTGGGAATGATTGAAATATAGCTATATCAGCAGAAAAAATAGTACTTATCGAATTTGTATAGAGACTTTTCAAGAAAGTTTTCGCAAGCTAAGAAAAAATTTATGTAAGCGTTGATATTACCTCTGTAAGTGCTATAATGAAGGTGTTAAAAGTTATCATATGGAGGTAATTAAGATGAGAGCAGTTGTTGTTAATCAAGCAAGCACAGGTGTTGAAGTTGTTGATCATGAAAAACCAGCAGTAGTAGGTCATGGCCAAGCTTTGGTTAAAGTTGAGTACTGTGGCGTTTGTCATACTGACCTTCACGTATCTCATGGAGACTTTGGTCAAGTACCAGGTCGTATACTGGGCCACGAAGGTATTGGTATTGTCGAAGAAGTTGGCGAAGGGGTTGAAACACTTAAAAAAGGTGACCGTGTATCAATCGCTTGGTTCTTCGAAGGATGTGGTTATTGTGAATACTGTACAACTGGTCGTGAAACACTCTGTCGTTCTGTAAAAAATGCTGGTTATAGTGTTGATGGTGGTATGAGTGACTATGCTTTGGTTACCGCCGACTATGCTGTGAAAGTTCCAGAAGGACTTAATCCTGCTCAAGCTTCATCTATTACCTGTGCGGGAGTTACAACATATAAAGCTATTAAAGAAGCTAAAGTTGAACCTGGTCAATGGGTAGCTATTTATGGCGCTGGAGGACTAGGTAACTTGGCTATTCAATATGCTAAGAAAGTTTTCAATGCACGAGTAGTGGCTGTTGATATCAACCAAGATAAACTTGATTTGGCTAAAGAATCTGGTGCTGATTTAGTGGTGAACGGTAAAGAAGTTGAAGATGTAGCAGGCTATATCCAAGAAAAAACTGGCGGTACACACAGTGCTGTTGTAACAGCTGTTTCTAAGGTTGCTTTCAATCAGGCTATCGATAGTGTACGTGCTGGTGGAACAGTCGTTGCGGTTGGTCTCCCATCTGAATATATGGAGCTCTCAATTGTCAAAACAGTTCTAGATGGTATCCGTGTTGTTGGATCTCTTGTAGGTACACGTAAAGACTTAGAAGAAGCCTTCGACTTTGGTGCACAAGGCTTGGTAGTACCAGTTGTTGAAACCGTTCCTGTTGATACAGCGGTGGAAGTCTTTGATCAAATGGAAAAAGGTGAAATTCAAGGACGTAAAGTATTGGATTTCACTAAGTAAGCAAACATCTATCTATGCTATCCTGACTATGTGAAGAGTCGAGTGGTGTAGACTTGCACTGATACCAGAAAGTTACACAAATAATTTAAGTGAAGGATTTAGTTTTCTGCTATATAGGACTAGGTCCTTTAGTTTTACCTTAATTCGTTTGTTGTTGTAATAGGCTCTGACCTTAAAAAGATAGACAAAATTTTATTCATATGAAAAGTAGTAAAAAAGTTATATAATGATTTCGTAAATAAAGAGTTAAAGAATATTATCATTTATAACAAGGAGTATGAAATGGATTCTACCAACTTGGACTCGGAACTATTCATAGAGTTTAAATCACATGGGAAACGATGCCAACTTTTATATATATCCGATAGCCATAGTGAAGGGTTATATGAGATTGTTTCTACTGAACGAGAACGTCTTGCTATGTGGCTTCCTTGGGTGGAAGATATGAAAAGTATTGAAAATGAAAGAGCGTTTATAAAGTATGCACGTGAAAAAATGGAGCGTAATGAGTTATTTATGTTAACAATTTGCGTCAATCAGAAACCAGTAGGGATGATAGATATACATAATATTGATTTACAAAAACATCAAGCCGAAATTGGATATTGGATATCAGAAAAATATGAAAATCAAGGTTTTGTAAAGCAGGGATTAAAAGAATTAATAAAAATCATTCCATCCAAATTTAAAATTGATAAGATTTTGATTTATATAGATGTTGATAATGTTAAAAGTAAGTTTATACCAATCAGTTTAGGTTTTAAAAAGGAAAGCAAAATTTCCCAATTCGAGTTCTATAATGGATCCTATCATGATTTTGAAATTTATGGGCTAAATGTCAATGAAAGCAATATAGCAAATGGTTAAAGTGAAATTTTTACAAATAAATAACAATCTGAGTGTTTTGATTTTCCCCATTGTCTAAGTATGTTGTAAGAGTTAGTACTGAACATCAGAAAAGGAAAAATTTTTCTGACCCCATATCATTGCTTATTGGTTTATTTTTTAAATAAGATATAAAAAATCCCCACCAGAAAGAAATTCTGGTGGGGTATTTGGTGGGGAACCAAATATAATTAATTAGATTTTAGCGTTTTAAAACAATTCAAAATGCTGTTAAATCAATCAAGTCACTTTAAATTAGGTTTATATTTTATTCCCACTCTACTGTTGCAGGTGGTTTACTTGTAATATCGTAGACGATACGGTTAACGTGGTCAACTTCGTTAACGATTCGAACAGAAATCTTTTGAAGAACTTCCCATGGAAGTTTCGCAAAGTCAGCTGTCATACCGTCGATTGAAGTGATAGCACGGATAGCGATAGTGTAGTCGTAAGTACGGCCATCACCCATAACACCGACAGAACGAACGCCTGTGTTAACAGTGAAGTATTGCCATACATCACGATCAAGACCAGCTTTGGCAATTTCTTCACGAAGGATAGCATCAGACTCACGAACGGTTTCAAGTTTCTCTTCAGTAATTTCACCCATAACACGGATGGCAAGTCCTGGTCCTGGGAAAGGTTGACGCCAAACGACTTCATCAGGCATTCCCATTTCAGTACCAAGGGCACGGACTTCATCTTTAAAGAGGGTGTTAAGCGGTTCAATCAATTCAAATTGCATGTCTTCTGGAAGACCACCAACGTTGTGGTGAGATTTGATTGTTTGAGCTGTCTCAGTACCTGATTCAATAATATCAGTATAGAGCGTTCCTTGAGCTAGGAAGTCTACACCTTTAAGTTTGCTTGCTTCGTCATCAAAGACGTAAACAAACTCGTTACCAATGATTTTACGTTTTTTCTCAGGATCATCAACACCAGCCAAGAGGTCTAGGAAGCGTTTAGAAGCATCAACACGGATAATGTTAAGGCCAAATTTACCTCCAAGCATCTCCATAACTTGGTCACCTTCACCTTTACGGAGAAGACCGTGGTCAACGAAGATACATGTCAATTGATCACCAATAGCTTTTTGCAAAAGGACACCAACAACAGATGAGTCAACCCCACCTGAGAGTCCAAGAAGGACTTTACGGTCACCAACTGTTTCACGGATTTGTGCAATTTGCATATCTACGAAGTTAGCCATTGACCAGTCACCTTTGGCACCACAGATACCAAAAGCGAAGTTTTTCAAAATGTCATTACCATATACAGAGTGACGAACTTCTGGGTGGAATTGGATACCATAGAAGTTTTTCTCGGTATCTTCCATCGCGGCGAATGGGCAATCTACTGAGTCACCAACAAGATGGAAACCTTCTGGAATTTCTGTAACTGCATCACCGTGGCTCATCAGAACAACTTGTTCTTCAGGAGTTCCTGCAAAGAGTTCTGATTGGGTACGAAGGCGAAGTGTTGATTGGCCATACTCACGGTTACCTGCTTCACCAGCTGGAACAACTTTACCACCGAGTTTGTGGGTCAAAAGTTGCATTCCGTAACAGATACCAAGAATTGGGATACCAAGCTCGAAAATCTCTTCGTCAATACCAAATGCATCTTCGGCATAAACAGAGTTAGGACCACCAGAAAGTACGATACCGATAGGATTGATGGCACGGACTTCATCAGCGGTAATTTTATGGCTCTTCAATTCAGAGAAAACACCAAATTCACGAATACGACGTGCAATCAGCTGATTGTATTGGCTACCATAGTCTAGAACAATGATTTTCTGCACATCATTCAAAGTAGAAATGTCAGTCATTATTACCCTTTCTTTTTACGTCACACATGGACTCTTTCTTATGCAATCATTGTATCACAAATTTATGGACTTAGCACCTAGATTTATACGAGAAACTGTAAGTATCATACTCATCTTTACAATTCTGTTACTTTTTTTGTAAAATAGGGGTACAGAAGGGGGTATTAGATGTTACCAGCGTATATTCGCATACATGATAAGATTAAGGAAGATGTTGATGATGGTACTTGGAAAATCGGGCAACGTCTCCCTAGCGAGCGAGATCTTTGCGAGACTTTTGATGTGAGTCGTATGACTGTGCGCCAGGCGATAACACTTTTAGTGGATGAGGGGATTTTAGAACGCAAACCAGGCAGTGGAACTTTTGTGGCTAGCAGTCGAGTTAAGGAAAAGATGCGTGGAACTACGAGTTTTACTGAGATTGTCAAATCCCAAGGCAAGAAACCATCTAGTGAGCTTATTTCTTATAAACGTGTACATCCCAATGAATTTGAAATCAAGAATTTAGGTGTTTTACCGCAGTCCTATGTCATTCGTATGGAACGTGTTCGTTTTGCAGACGATCTACCAGTTGCCTATGAGATTGCCAGTATCCCTGAGAAAATTATCCGAGGTTTTAAGGAATCAGAAATTACCGAACACTTCTTCAAGACCTTAACCGATAATGGCTATGAAATAGGGAAAAGTCAGCAGACCATATCAGCAAGTTTGGCCAATAGTAGTTTGGCCAAGCACCTCAAGGTTAAGACTGGCGATGCTCTCTTGAGTCTGACACAAATTTCCTTCCTCCAAGACGGGCAGGCTTTCGAATATGTACGAAGTTACTATGTTGGCGACCGTTTTGAATTTTATTTGGAGAACAATTAACAGTCACGGCTTTTTTCTGCACAAGAATAGTGCTAACACCATGATTTTATGGTAAAATGGAGCTTATGGAAATTGAAAAAACCAATCGCATGAATGCCTTGTTTGAGTTCTATGCAGCCTTGTTAACAGATAAGCAGATGAACTATATTGAGCTATATTATGCAGATGATTATAGTTTGGCAGAAATTGCCGAGGAATTTGGTGTGAGTCGTCAGGCTGTATATGATAACATCAAGCGTACTGAGAAGATTTTAGAAGCTTACGAGATGAAACTACATATGTATTCAGATTACATTGTTCGTAGCCAAATATTTGATGATATCATGGAAAAATACCCAGACGATAGCTATCTTCAGGAACAAATTGCTGTGCTCAGCAGTATCGATAATAGAGATTAGACCCAAGCAGAAAGTAAGAGAGGAAATGATATATGGCTTTTGAAAGCTTAACGGAACGCTTGCAAGGCGTTTTCAAAAATTTAAGACGTAAAGGAAAACTTTCAGAGAAAGAAGTTCAAGAAGTCACTAAAGAGATTCGTCTGGCACTTCTTGAAGCAGACGTAGCCCTACCAGTTGTTAAGACATTCATTAAACGTGTTCGTGAACGTGCTGTAGGTCACGAAATCATTGATACTCTTGATGCTTCGCAACAAATCATCAAGATCGTTAATGAAGAATTGACAGATATTCTTGGGTCTGAAACATCTGAAATTGAGAAATCCCCAAAGATTCCAACAATCATTATGATGGTTGGTCTCCAAGGGGCTGGTAAGACAACCTTTGCTGGTAAATTGGCTAATAAGTTGATCAAGGAACAAGAAGCCCGTCCAATGATGATTGCGGCGGACATCTATCGTCCAGCAGCCATTGATCAATTGAAAACTTTGGGGCAACAAATCAATGTTCCTGTTTTTGATATGGGAACAGAGACACCAGCAGTTGAGATTGTCAAAAATGGTTTGGAACAAGCGCGTGCCAATAAGAATGACTATGTCTTGATTGATACGGCTGGTCGTTTGCAGATTGACGAGACTCTCATGCAAGAGTTGCATGATATCAAGGACTTTGCTCATCCAAACGAAATTCTCTTGGTTGTGGATAGCATGATTGGTCAGGAAGCTGCTAACGTTGCCAAGGAGTTCAACGAACAGCTAGATATCACTGGTGTTGTTCTTACTAAAATTGATGGGGACACACGTGGTGGTGCGGCTCTCTCTATTCGTGAGATTACCGGCAAGCCAATCAAATTTACGGGTACTGGTGAGAAAATTACGGATATCGAGACTTTCCACCCAGACCGTATGTCAAGTCGTATTTTGGGTATGGGTGACCTTCTTACCCTTATCGAAAAAGCTTCTCAAGAGTACGATGAGAAAAAATCTCTTGAGTTGGCTGAAAAGATGCGTGAAAACACCTTTGACTTCAATGACTTCATTGACCAATTAGACCAGGTACAAAATATGGGTCCAATGGAAGATTTGCTTAAGATGTTGCCAGGTATGGCTAACAATCCAGCCTTGGCTAATGTTAAAGTAGATGAAAAGCAAATTGCACGCAAACGTGCCATCGTATCATCTATGACTCCTGAAGAACGTGAAAATCCAGATCTTTTGACACCAAGTCGTCGTCGCCGTATTGCCAATGGTTCAGGGAATACCTTCATCGAAGTAAACAAGTTTATTAAAGACTTCAACCAAGCCAAACAAATGATGCAAGGTGTTATGTCTGGTGATATGGAGCAAATGATGCGTCAAATGGGTCTTAACCCAAATAATTTGCCAAAAAACATGCCAAATATGCCTGATATGGGTAATATGGATATGTCTGCTCTCGAAGGCATGATGGGTGGCGCTGGTATGCCGGATCTTGGAAATATGGATCTTAGCCAAATGCTTGGTGGTGGCCTTAAAGGTAAGGTTGGTTCATTTGCCATGAAACATGCGATGAAGCGTCAAGCTAATAAGATGAAAAAAGCTAAGAAAAAACGTAAATAAGAGACTTAAAACGCTAGGGCATATTGCTCTAGTGTTTTTTTCTGAAAAATATTGACTTATATAACTATACACTGTAATATACTAATGTATATACAGTAAAAAGGAGTAAATTATGAAACCGAAAAAGAGAATTCAAGAAATGACCTTTGCAGCTTTATTAACTGCAATTGCTATCCTTATCCCAAGTATCATGCCAATTAAACTAATCATCCCACCGGCTTCGTATACTTTGGGTAGTCATGTTCCAATATTTCTAGCTATGTTTATATCCCCCTGGGTAACTGCTTTTGTTATCTTAGCTTCTAGTTTGGGATACTTTATGGCTGGCTATCCGATTGTGGTTGTTTTTAGAGCCTTTTCTCATATTATATTTGGCTTTTTAGGCGCACTCTATTTGAAAAAATTTCCACAAACGATAGAAAACCATAAATCATCATTACTTTTCAATTTTGTTTTAGGGCTTATCCATGCTATAGGTGAAGTTCTTGCTTGCGTGATTTTTTATTCCGTAACAGGAGAGGATTTCCAAAAACTGTTCTATGTTCTCTTTGTTTTAGTTGGTTTTGGCACTATTGTCCATAGTATGATAGACTATGTTATAGCATTAACGATTTTCAAAAGTATTCGAAAAATACGCTAATTGAAAGAGGTATGGTTGGTCTATGGCTTCAAATCGAAAACAAGAATTATTGGCACTCTTAAAGGGAGCTAAAGAGGCAATGAATGGACAGAGTTTGGCGGAGCATTTTGGTGTGACACGTCAAATCATTGTTCAAGATATTGCACTCTTGCGTGCAGATGGTGCCCAGATTATTTCAACTAATAGAGGATATATCTATAAAAGTAGCGATGACAATTCTTATGTACGTCGACTGTTTAAGGTGAATCATAAAGTGTCCGATATGGAAGATGAGCTTTTGGCTATTGTTGATAATGGAGGTCGTATTCAAAATATTATGATAGATCATCCAGTTTATGGAGAAATTCAGACTTTGTTGAAATTGACTTGTCGTCGAGATGTTAGGCATTTTTTAGACCAAGCCTCGTCAAATGACTTTCGCCCCTTATCTGATTTAACAAACGGAGTTCATTACCATCTTGTCGAAGCAGATAGTGAGCAAGATATAGATTACATTGAAGAGGCACTTAATCATTTAGGTTTTTTAGTTAAAGAATGATATAGAAGAGAAATGTAAAAGTAGTTAGTTTCACTTGAAAACAGCTGCTTTTTTTGATAAACTTATGTTAGTTTATTAACTTACGGAGGTAGCCATGTTTTCAGGACAAAAACTTAAGGAAATTCGAGAAGCACAAGGAATGAGCCAAGCATCAGTAGCTAAGCATCTAGGAATTTCACGCTCCTCTTATTTTAATTGGGAAAATGGTAAGACGAAACCAAATCAAAAGAATCTATCGGTATTGGCTGAACTTTTTGGCGTGGCTGAGACCTATTTCTTGTCTGAACATGAGATTGTAGAAGTCTACTTGGAATTAAATGAGGAAAATCGTCAAGAAGCTTTGCGACTCACTAAGGCTCTCCTAGAAGAGCAAGAAGCAGAAAAGCAGAAAGCACCTGTTATTCCCCTTTACTCATACAAAGTTTTCGAGCGTTTATCAGCCGGAACTGGTTACACTTACTTTGGTGATGGCAATTATGATGAAGTTTTCTATGATGAAGAATTGGATCATGATTTTGCGTCATGGGTTTTTGGAGACTCTATGGAACCTACCTACCTAAATGGTGAAGTAGTGCTAATCAAACAAACAGGTTTTGATTATGATGGAGCTGTTTATGCTGTAGACTGGGATGGGCAAACCTATATTAAAAAAGTTTATCGAGAGGAAGATGGGCTACGTTTAGTTTCTCTCAATAAACGTTATGGTGATAAGTTCGCACCCTATGACGAAGATCCTCGAATTATTGGTAAAATTGTTGGTAACTTTATGCCTGTTGAGGCTTAGTCAACTTTTATCGATTGGGCATCTTAAACTAAATCTGATATAATATAAGTAAAGTAAAGTAAAGCCAAGTCTTTGGCTTTTTTTAAAGAGTTTAAATCATATTTTACTAAGAAAATAAAGAGGAGAGATAAACATGGCTACTATTCAATGGTTCCCTGGTCACATGTCCAAAGCCCGTCGACAAGTTCAGGAAAATCTTAAGCATGTGGATTTTGTAACAATTTTAGTGGATGCACGTTTGCCACTGTCAAGTCAAAATCCCATGCTGACTAAAATTGTTGGCGATAAACCAAAGCTTTTAATTCTCAATAAGGCTGACCTTGCTGATAGTAATCGTACAAAAGAGTGGCGTAGCTATTTTGAGAGTCAAGGAATTAAAACCTTGGCCATCAACTCCAAGGAACAATCTACAGTTAAATTGGTGACAGACGCTGCTAAGAGTCTTATGGCTGACAAGATTCAACGACTACGTGAACGCGGTATCCAGAAAGAGACCTTGCGAACCATGGTTATTGGGATTCCAAATGCTGGGAAATCTACCTTGATGAATCGTTTGGCTGGTAAAAAAATTGCCGTTGTAGGAAATAAACCTGGTGTGACAAAAGGTCAACAGTGGTTGAAGTCAAATAAGGACTTGGAAATTCTGGATACTCCGGGGATTTTGTGGCCTAAGTTTGAAGATGAATTGGTCGGTTTGAAACTTGCTTTGACCGGTGCCATCAAGGACCAGCTCTTGCCAATGGATGAAGTTACAATTTTTGGACTTAACTATTTTAAAACTTACTATCCTGAACGTTTAGAGGAACGCTTTAAAGGGATTGACCTTGAAGAAGAGGCACCAGAAATCATTATGGAAATGACTCGAAAACTTGGCTTCCGTGAAGATTATGACCGTTTCTATAATCTATTTGTCAAAGAAGTTCGTGATGGAAAACTAGGACGTTACACACTTGATATTGTTGGGGTCGATACTGATGGCGACAATTAAAGAAGTCAAAGAGCAATTGGCCATTTTGACAGACCTTGACGATCACCGATGGGCAAGTTTTGAGGAAGATAGTCGAGCTGGTGTACAGACTGCCATTAAGCAACGCCGTAAAGCTATACAAGCTGAGATTGCTGAGGAAGAACGCTTAGAGATGATGCTCAGTTATGAAAAATCGCTTTATGCTCAGGGAGTTGAACTCATTGCAGGTGTTGATGAAGTTGGACGTGGCCCTTTGGCTGGGCCAGTGGTAGCTGCAGCGGTGATTTTACCAAAGCTTTGCAAAATAAAAGGTCTCAATGACAGTAAAAAAATACCAAAATCAAAACATGAAGCTATTTATAAGCAGGTGATGAAGGAAGCGGTAGCTGTTGGAATTGGTATAAAGGACAATCATGTGATTGACGATGTCAATATTTATGAAGCAACCAAGCTTGCTATGGCTGAAGCTATTGAAAAACTGAGTTCCAAACCAGAACATTTGTTAATTGATGCCATGAGCTTGGACCTACCAATAGGACAAACATCAATCATAAAAGGGGATGCTAATTCTTTATCAATTGCGGCAGCTTCTATCGTAGCAAAGGTAACCCGTGATAAGATGATGGCTGATTATGATCAGGAGTTCCCTGGCTACGCCTTTGACCAAAATGCAGGCTATGGCACCAAAAATCATCTGTCTGGCATAGATAAATTTGGTGTTACACCAATTCATAGAAGAAGTTTCGAACCAATAAAGTCAATCATTAAAAAGTAGGTGAAGTGGCGTGATTTTAGCTATTGATATTGGAGGGACCTTTATCAAGTTTGGGTTAGTTGATGATGATTTTAGAATTAGCAACCAATCTAAAGTGCCGACACCATCGTCCCTAGATAATTTCTGGATAACTTTAGAGAGTATTATTTCATCATTTAAGAATGGTATTTCTGGTATTGCCATTGCATGCCCGGGCGAAATTAATAGTAAACGAGGTTTTGTTTTCAAGGGTGGTCTTATTCCTTATTTGACAGCCATTCCTCTTGGGACACGCTTGTCCAAAACATTTCAACTGCCTGTAAAGGTTATCAATGATGCTGATGCGGCTGCTTTGGCTGAAGCAAGATATGGTAGCTTACAGGATTTGGATTGTGGTGCTGCCTTGGTTTTAGGTACCGGAGTTGGCTTAGGCATTGTCTCACAGGGAGATTTGTTAACTCCTCTGTCGGTTACCCGATATTTGCGTTCTCCAAGTCCCCAAAGCAAGAGTCAAACGACTCTCCCTTTCCAGTGGACCTTGTTTAAGCAAGCACTGATTAGTCTTGTCGATAATAAAGGTTCTGCGGTAGGTTTCGTTCATGAAGCTAGTCAAATACTTGGTTTAGAACAGGATGATAGTTTAGTAGTTTTCTCGGCTTTAGATGAAAATCACTCTGAACAACTAAAACGTCTATTTAAGGACTATTGTCATGAAATTGCTGTTCTGATTCTTAATTTGCAGAGTTTATTCAAGTTGGATGGAGTTGTTATCGGTGGAGGCATCAGCAGCCAAAATGCTTTGATAGAAGGTATTGTTAATGCTTATGAAGAGTTATTTAATGAAAAGCCAGAATTAGGTTTTGAGCCGATAACAATTCAAGCTTGTCATTTCCATAACGACAGTAACCTACTAGGAGCGGCGTCTTATTTTGCCTCTGAAAATGATTTATAATCACGGAAAGTTCCATAATGGAGCTTTTTTCTTTTCTGTTACGAATAATGAAAAGGAGGTATCTATATGAATAATTTTGAACTTTTTAAACTAAAAGCCGCTGGGTTGACGAATTTGAATATTTTAAATATTTCGGACTATCAAAAGACTCAAGAAAGAAAGTTAAGTTTACGTGATATGGCAGTGGTATCTAAGTCTAAAAATGCAGTTCTCTTTATGGAAAAATACAAGAATTTAGATATTAAGCAGCTTAAGGAAGATTTTCAACGTTTTCCGACCTTATCAATTTTTGATAAGAAGTATCCCATTGAGCTGAAGCATAGCTATAATCCACCTGTCCTCCTCTTTTATCAAGGGAATATTGATTTGCTAAGTAAACCAAAGCTAGCTGTTGTTGGGGCAAGAAAGTGCTCCGAAACAGGCAAACAGTCTGTTCGAAAAATTGTTAGTGAACTTGGGAATCACTTTACTATTGTGAGTGGATTGGCGCGTGGGATTGATACTTGTGCGCATATGGAGGCCTTGAAAAATAGGGGGAACACCATTGCAGTTATCGGGACTGGACTTGATGTTTATTATCCTAAAGAAAATAAAGCCTTGCAGGACTATATGGCCAAAAATCATTTAGTTCTTACTGAATATGGACCGGGTGAGCAGCCGCTTAAGTACCACTTTCCTGAACGCAACCGGATTATTTCTGGATTGTGTCAAGGAGTTATGGTTGTAGAAGCTAAGCTTCGGTCTGGAAGTCTGATTACTTGTGAGCGTGCCATGGAAGAAGGTAGAGATGTTTTTGCTATTCCAGGAAATATTTTAGATGGAAAATCAGACGGATGCCATCACTTGATTCAAGAGGGTGCAAAGTGCATCACGACAGGGTTTGACATCCTTTCAGAGTTTTCTTGAAAATCAAAGTTCTCCTATAGAGATAAAGTTTTTTATTGACAGTTAAAGAAAAGGACGGTATCATGTTAGTTGCTCGGTCCAAGATGTTTCATTTTTTAATGTCTTGTGACTAGAATTTAGACAAATTAGTGGCGCAGCCAGTTTATAACAATATAAGGAAATAGTCTATGGCGACAGCAACGACAACAAAAACGAAAACTAAAACAACAAAGAAAACGACAGCCAAAAAGGCGACTAAAAAGAGAGCGACACCAAAGAAAAATTTGGTCATCGTGGAGTCTCCTGCTAAAGCGAAAACGATTGAGAAGTATCTTGGCCGCAACTATAAAGTTGTAGCCTCTGTTGGGCATATCCGTGATTTGAAAAAATCAAGTATGTCTATTGATTTTGAAAACAACTACGAACCTCAGTACATTAATATTCGAGGTAAGGGACCTCTTATCAATGAATTGAAGAAAGAAGCTAAAAAAGCCAAGCAAGTCTTTCTCGCAAGTGACCCGGACCGTGAAGGGGAAGCCATTTCATGGCATTTGTCACATATTCTTGGATTAGAGCCAGATGATAAGAATCGTGTTGTTTTTAACGAAATTACTAAAGACGCAGTAAAAAATGCCTTTGTAGAGCCACGCGCCATTGACATGGACTTGGTAGATGCCCAGCAAGCTCGTCGTGTCTTAGACCGTATTGTGGGTTACTCTATTTCACCGCTTCTATGGAAGAAGGTTAAGAAAGGTCTTTCGGCAGGTCGTGTACAATCAGTAGCGCTTAAGCTTATTATTGACCGTGAAAATGAAATTAAGGCCTTTAAACCAGAAGAATACTGGACTATTGATGGTGCTTTTAAGAAGGGTGCTAAGAAGTTTCAGGCTAGCTTCTATGGTTTGGATGGTAAAAAGCTTAAGCTCAACAATAATGACGATGTTCAAGCCGTTCTCTCTCGTATCACAAGTGATGACTTTAACGTAGATAAAGTAGAGAAAAAAGAACGCCGTCGTAATGCGCCATTGCCATATACTACATCATCTCTCCAACAGGATGCTGCCAATAAGATTAACTTCCGTACACGTAAGACCATGATGGTTGCCCAACAGTTGTATGAAGGGATTAATCTTGGTTCAGGCGCTCAAGGTTTGATTACCTATATGCGTACGGACTCAACACGTATCAGTCCAGTTGCTCAAAACCAGGCTGCTGAATTTATTACGGAACGCTTTGGTTCTAAGTATTCAAAACACGGCAGTAAGGTGAAAAATAGTTCGGGAGCACAAGATGCCCATGAGGCTATTCGTCCGTCAAATGTTTTCCAAACACCAGAAAGCATTGCTAAGTATTTGGATAAGGATCAGCTCAAGCTTTATACTCTTATCTGGAATCGTTTTGTGGCGAGTCAAATGACAGCTGCTGTATTTGATACGATGAAAGTGACCTTGTCTCAGAACGGAGTCATTTTCACTGCAAATGGTAGCCAAATCAAGTTCGATGGTTATATGGCCGTTTACAACGACTCTGATAAGAATAAAATGCTTCCTGATATGGCAGAAGGTGATACGGTTAAGAAGGTTGTGACAACGCCTGAACAACACTTCACGCAACCACCAGCCCGCTATTCTGAAGCGACTCTGATTAAGACGCTGGAAGAAAATGGTGTTGGTCGTCCGTCAACTTATGCACCTACACTTGATGTTATTCAACGTCGTTACTATGTCAAATTAGTAGCTAAACGTTTTGAACCAACAGAACTTGGTGAAATCGTTAATAGCTTAATCGTCGAATTCTTCCCAGACATCGTGGATGTTAAATTCACTGCCGAGATGGAAGGAAAACTCGATAAAGTCGAAATCGGTAAGGAACAGTGGCAGAAGGTTATTGATGAATTCTTCAAACCATTCCAAAAAGAATTGGAAAAAGCTGAAGAAGGTATTGAAAAAATCCAAATCAAGGATGAGCCAGCTGGTTTTGATTGTGACCTCTGTGGTCACCCAATGGTCATCAAACTTGGTCGATACGGTAAGTTCTACGCATGTAGTAACTTCCCAGACTGTCACAATACTAAAGCCATTACCAAAGAAATTGGCGTTACTTGTCCAACTTGTGGTAAAGGTCAGGTCATCGAACGTAAGACAAAACGAAATCGTGTCTTTTATGGCTGTGATCGCTATCCTGACTGTGAATTTACATCGTGGGATATTCCTGTTGGACGTAACTGTCCTAAATCAGGAGATTATCTCGTTGAGAAGAAAGTTCGTGGTGGCGGCAAGCAAGTTATCTGTAGTAACGAAGAGTGTGACTACAAAGAATCTATTGTTAAATAAAGAAAGCTATCTCAAGTTAAGTCTTGGGATAGTTTTTTGTATTTTATCAGAAAAACTGATACTTTCCTTAAATTTGTTTTTTATACTGAGGATGAAAGAAAGGAGAGTAAGTGTTTTTCTGATATTAGTAAGACATAAGCTTATATTGAAAACACACGTATTCTAAAAGAGGTGTACCAATGCAAATAACTGTTAAACAACTTTCAAAAGCCTACAAAGATAAGACTATTTTAGACAACATCACATTTACAATTGAATCTGGAACAGTTTCTGGTCTATTAGGAGTAAATGGTGCTGGTAAGTCAACTCTGATGAAAATTCTTTTTGGTTTAGTCCAAAAAAGTAGTGGAGAAATTCGATTTGTTGGATCATCCAAAAACAAACATTTATTAGGTGCATTAATCGAAGCACCTGCAATTTATCACAACCTTTCGGCTTTCGATAATCTAAAAACAAAAGCGTTGTTATATGATATTCCTGATTCCAAAATTTTTGAAACCTTAGAAATAATTGGTCTTTCAAACACTGGAAAGAAAAAAGCCGGTAAATTTTCATTAGGTATGAAGCAACGACTTGGGATTGGAATGGCTATTTTAACTGATCCCCAATTTTTAATTCTAGATGAACCTACTAATGGCCTTGATCCTGATGGTATAAATGAATTGCTAAACCTTATTCGTTCCTTGAAAGCAAAAGGGATGACAATTCTGGTTTCCAGTCATCAACTTTTAGAAATTAGTAAGGTTGCTGATCATATTCTTATTCTCGACAAAGGTAAAATTCAATATGATGGTGAAAACAAAAATGTAGATAGTCTTGAGAGACTCTTCTTTAAAATTGTTCATGGGGGTTAGTGATATGCAAAAGATATTCTATTCGGAATTGCTGAAATTACGGCATTTAGGAACGACTAAATTCTTAATCATCATACCATTTTTAACCGTTCTTATAGCCTTTTTAATGGGAGGGTTACAGATTTTTGTTCCTTTCTCGGTTTATTGGTGGGAAGCTATCTTTTTATATCTTGTAAATGGTCTTTTGTTTATAGTTGATAGACGTTTAGAAGACCAGGCTGGGCATTTTCAAAATGTTACAAATGGATATTTCACTTGGAAAATTAGCTTGATGAAAATGGTGCTTATAGGAATGAGGACATTGATTTCTAGTTTATTCTTACTTGCGTTCCTCAGTCTCGTTGCATTTATTTACACAGGTTTTATTCCAATAAATATTCCTAAAACAGCTATTTCCTTAATCTTAATTTGGATGACAACTTTATGGAACATTCCTTTACTTTACCTAATGTCTAAATACATGAGTCAATTCATCCTATTAGCTCTTAATACATTGGTTTGTCTTTTAATAGCACCCTTTATTGCTCAGAGTCCACTTTGGTTCGTTTTCCCCTATACTTATCACTATAAAATAGCTCAATTTTTATTAAATCTTAAACCATCGGGGGATATTATTGTAAATACGAATCATACTAGCATTTTTCAGGTGTTACTTACGATGATGCTATCAATAGTAGTGACATTGCTTTTATCTTTTTCACTGCAAAGGAGACAATTAAATGCTAAGGAGTGAGTTACTTAAATTAAAGAATACTTTCGGTCTTTATCTTATTCTCAGTTTTGCTGTCTTAGAGATTATTACAATTCCAATGTATGTGAGCTTCGTTCCTAATGGTTTTTCTCTAACTAATTTAGCCATATTATCTTTTTTATGCTATCCGCTATTGACATCATTTTTGTCAATTTTAGGGATTGAACAAGAAAAATACGCTAATTATTATCAAGAAATATCGAGTTACCCTAAGCAAAGACGTTTATGGTTGGCTAAACTTTTGATAGTAGACCTAACCCTTAGCCTACCTTCTTTATTTAGTTGGCTTATCATAAACCTCCTTCTTATGAATAGTGTGAATGGATTTGTAGTAAGTCTATCAAGTTGGATGTTAATAGTCTTTCTTAATCATTTTCACTACTTTATACAAGTGAGTCTGAACAGTGTTAGTAATATTATTATCTCTATGGTTGAAATTATTTTTATTATTTTTGCTAGTAATAAAATTTTCTTGTCTATTCACTGGCTTCCTATTGCTTTACCTATCAATAGCCTTATCCTTAATGATTGGAGCCAACTCAATTCCCTACCTTTATGGATTGTTGGGGTGACTTTGTTATTTATTTGTTTTTTGCCAATAAATTCAAAATCTTATTAATAGATTTATCTACTCTACGCCTTGTCAGTTCTCTTCTATAGATGATATGATAAGGGTAACTTTGTACGAAAGGAAAGGTTATGGCTCAGATACTTGTTGTTAATGATCAGGAAGATATTGTTCAATTGGCTGTTAAGGCTTTAGAGCTCCAAAATCATAAGGTGACGGGCCTTACAAGTGTTTTGGATTTAGATAAGAACTCGTTGCCACGGTTTGACTTGATTTTACTGGATATCATGATGCCTGATGTTGATGGTCTCCAGTTTTGTCATGAGATTCGTGATCAGGTGGATTGTCCTATACTCTTTATTACAGCCAAAACGCAAGAGGCTGATATTGTTCAAGGCTTGACTTATGGTGCTGATGATTATATTTGCAAGCCATTTGGGGTTAAAGAACTTCAAGCGCGTGTGGCTGCACACTTGAGACGTGAACATCGTGAGCGCCACCATAAGCTATTAATTGGAAATATTCAGTTTGATTTGTCTGCTCAGGAGCTTTATGTTGAGAATCAGTTGTTAGATTTGACTAAGTCAGAATATGGTATTTGTCAGTTTCTGGCTGAAAATAAAGGCCAAGTCTTTTCCAAAGAACAAATCTACACGCATTTGTACGGCTATGAGGATAAAGGGAGTCCGACAGCAGTGGCCGAACATATCAAAAATATCCGTGCAAAGCTCAAAGATGTTGGGCAAAATCCTATTGAAACAGTCTGGGGGATTGGTTACAAGTGGCACTAATTAAAAAAAGAGAACACTCTCTAAGAACAATCTTGATATCTTATGTCGTCAGTCTTACAGTTCTATCAGCAATCAGTAGCCTGCTTATTTTGTCTTTGTTCAGCTTGTCTTATCGTTTTGGTGTTGTGTTTCCAGCAAATCAGGTAGAAAGTGATTTGTCTGCCGTCAGGAATGAAATTGAAACTTCTAAGGTCTTTAATCCAAATGTCTTGCCTGATGGTACAAGCTATGTCTTCTTGACTAGAGATTTAAAACTTAAAAAGTCTAACATGCCAGTTAACTTGCAAGAAGAATCCTTGCTAGATTACCAATTCAAGAATGCTCACAGTGGCAATTATGGCTATTTTCAGTCTTTTGAACGGTCAGATGGCATAGTCATTGTCAACTATCAGTTATCACCTAGATATCGTAATGAGTGGTTGAACCAGCATTTGCCTAATGCTGATCTATTGATGATTGGCTCAATGATGGTGTCTATCCTACTCATATTTATTACTTTAACTTTTTACTATGCTAGTAAATTGAGTCGAGAGTTGAGACCAATATTGAAGGCAACAAAGAAAATAGCAGAGCAAGACTTGGATTTTCAAACGTCCAAATCTAAAATTACTGAGTTTAACCAGGTTTTAAGTGGTTTGGATCATATGCGAGTAGCACTTCGTGAGTCTTTGATGGAAAATTGGAAGGCAGAGCAAGATAAACAAAATCAGATTTCTGCTCTGACACATGATTTAAAGACACCCCTAACAGTTGCTCGTGGGAATGCAGAACTCTTAGCTATGACGTCCTTAGATGCAGAACAGACGGATTTGTTAGAGCATTTTCAAAAAGGGATTGCACATGTTGATGCTTATGTGAAAGAGTTGTCTGAACTCAACAAAGCGAGTTTGAAGAAAACCTTGACGCTTGAAGAAGTTCCAGTTAAGGAATTTGTTGAAGACATTTACGATCAAACCTTGTCATTAGCACAAACGAAACAAATTAATTTGGTATTTGACAAGAAGGAAATTGAGAAAGAAACCATAGGCAATTGGGACAGGTCCTTGTTGAATCGAGCTTTTATGAATATCATTTCGAATGCGGTAGAGCATACGCCAAGTGGCAGTCAGTTGCTCTTAACTGCTAGGGTAGAAGATGATGAATTCAAGTTTATCTGCCTTGATTCTGGTCCTGGATTTTCCCTTGAATCACTTGAAAAGGCCACTCAGCTCTTTTATCAAGAGGATAAAAGTAGACAGAGCCGTAATCACAGTGGACTTGGTCTGACTATTGCTAATGATGTTATTCGCTTACATCATGCTAGTCTTTCTCTTTCAAATGACAATGGTACGGGCGGTGCTAAAGTGACTATCATTTTACCCCTTTAAATACAGATGACTCCTAGTCGCCAGATGAGGAGTTTTTTGCTATACTACTAAGAGTAAAAATGAAGAAAGATTTGTGGGGACAGGATTTCATCTTGTTCTCGAAGAGGTATTAGTGTCATGTCTCAATCAAAAGCAGATTATATTAACGTGATTGGAGCTGGTTTGGCCGGATCCGAGGCGGCTTATCAGATTGCCAAACGTGGTATTCCAGTAAAACTTTATGAAATGCGTGGGGTTAAAGCAACACCACAGCATAAGACAACAAATTTTGCAGAATTGGTTTGCTCTAACTCTTTCCGTGGAGATAGCTTGACCAATGCTGTAGGGCTTCTTAAGGAAGAAATGCGTCGCTTGGACTCTATCATTATGCGCAATGGAGAAGCTCACCGTGTGCCAGCTGGTGGTGCCATGGCAGTTGACCGTGAAGGTTATGCAGAAGCAGTGACAGCTGAAATTGAAAATCATCCATTAATTGAAGTTATCCGTGAAGAAATCACAGAAATTCCTGATGATGCCATTACAGTTATTGCTTCAGGTCCATTGACTTCGGATGCTTTAGCTGAAAAAATCCATGAACTTAACGGTGGAGATGGCTTCTATTTCTATGATGCCGCTGCACCAATCGTTGATAAAGCGACTATCGACATGAACAAGGTTTACCTTAAGTCACGCTATGACAAGGGTGAAGCAGCTTATCTAAACTGTCCAATGACCAAGGAAGAGTTCATGGCCTTCCACGAGGCCTTGACAACAGCTGAAGAAGCTCCTTTGAATTCCTTTGAAAAAGAAAAATATTTCGAAGGGTGTATGCCTATCGAGGTCATGGCTAAACGTGGTATCAAGACAATGCTCTATGGCCCTATGAAACCTGTTGGTTTGGAGTATCCTGAGGATTACAAAGGGCCACGTGACGGCGATTTCAAGACACCTTATGCAGTTGTTCAGCTTCGTCAGGATAATGCGGCTGGTAGTCTCTATAATATTGTTGGTTTCCAAACCCACCTCAAATGGGGCGAGCAAAAGCGTGTCTTTCAAATGATTCCAGGTCTTGAAAATGCTGGATTTGTGCGTTATGGGGTTATGCACCGCAACTCGTACATGGATTCGCCAAACTTGCTTAAGCAGACTTTCCAATCAAAATCAAACCCTAATTTGTTCTTTGCGGGACAAATGACTGGTGTTGAAGGTTATGTTGAATCAGCTGCCTCAGGTTTAGTTGCAGGAATCAATGCAGCCCGTCTCTTTAAAGGTGAAGATGAAGTTATCTTCCCTCATACAACAGCTATTGGAAGTCTCCCATATTATGTGACGCATGCTGAAAGCAAACATTTCCAACCAATGAATGTTAACTTTGGTATTATCAAAGAGTTGGAAGGGCCACGTATTCGTGACAAGAAAGAGCGTTACGAAAAAATTGCTGAGCGAGCTCTTGAAGATTTACAACCTTTTATTCAAGCTTAGACAATATCAAAATCCCTTACCGAATTCGGTAAGGGATTTTTCAGAATAAGGTTTTGGTCTGCAAAATGATACTTCCTATGGTAAAATGAAAAGAAAACAATGAAGGTTGGGAACATGCAAAAAACATTTTTTATTATTAAACCAGATGCTGTAAAACGACACTTGATGGGACAAGTGATTGATCGTATTGAACGTCGTGGCTTCATTATTGAACGAATGGAAATGTTGACACTTGACGAAGACCGTCTTAAAGAACATTATGCTCAATTGGTTGATAAACCTTTTTTCCCTAGCATTACAGAATTCATGATGAGTGGTCTATCAGTGATTGGTATTATTTCTGGTCCAGGTGTTATCAAGTCATGGCGTGATATGATGGGAGCAACCAATCCAGGCGATGCTGCTCCTGGAACGATTCGTGGAGACTTTGCAACCGCACCAGATGGTGGCATGATTCCAAATATCGTTCATGGCTCTGATTCAGAAGAATCTGCGGCTCGAGAAATTAAGATTTGGTTTGGTGAGTAGGATGGATTTAGCACAAATTCAGTCAGATTTAACCAAGGGTGGACTGTTAATTGATGTCAGGAGTCCAGAAGAGTATGCAGAAGGACATGTTAAGGATGCCCTCTTAATACCTCACACCCAGTTTTTCTCTGCTGACATTCCAGCTGAAAAAGATGCTTCCATTTACCTCTATTGTAAAATGGGCCCTCGTGCAGAATTTGCTGCATCAGTCCTTAAAGAGAGAGGCTATACTAAGGTGACTAATCTAGGTGGCTTGGACGATATGGAAGCATTAGGTTTTGAATTTGAAGAGTAATAGAAATAAGGTCACCTCAAGGTGGTCTTATTTGTTTTCAGAAAAGTTTGATAATTACTTGACAACGTTTTCATAAAGAGGTAGAATTTTAATTGAGTTAAGACAAAGCCTATGAAAAATGACTTTGCCAGAACTTGACTAACTTAGCGTATTCCAATTGAGATAGGGCTTGTAATTAAGCCTGTTACTCAATTGGTAGAGGAGGATTTCGTATGTCAAAAGTTGCTATTGTTACAGGTGCAGGTCAAGGTATTGGTTTTGCGATTGCAAAACGTTTGGTTGAAGATGGTTTTAAAGTCGGAGTATTGGACTACAACGCTGAAACTGCAGAAAAAGCGGTTGCTGAATTGTCAGCAGATAAAGCATTTGCAGTTGTAGCTGATGTATCTAAACAAGCTGAAGTAGCAGCTGCTTTCCAAAAAGTTGTTGATCACTTTGGCGATTTGAATGTTGTTGTTAATAATGCTGGTGTGGCTCCAACAACACCTCTTGATACAATTACTGAAGAACAGTTCCAACGTACATTTAACATCAATGTCGGTGGTGTTATCTGGGGTGCTCAAGCTGCACAAGCACAATTTAAAGCACTCGGTCATGGTGGTAAAATTATCAATGCAACATCTCAAGCTGGTGTCGTTGGTAACCCTAACTTGACTGTATATGGTGGTACTAAATTTGCTGTGCGTGGTATCACTCAAACTTTGGCGCGTGATTTGGCTGATTCAGGCATCACTGTCAATGCTTATGCACCAGGTATCGTTAAGACTCCAATGATGTTTGACATTGCCCACGAAGTTGGTAAAAATGCTGGTAAAGATGATGAATGGGGTATGCAAACTTTTGCTAAAGATATTACCCTCAAACGTTTGTCTGAACCTGAAGACGTAGCAGCAGCAGTTAGCTTCCTTGCTGGACCTGACTCAAACTACATCACAGGTCAAACAATCATCGTTGATGGTGGTATGCAATTCCATTAAGATTGAAAGGGAGAGCGAGAAGCTCTCTTTTTTTGCTTGATATAACATAATATTTCTGATAATATAATCGTAATGATTATGATTTAAGAGGAGTCTTCCTATGTCAGATATTTTACACTATATTGTTGAGCATCCATTTTATTGCCTTATTCTATTAGGAGTTGTTGTACTAGCCTGTGGGTTAGCGCCATTTTCAAGTAGTTCAACAGAAAACAAGCGCTCAGCAATTATTAATAAGCACTACAATGATACTTTTAAGAAATAGGAAGGACTAATGCAGTCAGAAAGCAGATATTAGAGATAGGCAAAAGCCTGTCTTTTTTGTATAATAGAAGGTAACGATTAGTTTTTTTATAATCACAAGTAAGAACTAGGAAAGATAAAAATGCCAAATATTGAAGAATTAAAACAACGACAGGAGAAGATTCGTAACTTCTCTATTATTGCTCATATTGACCACGGTAAATCAACGCTTGCTGACCGCATCTTGGAAAAGACTGAAACAGTGTCAAGTCGTGAGATGCAGGCGCAACTCCTTGATAGCATGGACCTTGAGCGTGAACGTGGAATCACTATTAAACTAAATGCCATTGAGCTTAACTATACAGCTAAAGATGGCGAAACATATATTTTCCACCTAATCGACACACCAGGACACGTGGACTTTACTTATGAGGTGTCACGTTCTCTTGCTGCCTGTGAGGGTGCCATCTTGGTGGTGGATGCAGCTCAAGGGATTGAAGCCCAAACACTTGCCAATGTTTACTTGGCCCTAGATAATGACTTGGAAATCTTACCAGTTATCAATAAAATCGACCTTCCAGCTGCAGATCCTGAACGTGTGCGTACAGAGGTTGAAGATGTTATCGGACTAGATGCTTCTGAAGCTGTGCTTGCATCAGCTAAGGCCGGTATTGGTATCGAAGAGATTCTCGAACAAATCGTTGAGAAAGTGCCTGCACCTCAAGGGGATGTTGAAGCTCCTCTTCAAGCCCTTATCTTTGACTCTGTTTACGATGCTTACCGTGGGGTTATCCTCCAAGTGCGTGTGGTTAACGGAATGGTTAAACCAGGCGATAAGATTCAAATGATGTCCAATGGCAAGACCTTTGATGTTACTGAGGTTGGTATCTTCACACCTAAAGCCGTAGGCCGTGACTACCTTGCGACAGGTGATGTTGGTTATATCGCAGCCTCAATTAAGACCGTTGCGGATACTCGTGTCGGTGATACCGTAACTCTTGCGGATAATCCAGCTGCAGAGCCACTCCATGGCTATAAGCAAATGAACCCAATGGTGTTTGCAGGTCTTTACCCAATTGAGTCAAATAAATATAACGACTTGCGTGAAGCCCTTGAAAAACTCCAGTTGAACGATGCCAGTCTTCAATTTGAGCCTGAAACGTCTCAAGCCCTTGGTTTTGGTTTCCGTTGTGGTTTCTTGGGTCTTCTTCATATGGATGTTATCCAAGAGCGCTTGGAACGTGAGTTTAACATTGACCTCATCATGACAGCACCATCGGTAGTTTACCATGTTAATACTACTGACGGTGAGATGCTTGAAGTGTCTAACCCATCTGAATTCCCAGATCCTACACGCATTGATGCTATCGAAGAGCCTTATGTTAAAGCTCAAATCATGGTTCCTCAAGAATATGTTGGTGCGGTTATGGAGTTGGCACAACGTAAACGTGGTGATTTTGAAACCATGGAATATATCGATGATAATCGTGTTAATGTTATCTATCAGATTCCACTTGCCGAAATCGTCTTTGATTTCTTTGATAAATTGAAATCATCAACACGTGGTTATGCAAGCTTTGACTATGAATTGTCAGAATACCGCCGTTCACAATTGGTGAAAATGGATATTCTCCTTAATGGTGACAAGGTCGATGCCCTTAGCTTCATTGTTCACAAGGAATTTGCCTACGAGCGTGGAAAACTTATCGTTGATAAACTTAAGAAAATCATTCCACGTCAACAATTCGAAGTGCCAATCCAAGCGGCTATCGGTCAAAAAATCGTTGCCCGTACAGATATCAAAGCCCTTCGTAAAAACGTCTTGGCTAAGTGTTACGGTGGTGACGTTTCACGTAAACGTAAACTCCTCGAAAAACAAAAAGCCGGTAAGAAACGTATGAAAGCCATCGGTTCGGTTGAAGTCCCACAAGAAGCCTTCTTGTCAGTGCTTTCAATGGACGAAGATGAGAAATAAAAGTAATAGTCAGAATGTGATGTTCTGGCTATTTTTGTAAAAAAGTTATGATAAAGAAGATTTTAAGATTTCCCTTCTCGAAGCGTGGAAGGATTTATACTGCGACTTTACTCACACTTTTCTTTTTAGGAAATGCTTATGTCAAACATAAATTTCATGAAAAAGCTGTAGAAGAATTACAGATTGCTCTAAAAGCGGATAAGGTAACTGACAATGAGATTTTTGGTAGTCGCCATCAGTATGTTGCTATTAGTCAGGAAGAACCCACTTACTATAATTCTGAAGATAACGTAGCTACTGAGTTGATTGGTAGAAACCATTTTGTTCGCTATTACGATACCATGAGTAGTCTCCATCAAGCTCATTTGGTAGTTTATGATATTAACAAAGATTTTAAAAAGAAAATTATTAATCTGACTCCATATTTGAAGAAAGTCAAAGATTTTAAGGAAATCAAAGAATTGGCTGTGTCTTTAAGAACGATTGATGGTTATGATTATGTTTTCTTGAGGAATACTCGAAGCGACAAGCAATTCGCTTACAATTTGGATACGAACCAATTTTTAACTAGCAATTTACCAGATTATTCTTATAGTGAGGATGAATTGCTTTATTTTGGTGATAAAAGCTCTGCTCGTAATCAGATGAATGATAGCACCATGTGGGGGTATTTAAAGAGAGAAGGAAACTTGGATGAGCTTTTAAGGAAATCACCAGCCCCAAAGGACAGCTATTTATCTGCTCAGCTAAACCTTATCATAGAAATTGATAATGTGGACACTGCCAAAGAGGAGAGTCAGATTAATCTATTTAACGACAATCCTGAAGTCAAGCATATTTACCAAGAAGCTGTAAATCAGACAACAACAAATAGTAATACAATAAAGAAATTTAAAGTATTGACCCGTCAAGGCAAGGAGGGAGATTTTCCAGCTGGTCCAACTGAGCCAGTGAAAAGGAAAGGTCCTGATGAACCAAGTGAACCAAAGAAAGTTCCAGAATTAAATGTTTTTCCTGATTCGATTTTTCCTGTTAAAACTTTAAGTTTCAGTGAGATTCTTAACAAAAAGGCTCAACAAGACTATCAGAAAGACTATCGAGCTTACGAAAAAGCACGTCAAAAAGTTCAAAAGGATTACGATAGGGAATATAATGCCTATAAAAAGCAATTAGCTCAATATGAGACTTATAGAGATAGAGAGTACGAAACACAATCACAAATCTATTTTTCTCCTGAAGAACAAACAAATGATATTTTACATTGGTTAGGGACAAATGGTGAAAATGCGATTGTGGTTTCCGTGGAGGACAGTGCTGGTATTAAGAAAGATATCCATTCTTTTGCTGATATAAAGGATTGGGTGGACAAACATGATTATGATTCCAGTATTAAGTCAGACTTTAGAGACTACAAAGGTGGCGACTAAGTATTCTTGAATGTCTATGTGGCTTCTACAAACCCTACACAAGCATTTTTCTCATCTTTAGGCTATAATAGACAAAAAGGAATGTTGGGAGGGCCACTATGGATATCACGAGTTTTATTCCTAGTCAGCGACAGGCTATTCTGGAGCGTTTTCAGCAAGTGGAGGCCTTGGGATTAGGCGCAGTTCGTATTGAGTTGAAGGTTGCGAATCCTGTTGGCATCATCTATGAGTGCTACATTATGGCAGGGGAGAATTATTTTTCTGATCAAGCAGTGGTGTCCTTCCGTATTCTTTACGAAAAGGACTTGGAACGCATTTCTTTGGATGTCGTTGACATTCCTGGTCGCTCAAGTTTGTCTAATTACCTCCAGTTACTAGAGATTTTTGAAGGCCTGCAAAATTATCTCAATCGAGAGTTTGCTAAGGTAAAAAATACATAAACATCTGATAGCAATCAGGTGTTTCTTTTTGTGCTGGAAGTTCAAAATTTCACAATCTTTTTTTCACAAGATTGTCTGAAAACTGTGCTATAATGATAACAGAATTGTGAAGTGATGAAAGTTTGTGAAAAAACGAGCAGACTTTGACACTTTGTGACTTATACTTGAAAGGAAAGTTGGCTCTACCATTTTAGGGCCAGAAGGACTGTGTTCATGTCAGAAGAAAAGCAATTGTTTGGTGCAGATTTAGTGGTTGATAGTTTAATCAACCATGATGTTGATTATGTCTTTGGGATTCCAGGCGCAAAAATCGATAGAGTTTTTGATACCTTGGAAGATAAGGGACCTGAATTGATAGTTGCCCGTCATGAGCAAAATGCTGCTTTTATGGCTCAAGGTGTTGGACGTATTACAGGGAAACCTGGTGTAGTATTGGTAACATCTGGTCCAGGTGTCTCTAATTTGGCTACTGGTTTGGTAACAGCGACAGATGAAGGAGACCCTGTTCTTGCTATTGGTGGTCAGGTTAAGCGTGCAGATCTCTTGAAACGTGCCCACCAATCAATGAATAATGTTGCCATGCTTGAACCAATTACCAAGTATGCTGCTGAAGTACATGATGCTAACACCCTTTCTGAAACGGTAGCAAATGCCTATCGTCACGCTAAGTCAGGGAAACCAGGTGCAAGCTTTATTTCAATTCCTCAAGACGTGACCGATGCTCCGGTCAGTGTTAAGGCTATTAAGCCTATGACAGATCCAAAACTTGGTTCAGCATCTGTTTCTGATATTAACTATCTCGCACAAGCCATTAAAAATGCAGTGTTGCCAGTCTTTCTTTTGGGGAATGGTGCCTCATCAGAAGCCGTAACTTACTCTATTCGCCAGATTTTGAAGCATGTCAAATTACCAGTTGTTGAAACTTTCCAAGGTGCTGGTATCGTGTCACGAGACCTTGAAGAAGATACTTTCTTTGGTCGTGTAGGTCTTTTCCGTAACCAACCGGGGGACATGTTGCTTAAGAAGTCTGACTTGATTATTGCCATTGGGTATGACCCAATCGAGTATGAAGCACGTAACTGGAATGCTGAAATTTCAGCCCGTATTATTGTCATTGACGTTGAACCTGCTGAGGTGGATACTTACTTCCAGCCAGAACGTGAGTTGATTGGTAATGTTGAAGCAACTTTAGATTTGCTCTTGCCAGCTATTCAAGGTTATAAATTACCTGAAGGATCAGTTGAATACCTTAAAGGGTTGAAGAATAACGTTGTTGAGGATGTTAAGTTTGATCGCCGCCCCGAAGAAGGAAAGGTACATCCGCTAGATTTGATTGAAGTTTTGCAAGACCAAACCAAAGATGATATGACAGTCACCGTTGACGTTGGTAGTCACTATATTTGGATGGCTCGCTATTTCAAATCTTATGAACCACGTCATTTGCTTTTCTCAAATGGGATGCAAACTTTAGGGGTTGCTCTTCCTTGGGCCATTTCTGCAGCTTTGGTTCGTCCTAAGACAAAAGTCATTTCTGTTTCTGGTGACGGTGGTTTCCTCTTCTCAGCACAAGAATTGGAAACGGCAGTTCGTTTGAAATTGCCAATTGTTCATATTATCTGGAATGATGGCCATTACAATATGGTGGAATTCCAAGAAGAAATGAAGTACGGTCGTTCATCTGGGGTTGACTTTGGTCCTGTAGATTTTGTAAAATATGCTGAGAGCTTTGGAGCGAAAGGTTATCGTGCAACAAGTAAAGAAGAATTTGCTAGCTTGCTTCAAGAAGCTTTGGCTCAAGCTATAGATGGACCAGTCCTTATTGATGTTCCAATCGACTATAAAGATAATATTAAACTCGGCGAAACTATTTTGCCAGATGAATTTTACTAAAAAGAGGGTGTAGACATGTCTGAAGCCATAAAATTATTTCAATATAATACTTTGGGAGCCTTGATGGCTGGGCTTTATGGAGGTACTTTAACAGTTGGTGAATTGTTGGAGCATGGAGACTTGGGTCTTGGAACATTAGATTCTATTGATGGGGAATTGATTGTTCTAGATGGTAAAGCTTACCAGGCTAAGGGATCAGAAGGCAAGGTTGAAGTTGTAGAAGTGTCTGCTGATGAAAAGGTTCCTTATGCGGCAGTCGTCCCTCACCAAGCTGAAGTTATCTTCCGTCAACGTTATGAAATGACTGATAAAGAACTTGAGGATCGTATTGAATCTTACTATGATGGGGTTAATCTCTTCCGTTCTATCAAAATTAAGGGTCATTTTAAACACATGCACGTGCGCATGATTCCTAAATCAAATGCGGATATTAAGTTTGCTGATGTTGCCACTCGCCAACCTGAGTACGAGGTAGATGATATTTCAGGTACCATCGTTGGTATTTGGACGCCAGAAATGTTTCACGGTGTGAGTGTTGCTGGTTATCACCTTCATTTTATTTCAGACGACTTGACATTCGGTGGTCACGTTATGGACTTTGTTATTGAAAATGGTATTATCGAAGTTGGACCAGTTGACCAACTCGATCAACGTTTCCCAGTTCAAGACCGTCAGTATCTCTTTGCTAAATTCAATGTCGATGAGATGCGTGAAGATATTACCAAGGCTGAATAAAATATTTTAAAGATATCAATCGATTATAGTTAGAACTTTCCTAGATGATTAGGGAAGTTTTTTTGTTTTTTAAGGTACTTCTATATCGAAATAGTTGACAGATGTAATTGGAGATGTTACAATTCGTGGTATAAATGTCGATATCGAACTAAAATTCAAAGAAAGACATGGTGTTTTATAATGGATTATTTGAAAGTGCTAGTCGAAGAGATTCATTCAGTTGTAGTGGCAACGGTTGATGAAACGGGACATCCGCATACAGCTGTTATGGACATGATGTGGGAGGACGGGAAAACAGTTTATTTTTTGACTGCCGATTTTAAACCCCTCTACAAACGGCTTAAGGAAGATGGACGTGTAGCAGTGACAGGGATGACTCAAGGTGCCGGAACTATGGATCGTAAATCTATTTCCCTAACCGGTCAGGTGGAATGGATTGGAAAAGAGCATTTAGAAGAGTTGTTAAAAGCCAATCCATACATGTATGAGATATATCCGACGGAGGAGGGACGTAGTCACCTACAAGTCTTTCGTTTTAAAAATTCAGTAGGCAATTTTTATGATTTGACGCAATTGCCTCCCTATCAAGCAAGATTTGAAATTGAGGGATGATAAGATGACAAAGATTCAAGATGCAAAGAAAATCATTGAAGAAGCAGATAAAATTGTGATCGGAGCGGGAGCTGGCTTATCTGCAGCGGCTGGCTTAACCTACTCAGGCTCACGTTTTGAGGTTTTCTTTAAAGATTATATTGCTCGTTATGGCATGCAGGATATGTATTCTGCAGCATTTTATCCTTTTGAGACAGCCGAGGAGCGCTGGGGCTATTGGGCCAAGCATATCCATCATAATCGATACCAACCAGAGGGGCTTCCTCTTTATAGAGATCTTTTCGACTTGGTAAAGGACAAAGATTATTTTGTGATTACGACCAATGTAGATGGGCAGTTTATGAAGACAGGATTTGCTCGGCAGCGTTTCTTTGAAGTGCAGGGCAACTACGGAGAGTGGCAGTGTTCAGTTCCTTGTCGTCAGGAAGTCTTTGATAATGAAGCGGCTGTCATGGAGATGCTAAAAGAAACAAAGGATTTAAAAATTCCAACTGACTTGCTACCATATTGTCCAAATTGTGGGGCACCAATGACCATGCATTTACGTGTTGATCAATCTTTTGTCCAAGATGAGACCTGGGAGGCTTCTTATGAAGCTTATCAAGGATTTTTTGAAGGGATTGAATATCAAAAGATGGTTTTCTTAGAATTGGGTGTCGGTTACAATACACCGACCATTATTCGCTATCCTTTTGAGAAAATGACAGCACTATTTCCAAAGGCTCATTTGATTCGCCTCAATCGTGATGATCTTGAAGGTTTTGCTGCTACAAAGGAAAAGACAATTTCTATAAATGATGATATGAGGGAGGTGCTCCGACAATGGCTAGCAGACTAGAATATTTGATTGATGTTTTAAAAAGCGAGCAAGGATTGACAGAGCTAGAGATTCCTGAAAAGGTAGAGGAGCAAGAAGTGTTATATCGGGCTCTTCAAAATGTCCGTTATCCGGCACCAGTGACAGCCGACTTTCTCTACCAACAAGACCGTTATTTACAAGAAAAACTAGTAGAAAAAGGAGTTGTAGACTTAAAAGACTTGACTCCCATTCGGCCTAATCTCTACCTGTGGCAAGGCGATATCACTCACCTGGCAGTCGATGCCATTGTCAATGCGGCCAACAGCAAGCTTTTAGGCTGTTTTGTACCTAATCATTCTTGTATTGACAATGCCATTCACACAGCTGCGGGGGTTGAACTACGTTTAGCCTGTCATGAGATCATGCAGGAGCAAGGAAGGGATGAAGTTACGGGTCAGGCAAAGATGACCAAGGCCTATAACCTACCTTCCCGCTATGTCCTTCACACGGTTGGGCCTATTATCTATGACGAAGTGACAGATTTGGAAAGAGGACAGTTGGCCTCGTCGTATGAAGAGTGTTTGAATTTAGCTTATGAAAAAGGTCTTAGAAGCTTGGCCTTTTGTTGTATCTCAACAGGTGAATTTCGCTTTCCAAATGAAGAGGCAGCCAAGATTGCGATAGAGACGGTTCTACAGTTTCAGAAAAAACACCCTGATATGATAGTTGTATTCAATGTTTTTAAAGATTTTGATTATACGATTTATCAAACATTATTAAAAAACTAATGTTTCTATATAGAAACATTTGACGGATGTAACAGACAGTGATACAATAACTTTGTTATTTCGATATAGAACAAAAAGGAGACAAAATGGACAAGATGCTAGGGGGCTACCAAGCTCTACAGATTCGTTTGTTGAATGGGCGTATCTTTCAAAAACTCTTGAGCAAGGAACCAGATGCCAAATACCGTAGTGAACAAGGAAAAATCTTAACAGTGCTTTGGCAAAAAGAAGATGGTCGAGCAACTGCGACAGATATCGCCCTTGCTTCAGGATTAGCTAACAATACACTGACTAGTATGATTAAGAAATTAGTGGACCAGGGCTTGGTTACGATTAAACAGAGTGACCAAGACAAGCGCAAGAAGTTTGTCGTTTTGACCGAACTTGGTTGGGCGCAAAAAGAAATTGGAGACCGTGTCAGTAAAGAGTTGGGTGAGATTTTTTATCAAGGATTTTCTGATCAGGAAATCCGAGAATTTGAAGCTTATCAAGAGCGTATTATTGACAATCTAAAAGCTAAAGAGAATGAACTGTAGTAGAGGGGAAAATGCTTATGATTGGAATAACAGGTGTAACAGGGAAATTAGGCTCTTATGTGGCAGATCTTGTCGATCAGCAAGGAATTTCTTCTATCCATCTGGCAAGAAGCCCAGAGCGTGCAAAAGTCTACGCGTCAGCGGAAATTCGTAAGATGGTGTATGCCAATACTCCAGAGGTGGTTGAGACCTTAAAGGGAATCGATGTCTTATTGATGGTCTCTGCTCGGGAAAATCCAGAGCGTGTCAAGGAGCACAAGGAGTTTTTAGATGCTGCAAGACTAGCAGGGTGCAACATATCGTTTATACCTCCTTTTATGGGGCAGATGAGAAGGCAACTTTTACCTTGTCTCGAGATCATGCCCAGACGGAAGCCTATATCAAGGAGTTAGGGTTCACCTATACTTTTTTGAGAGATAATTTTTACTTGGACTTCTTGATTGATATTGCACTTGAAAATGGAGAAATTCGTGGTCCGGCTGGCAGGGGCCGTGTGTCAGCTGTTGCCCGTAAGGACACTTCTAGGGTCGCAGCAGAGATTCTCTTAAACCCTAAGGAATGGGAAAATCAAACCTTGAATCTAACAGGGCCAGAGGATCTTTCTATGGAAGAAATCGTAGAGCTTCTCTCAAAAGAGACCGGTAATGCCATCACGTATGTAGACGAATCGGTAGAAGAGGCCTATGAGTCACGGAAAAAATGGCCAGCACAAAACTGGGAGTACGATGCTTGGGTCAGTACCTATACAGCTATCAAAGTTGGGGAACAAGCTGGGGTTTCAACAGATGTCGAAAAAGTCTTAGGACGTCCAGCAAGTAGCTTATTGGATATTCTTAGAGACAGAAAACTTATTGAGGAAGAACATGATTGAATATAAACATGTAGCCTTGTGCTACACGGATAAAAACATTTTAAAAGATGTCAATCTCCGCATTGAAAATGGAGAATTTATGGTTCTTGTGGGACCTTCAGGATCTGGAAAGACTACCATGATCAAGATGATTAACCGTCTTTTGGAGCCGACAGATGGCAATATCTATATGGATGGAAAACGCATCAAGGACTATGATGAACGGGAGTTACGTCTCAGTACAGGCTATGTCCTTCAAGCCATTGCCCTCTTTCCTAACTTGACCGTTGCGGAAAATATTGCTCTCATTCCTGAGATGAAGGGCTGGAGCAAGGAACAAATCACTTCTAAGACAGAAGAACTCTTGGATAAGGTGGGGCTCCCTGCTGCAGAGTATGCAAAGCGCATGCCTAGTGAATTATCGGGTGGAGAGCAACAGCGGATTGGCATTGTGCGAGCTATCATTGGGGAACCAAAAATTCTATTGATGGACGAACCTTTTTCAGCTTTGGATGCCATCTCTCGCAAGCAGTTGCAAGAATTGACCAAGGCCTTACATAAAGAATTCGGCATGACGACCATCTTCGTAACACATGATACGGATGAGGCTTTAAAATTAGGGGATCGAATTGCAGTTTTGCAGGATGGAGAAATTCGTCAGGTCGCAGAACCTGAAACAATTTTAGAAGCGCCTGCGACAGACTTTGTAGCAAACTTGTTTGGAGGTAGCCTTCATGTCTAATTTGATTTCAACATTTCAAGAACGTTTTGGGGACTGGTTAACGGCCCTCGGACAGCACTTACAATTGTCTCTTTTGACCTTAATTATTGCAATTTTCCTCTCAATTCCTTTGGCCATTTATCTTAGCACGCGCGAACGTGCGAGTAACTGGGTCTTGCAACTCGCTGGTGTCTTTCAAACCATCCCTTCCATGGCACTTCTGGGACTATTTATCCCTATTATGGGAATTGGAACGCTTCCTGCTTTAACAGCTCTAGTCATTTATGCGATATTCCCAATTTTGCAAAATACTATTACAGGATTGCATGGGATTGACCCTAGTTTGGAAGAAGCTGGGATTGCCTTTGGGATGACCAAGTGGGAGCGACTCAAGAAGTTTGAAATTCCACTGGCTATGCCTGTGGTAATGTCAGGGGTAAGGACTTCTGCGGTAATGATTATAGGGACTGCGACCTTGGCAGCCTTGATTGGGGCTGGAGGACTTGGTTCCTTTATCCTTCTAGGTATTGATCGAAGAAATTATAGCTTGATTGTGATTGGGGCCATTTCTTCAGCGGTTCTTGCTATTTTATTCAATATTGTTCTAAAATGGATGGAAAAGGCCAAGTTACGCACGATTTTTGCAGCTTTCGCTATCATGGTGCTTGGTTTGGGAGCAAGTTACGCACCAAGTATGATGCCTCAGAAAGAGAAAGAAAATTTAGTCATAGCCGGTAAATTGGGACCTGAACCTGAAATTCTCATGAATATGTACAAGCTTCTCATTGAGGAAAATAGTGACATGACGGTGACGGTTAAGCCTAACTTTGGGAAGACAGATTTCCTTTATCAAGCGCTTAAAAAGGGTGATATTGATATCTATCCAGAATTTACAGGGACCATTACAAGCTCTCTCTTGCAGCCAGCTCCTAAAGTCAGCAACGACTCCAAAGAAGTTTTCGAGGTTGCGCGTGATGGTATAAAGAAACAAGATAATCTAGCCTTGCTCAAACCGATGGCTTATCAAAACACCTATGCGATCGCTGTTCCGAAAAGTATTGCGAAAGAGTATAATCTGAAGACGATTTCTGATCTCAAGAAAGTTCAGGACAAGGTCAAAGCTGGTTTCACGTTGGAATTTAACGACCGTGAGGACGGAAACAAAGGACTTCAATCAGTTTATGGACTAAATCTTAACGTAGCTACCATGGAGCCGGCACTTCGCTATGAGGCAATCCAACAAGGCAATATTCAAATAACAGATGCCTATTCAACAGACCCAGAAATTGCTCAATATAATTTAGTTGTTCTAGAGGATGACCAACACCTCTTCCCACCTTACCAGGGAGCACCCCTCATGAAAGAAGCCCTCCTTAAGAAACATCCAGAATTGGAAGGTATTCTTAATAAGTTATCTGGTAAAATCACAGAGAGCCAAATGAGTCAGATGAACTACCAAGTGGGAGTAGAAGGAAAACCTGCTGCTAAAGTCGCACGTGAGTTTTTGGTAAAAGAAGGTTTAATTAAGAACTAAAAACATTCTCAAGTTGATAACTTGAGAATGTTTTGTATAGAACAAAGTTATTCTTACTCTTCCGTTTTATTTATTAGCTTAGATCATATGTTACTCAACAGATTTTAGGGCTTCGAGCATATTGACTTTCTTAAGGTGTTGGTTCACAAAAATACCGAGACCTGTCAGAATGACAATAACTACAAGTGTTGGAATAGCATAGATGAGCCAGCTCAGATCTGGATTGAACATGATGTTTTCAGGAGGTATAACCTCTACCATGTATTGATGCAATCCCCAACCAAGTCCGAATCCAACCAAGATACCAATGATAGAGAGATAAATGGTTTCTCGATAGATGTAGAGTGTCACTTCTCTATTAAAGAAGCCTAGAACCTTAATGGTTGATAACTCACGGATACGTTCTGCCACATTGATATTTGTCAAATTAAAGAGAACAACTAAAGCAAGAAGAACAGAAATCCCAATCAATACTGCCATAACACAGCTAAGGGAGTTGACGATGGTCTTGATTTGTGCCTTTAGAGTAGTATTTTGAACAACCCCTTTGACACCATCAAGCTCCATAAATTGACTGGCTGTTTGCTCAACGTTTTTGTCTGAGTGATTCTTCAGTGTCAGAATAGTAGCATTTTGGCTCGCCTCTTTACCAAAAGCATTTCTGTAAGTAGTTTCATTCATAAAGATGAAGTGACCCATATACATTTCAGAAATACCAGCAACTTTGAGTTTGATATCCTTGTCTTGACTATTTTGAACGGTTAACTCATCCCCTACAGAAACGCCAGCTAAGTCTGCCAATTTCTCAGAAATAATAATCCCTTTGTCGGTCAAATCGAGTTTTTGACCAGTTTCACGATTATTGAGCTTGATGTAATGTTGTAGAGTTTCTTGATCCTTGTCTTTGACCACAAGGGTTGTGATATCTTGACGATCGTTATTATTTCCTGCCACTTTTGAAAGCATTTCGTAATGAATAGAAAGATGTTCCTTGACCTTGCTATCGTTAATTAATTTTTGGATGTTTTCCTTTTCCTGCCCATCCAGATGATCCTTGTTTGCGACAATCATATCATAGCGAATGATGTTAGGGAATTGGCGTGTGTTAAGGTCTCCAATAGAAGAACGAATACCGAGTCCAGCAAAGAGAAGTGCGATGGAACCGCAGACACCAAAAATAGTCATGAACATCCGTTGCTTGTATCGGAAAATATTACGGGCAGTGACTTTTTGTGTAAAGTTCATCCGGTTCCAAAGTGGGGTGATGCGCTCCAAAAGAATCTTAGAACCAGATGTTGGAGGTTTTGGAAGAAGAAGTTGGGCTGGCTTTTCTCCTAATTCGCGCTTGGCTACCATGAAAGCGGGAAGAACTGTGGACAAAAGACCAAGCACAATAGCTAGAAGAGTCTTAAATGGATAAAAGTGTAACTCAATTGGTGCGAGGAGGATTCGCTCTTTATAACTATTGTATATGATAGTTGGAAGGAGAATATGTCCAGCAGCAACCCCAATAGCAGTACCAATCATGCTCGTCACGAATCCATAAATAATAAATTTACGGATGATGTCCTTGTTTTGGTAACCGAGAGCTTTGAATGTCCCTGCCTTAATCCGTTCTTCTTCGACGAAGCGTCCCATTGTTACAAAGGTAACCAAGGCAGCAATAAAGTAGAGGATAACAGGGAAGATATTACTGAGGTTCTGAAAAACAGAAGCGTTGGTCTCATATGAAACGTACCCTTCTGACCAAGGAGCTTCACGACGTGTGTAGACATCGTAGCTTGGTTCAGCAATGCTATCGATTTTTTCTTGAGCTTCCTTTATCTGCTCCTTCTTTTTATCGATTTCATCTTGTGCTTGTGTCAATTGTTCTTGGACAAGAGGATTCTTATCTTGACCGCTGGCTTTCGCTTGTTCTAGTTTCTTGTTAAGTTCAGTCTCTGCCGTTTGAAGTTGACTTGTTTGTTGGTCAATCTTAGCCTGTGGATCAGCTTTTAATTCTTTCAAACGGTTAGCAGGTTGATTTTTTACTAATTTTTCGAGATCATTTTCGTGTTTGGAAACCTTGTCAGTGTAATCCTGGGTATAGGGGTTAGCACTATGGACGTCTTTGTAAGCTAAGCGTGCAATCATGTAGACGTCGGAATCAAAACTAGATTCAGGAACTACCGCATAACCTTTGAGTTCCCCACTACCAGCTGTCGATGAACCGAGGTCAACACTTGATAAGATTTCAGATGACTGAACAAAGCCAGTGATGGTAAAGGTGTGTTCTTTTAAGACATCCTTACCATTGTCACCCTCTTTTTCAGAAAACGAGATCTTGTCACCTATCTTATATTTGTCTTGATAGACTGAAGAAAGAGCAATTTCACCTTGCTTACTTGGAAGTTTTCCTTTTACAACCTCATAAGTTGAGATATCTTTTGGTTTTGAAAATAGTCGAAAGGCATCAGTGGAGTCTTTCAGAACGACATCTTTAAAGTAACCGTACTCAATGTTTGCCTCTGAAGAGACTTGATTTAGGAGGTCTTGATCCGACTGGTTAAGTCCATAGCTACCAGTAACTGTGAGGTCAGCAGTTTGGTGTTTAGTGAAATAGCTTGTTCCCGTGTGTTGCATATCAGGTGTCGTCACCTTTAGACCCACAAGAGCGAAAGAACCCAAGGCCATGAGTGAAGCAATAGAAACCACCCGTCCTTTAGAACTAGAGAAAGACTTTCTGACATCTTTCCAATAAGTTTTACGATTCATGAGACATCCTTTCTAGTACTCGAGGCTATCAATATCTTGTGGAGTTGCATTGAGTTCAATACTTTGAACACGCGCATCATGCATACGAATCACACGATCTGCAATCGGTGCAAGCGCCCCATTGTGAGTAACAATGATAACGGTAGCTCCTTCATTGCGAGCCTTATCTTGGAGAATCTTCAAGACCTGTTTTCCAGTATTGTAATCCAGGGCTCCTGTAGGTTCGTCACAGAGGAGAATTTTAGGATTTTTTGCGACGGCGCGAGCAATAGCTACTCGTTGTTGTTCACCACCAGACAATTGTGCAGGGAAGTTGTTGATGCGTTTCCCAAGACCAACATCAATCAAAGTTTGTTCCGCATCTTTAGCATCCGCGACAATTTCAGAAGCCAACTCTACATTTTCTTTGGCCGTTAAGTTTGAGACCAAGTTATAGAATTGAAAGACGAATCCGACATCGTCTCTACGATAAGCTGTTAATTGTTTCGCATTATAATTGGAGATGTCTTTCCCATCGATGATGACCTTTCCTTCATCATTGGTATCCATACCACCAAGAATATTGAGAACAGTTGATTTTCCTGCCCCAGAAGAACCGAGTATAATCACTAACTCCCCTTTTTCAATCTCGAATGTGATATCATTGTTTGCGATGATTTCTACATCACCTGTTTTATAACGTTTGTAACTATGTTTCATTTCAATATAAGCCATGTGTATTTGTCTCCTTTAAAAGTTATCAGTGCTAAAACAACAACCTGTTGAATGATTACGGAAGTTATTTTATGATTTTTTTAATACGAATGCTACAACACAAATCAACAATGTGTTGAAATAAGGATATGGAAGTTGTATTAATCAATGAAAATACTTGATGATAGTTGACAATTTCAAAAATCAAGATATACTTTAATCAACAATTTGTAGAAACAAGGGGTTCGTATGCAGCAGAGACAAACGACAACTAAGTCAGATATAAAAGAAGCCTTCATTCAGCTGTTAGCTACAAGAAGCTTAGAGGACATTACGATTAGTCAGTTAACCAAAAAAGCGGGTGTTAACCGCTCGACATTTTATCTGCACTACCTTGATAAACAGGATTTTTTAGAGCAGTTAAAGGAAGAAACCTTGACGACTGTTCGCATGATCTTAAGGAAAGAAACCTTTCATCCCAAAGAAGCGTTGGAATCCATCTTGTCTCATTTTCAAGAGAACAGTGCTTTTTTTGTTGAAATTGCAAAAAATCCAAGCTTTCGTTTTGCAGATAACATTCGTTCTTTTATTTTGGGTATGATTGAGTCAACGCCACGTTCTCGACCAGTCATTGTGGCAGCTTATCAAATGCCAGAGCGCTATGCTATTACCATGTATGTTTCTGGTTTGACAGGCCTTATCGTCGACTGGATTATCAATGGGACTCAAGAAAGCCCCCAACAATTGACCAAAATTATACTGGATTCTCCAGGAATGGAGTGGTTTAAGGGATAAGGTGGAGATGGACAAGAAATAATTTAATTTGATTTTTTACTAAATTTTCTACATTCACTTGTAGTTTTAAAACAAGGTTAACAATTTAAGGAGCTGAACGTTTCAATGAATCAATATACCATCCCACAATTTATCGTCGATGCTTTTACAGATACTGTTTTTAAAGGGAACCCGGCGGCTGTTTGTCTTCTTGATAAATGGTTGTCAGATGATACTTTACAGAATATTGCTAAAGAAAATAATCTTTCTGAGACAGCTTTTACGGTTAAAAATGATGATTACTACGAATTACGTTGGTTTACTCCAGGTGGGGAAATCGATTTGTGCGGCCATGCAACCTTGGCAACGGCTTTTGTTCTTTTTAGATTTTTTGAAAAGAATGCTGAAAGTCTAACTTTTGCTACACAGAGTGGGGAACTTTTAGTTACAAAAAAAGGTGAGTACTATGAGCTGAATTTTCCAGCATACTCCACGCAACAGGTTGCAGTCACAAGTGAGATGGAAGAAGCAATCGGTGTCCGTCCGCTTGAAGCATGGCTTGGAAGAGATCTAGTATGTGTCTTACCTCATGAAAATGAGGTCATTAATGCAAATCCAGATTTTGATAAAGTAAAAGCTTTAGATGGGCTTCTCCTGAATATCACTGCCAAAGGAAGCAAGTATGATACTGTGACACGAAGTTTCGCTCCAAAATTATCAGTCAAGGAAGATCCAGTCTGTGGATCAGGACACTGTCATGTCATTCCTTTGTGGGCTAATAAGTTGGCACAAGCAGAATTTAGGGCTTACCAAGCCTCTGAAAGGAGTGGCATCCTCCTTTGTCGTATAGAGGGTGATAGGATTTACCTTGCAGGAAAGGCTGCCCTATATAGTCGTGGAGAAATTTATGTCATGGACTAAATTTCTGTCGATTACGAAAACGTAGAAGTATTAGTGACAGTAATGAAAACAAAATCCCAGTCGAAAGATGTCTAGCTCAGCTAGGCATTTTAAATTTCACAACATTTTTTAAAGAATTTTCAGAAAAGACTTGACAATTTTGAAAATAAGCGTATGATAAGATTATGAACTTTTAAAAATAGTAATTTTACTATATTAACTCATGTCGACTACGGATGGTATGGTAAAGTGACTATATGGTTCTAATAACTATTCTATAGAGCGTTGCGTCCGAAAGTCATTCCTGACACGGCTCTTTAAAAACAAAAGGAGAAGATTATGAAAACAGAACCGATTCATCGTACCAGTATGTGGAAATTTAAGTTAAGTGCTGCCACCATGACTTTGATTCCCGCTGCCGTGGGGATTAACTATGTTGCCAAAGCCTTGGCGGAGGGGTTAAAGTTGCCCGTTTGGCTGGGGTCTTTGGGAACCTTTCTTGCCAGCATGTTGGCTGGGCCGGTTGCCGGTGCCATCAGTGGTTTCATCAACAACGTGATCTATGGGCTAACCTTATCGCCAATTTCAACCGTGTATGCGATTACCAGCATCGGAATTGGGATTGCTGTCGGAGTTTTGCACGCCAATGGGTGGTTCTCGTCAGCGCGACGAGTATTTGTTTCTGCTATTATTATTGCCTTCGTTTCAGCTGTCATTTCAACGCCACTCAACGTCATCTTTTGGGGTGGTCAGACCGGTATCGCTTGGGGTGACTCATTGTTTGCGGTAATGGTCGCCAATCATGCACCAGTGTGGCTGGCCTCATTTACCGATGAGTTTGTCTTGGATATTTTGGATAAAGTCTGCGTGGCCTACCTGGCATTCTTCATCTATCGTCAGCTGCCGAAGCGGATGGTGCACTTCTTTAGCGGTGATAAATGATGACTGATCAAACATTGATTTCTGGAGCGCCACGGGTCAAGCTCAAGTGGTACCAGGTGATCGATCCGATTACTAAGCTCTTGTTCATCTTGGACATGACGTTGTTGAGCTTTGCCAGTATGAATTTATTGCTTCAGGCCGGATTAATTCTTGTCGCAACATTGCTATTGTTATTTTCCAAATTGAGTTCTACCATCTTTAAGGCGCTGGGATTCAGCCTGTTTCTGATTTGCACCATGCTGATCATCCAAGGGTTATTTTACAGTCGGAATCAAACTGTGCTGTTTTCTGTGCTTGGGGTGTCGTTCTACAAAGAAGGCCTGATTTACGCCACCACTCTGGGTTGTCGAGTATTGGTGATTATTTTGACCAGTGGCTTTTTTATGGTGACCACGAGTATTTCAGAAAACGCGGCCTATTTGGAACTGTCCGGATTGTCTTATAAAACCGTCTACGTTCTGATGTCGGTGTGTTATATTTTGCCGGAAATGATGCGCAATATGCGGAAAATCCAGCAGGCACAAAAAGTTCGCGGAACCAATCCGCAAAAAACGTTGATTCAGAAATTAAAGTCAGTCCTGCCGGTTCTAATTCCATTGGTGATTAAGACCTTGGATCAATCGATGGCGCGGTCGATTTCGCTCCAACTGAGAGGTTTTGATAATCCCAACCGGACTGTCAGAACCTCCCAGCGCGTGTATCGCCTGTCGCGGACGCTGCACATTGGTCTGACTGGATTGGCAATTTTATTGATTGGGTGGAAGATATGGACGAAGATAAACGGATTGTAATTGAAAATTTGACTACCCGTTATCCGGGTACTGAGCAACCACAACTGCGTAAGATTAACGCGGAGGTTCATACCGGCCAGGTGGTTGGGATTATCGGGAATAGCCACTCCGGCAAATCGACTTTGTGCCGTGTGCTGGCAGGGGTCATTCCCAAAATTGTGTCTGCTGAGATTGAGGGCGACTGGCACATGTTTGGCCAGCGAGTGTCCGACAATTGGCCCGTTTATAATGCCATGAATGGAGTTGTACTGCAAAATCCAGCTGGCCAACTAAGCGGGTTGGCAGACACGGTTGCCGATGAAATCGCCTTTGACTTGATTAATCAGGGAATGGCTGAAGGACTGATTCAAAAACGGGTTGAAGAAGTTGCCACGCAAATGGGGCTGATTGAACAGCTGAATTTGCGTCCCGAGAGCCTTTCCGGTGGTCAGATCCAGCGGTTGGCAATTGCCACGGCGGTTGTGGCTAATCCGGCTGTTTTGATTATGGATGATCCGACCAGTCAGATGGATCCCCTTGGCCGCCGCCAATTTTTCCAATGGCTGGCTCAAGTCAAAGAGACGACTGTCTTCATTGTCACCAGTGAAATTGACGATTTGTGCGAAGTCGCCGACGTTGTGTGGGTGCTGCACGAGGGTCAAATGGTAGCCCAGGGCAGGCCGGGTGAGGTGTTTAATCATTTGGCAGCTGACTGGCAGATTCCAGCCCCGACAATCCAGCAACTTGCTCAAAAAATGGATTGGCACTTGGCTGATGGCCGGTATCCGGTGAATGGCGCTGATCTGAAGGAGGCTTGTTATGTCCACAATTGAACTGAACCACCTGACGTTCACTTATCCGGAACGGTCCTTTAGCTTGGATGTTGAAGACAAACACTTCGCCGATCCGATGGTGGCGATTGTCGGCCAAAATGGTGCCGGTAAATCAACGCTCTTCAAATTGTTGACGGGCTTGCTGACACCACAAACCGGTGTGATTAAGATCGATGGAGAAAATTTTAATGATCTTAAACCAGTCGAAAAGTTACTGAAGGTTGGGATTACTTTTCAGAATCCTGACGATCAGCTTTTCAACCCGACCGTTCAACGAGAGGTGGAGTGGAGTGTCGCGCAGGTCATGGATGACCACGACACGATTACGAGGCGGGCTTTAGCGGCTCTAAAAAGAGTTGGCTTGGATGATAAAGCAGCTGAAAGTCCATATGACCTGTCATTGTCGGAACGCAAGCTGTTGAGCGTTGCCACAGTTTTGGCAGTGGATCCGGCGATTTATTTATTTGATGAGCCGATGATGTCGCTTGATTGGGAAAGCCGGCGCAAGTTGACCGCAATTTTCCATCAGTTGGCTGATTCGGGCCACCAAGTTGTGACCATCACCCATGACATGGATTGGGTCGCAGCCGAGTTTGAGTCGGTGTATGTTATGGAACACGGGAAGTTTGGCTTCGCCGGCAGTCCACGGGAATTGTTCAGCGATCACGAACTTGTCCAGCGAGTGGGATTACTACCACCGCGGATTATGGACATAGCGGAGTCGATGGGTGATTCACAGACATATTTATCGGTTAATGATTATTGCCAGAAAAATCGAGATGTATAGAAAAAGTCACCTCTGCGGGTTTTCCAGGTTGAAGGATTAACTTCAGCTTCTGGCAAGAACTCACATGGGTGACTTTTGTGTTTAATAACGTTTCATAATCATCGGGTGCTTCCTCAGATCACTCGGTTTGATTTTACTTTTTTTCATGGTCATAATCATATACCATTTCTTTTGGATCTTTTGGGCTCTTTGTCAACTGTAGTGGGTGACGAAAAGCTAACATCTAGAGAGAACCTGATAGGTTTTCTCTTTTTGTATGTTCAGAGTGATGAAGACACGTTTCTTAAAGTTGATGAAGTTTCTAAAACCGAAGCCCAAGCGTTTGATGTCTTTGATCAACTTATTAGTTGCTTCAAGTTTTGCGTTTGAATAGTCTGTTTCTAGTGCGTTTTTGATGTATTGTTTGTGTCTAAGAAAAGTCCTAAAGACAGTTTGAAAATAATGATTGACGACATTTAAGTTTTCTTGAATGAGCTCAAAAAACTCATCTACTCTTTTCTCCTGAAAGTGAAAAAGCAAAAGCTGATAAAGAGAATAGTAGTCGGTAAGCTCTTCTGAAAGGCCTAGTGTCTTCTCAATGATTTCATGTGGTACTAAAGTTTGTCGGAAGGTTTGTGAGTAAAAAGAATTGAGAGATAACTTACGGCTGTCCTTTTGAAAGAGTCTCCAGTGATTTTTCAAGGCTCGATAGGGTAGTGACTTCTTATCAAACTGGTTCATAATCGCAATTCTTGTCTTTAAAAAGGCTCGACTAAGGTGCTGAATAATGTGGAAACGATCAAGAACGATTTTAGCGTTTGGAAAAAGCCTTTTGGCAAGTGGAATATAAGCCCCAGACATATCCATAGTGATAAACTGCACCTGTTGACGAGCTTCATGCTTTCCTGCTGCAATTTCGCACAAAGGCTGTTGTACCATGAAAAGCTAGATTTGTAAAGGGATTTTACGGTTTTATTTCAAACTAAGGCTGAATGTAAACTTGCTTCCTAAGCCATACTGACTTTCTGCTGTGATTTCGCCACCAAGCTGATGGGCTAGTTCTCGTGCAATTGCAAGGCCTAAGCCATGACCACCTGTTTTCATATTGCGCGAAGTTTCGACACGATAAAGGCGTTTATAGATCTTTTCCAAATCTTCAGGAAGGATCCCCTGACCCTCGTCTTTCACACTGATTGTCAGCTCTTGTTCTGTTAATTGGGCAAGAACCTCGATTCTGGTTCCTGGTTCTGAATATTTAAAGGCATTGTTTAACAAATTGACCAGAATGCGAGAAAGTTTGTCAGAATGGCTCTTGATTTTCGCCGACTCAGGTGACACTTGAATGTAAACATCTCGCTCTTCTTGTTCAATCTGGAGTTGAAATTCACTCATTGACTCAATCAACAGCTGATCTAAAAAGATCTCTTCGACTTCTTCATCAGCAGTATCTTGAGGTTGTGTATTAAGAGTCAAAACATCCAATTCCTCCACTAGCTTGTTTAGACGCTCAGTTTGCCGACCAATCGTGGATAAGTAGTGGAGCCGCTCCTCTTCCTTAATCACTCCATCTAGAATTCCCTCCACAGTAACCTGAATGGAGGTAATGGGAGTTTTAATATCGTGAGAGAGCTGCGCAATCATCATTCTCTTTTCTTGCTCGCTCTCATCAAGTGATTGAAAGGTAGCCTGCAATTTGTGGGACATGTCATTAAAAGCCTGGTCCAGCTCTTGAAATTCTAATGGGCCTTTGGTTTCAATTTCTGTGCTGAAATCCTTGCTTGCTATATTCTGAGCTTGTTTTTTCAAATGTTTCAGAGAAGAGAAAACAGGCGACAAAAGAAAGATGCTCACTGCAGCGCCAATGAAACTAGCAATCAAGGTCATTCCAACTAGAAAGTAAACTTCACTTTTATCAATCAACATTCGTTGGACTGCCCAGAAAACGACCAAAATAGTCAGTAAAGTAGACACTAGATAACCCACTAAAATATAGTTTTTTAATTTCATTTTCTACCTCTTGGTTTTTCCATCTTATAGCCCAAACCCCAGACAGTTTTGATAGCAGGAGCATTTGAATTCGTATACTTGGTCAATTTTTGCCTCAAAGCATGAATATGAACATTGAGTGTATTGGTATCATCCACATAGTCCTCTTGCCATACCTTCTCGTAAAGTTCCGTCTTTGAAAAGACTCTCTCAGGATTGCTGGCCAATACCCATAGAAGTTCAAAGGATTTTACTGTCAATTCCAAAGGTTGTTCCCCAAGGCGGACCTCATGAGTCACATGGTTGATTACCAAGTCACCAAACTCGATCTGTTCTGTCTCTCCCCCACGGCTAAGGCGACGCAAGATATTATTCACTCTTAAAACTAATTCGCGTGGGCTAAAGGGTTTGACTATAAAATCATCTGCCCCCAAACTTAATCCATAAATCTTATCCTGTTCGCTTGTCTTAGCAGTTGTAAAGAGGAAGGGTTGATTCGGGGCGATATACTGAACTTCACTGATAAAATCATAACCGTCCATATTGGGCATCATGATATCTGTGATAATAAGGTCGATAGATTTTTTTCTAAAAAGCTCTAATCCCTCTTTACCATCATGGGCGACTAAAACGTCATAACCAGCCTGTATAAGATAGCGGTTTTGAATATCTAGAATATTTATCTCATCATCAACCAGCAAAATTGTCTTTTTCATTTGACACTCCTTCGATAAAAACAGTGTTACACTTGCTTTAGTATAACACTGTTTTCTCTAATGTTTAAGTGATTTGAATCTTAATCTTCTCGTTTGGTTGTCAAACCCAAAAGTCCAACAAGCCCTGCCAAGGTTAGACCAAAGATACCAAGGCCAGCTGTAGCTGTTTTAGCTTCCCCAGTATTTGGTAGCATCGCTTTATCATCTTTTTTCATCATATTAGCCATTGGGCTAGAAGCTGGTTGATCTACTTTCATATCTGACATATGGTGATTTGTACCCATCATACCCTCAGTCGTACCTGTAGAGCCTGTTTCAGAAGGCTTCGTATTCATCTGACCTTGTTGAGATGGTATTGTCGCCATTTCTTTTCCACGAAGCTGAATCGTTACTTGACGAGTAGCAATCAGATTGGTCAAATCAGGTTTGCCGTCTTTAGCGCCATAGACTTTAACAGTAGCTAGATACGTATGGGTTCCGTTAGCTCGAACTTGCTCCAGCAAGGCCTGACCATCTTTGCCAACCGTATTGCCATTCAAATCCACTTCGTAGAAATATTGGCCTTTAGCCAAGCCTTCAAGTGGCAATAGAGCAGGATTTTTAGCTGTTCCGTTGTCTGACCACGGAGCCTTGTCTGAAGCTTTCAAGATTAGACGAGTCAACATGCCATCTCCACCAAAAGCTTCGTAGGGAATTACTTGGTTGACACCGGCCAAGAAAGGTCCAGGAACCTTAGCCTTATCAAGGTAGCTAGCTGGAACATCAATCATGTCTTTGATATTGTTAACAACAGACTCTTTAACCTGATTTGGTGTGGTCAAGCCATTCAAATTGACAGTAAAATCTTTAGTTGCTACGAGATTGCTCAAATCTGCCTTGCCATCTTTAGCGCCGTACACCTTGATAGTAGCTTTATAACTTTGAGTACCATTTTGTTTCAAGAAGTCAAGAAGCTCTTTATCTGATTTACCTTGAGTACCTGCCAAATCCACTTCATAGAAGTAAAGGCCTTTGCCCAATTTTTCTACTGGTGGGAGAGCAGGATTTTTAGCTGAGCCATTGTCTGACCATGGAGCCTTGTCTGAGGATTTCAAAATCAAACGAGTTAACATACCGTCACCAGCGAAGAATTCATATGGAATGACTTGGTTAACACCGGCTGTGAATGGACCAGGGAAATTGGCCTTGTCCAAGTATGTAGCTGGAACATCAACCGTATCTTTAGTGTTGTCGGCCACACCTTTTTGTACTTCAGCTGGGGTGGTTGCTGGTTGAGCTTCACTTGCTTCACGGTCTTGTCCAGAGACGGCAGGCGCAGGATTTGTCGCAGGTTCAACCACATCTTCTGTTTCTTTCTTAGATTCTGATTTTGCTTGCACTTCTTCTTTTGGTGCTACTACATGGTCTTCAGCAGTCACATCCGATTTTTCTGGAGAGCTTGTAGTATCCAAGCTTGCTTTAGGTGCTGAGTTTACCTGTTCTGAAGGAAGAGCTGTATCGACTGCTTCTTTGAGAAGTTCAGCTGGTAAGTCGCTCTTTTCACTCACCGAAGCAGCGTCTGGTACGACTTGAGCAGGGGTCGGATTGACGACATCGGCACGTGCAGAACTTGGTTGCCCAACTAGGACAAAGAAGCCACTAGCCACAACAACTGAGGCAACACCGACACTGAGACGGCGAATAGACCAACGAGTATATCTTTGATTTTGATTGAATTTCATAGGATTCTCCTTAGAGTTTTTCTTTATTTGATGGCTCTAGTATAATATCCTAAAATAAAAAAGGCTTAAGGCAAAGTTAAATTTTTCCTTAAATCCCTCTTAAAAATACTTATATTGATTCATTAATCATTGGGGAAGAAAGCAGCCCTTCCTCTCCAACTCACTCAGCTCTGTTAGAGTATCCAAATGTTAGTTATTAATCACCGCCATGATATAGGTATCTGCCTGTAAGAGGTCATAGTGCTTTCTAAGTTCTTGAGAGTATGAAAGCAGCTTTTCTAAAATCTCTTTATTGGTCAAGTGTGAGTAAAAAGTCGGGCGATAAAAACGTCTATCGCTGAGTTTACTACTATCCTGTTGAATGAGTTTCCAGTTACGAATGACTGTCGAAGTAGAGACAGATAGACTGTCTGCGATAGCCGTCATAGGGACTTTCTCGATTAATTTTTGAGTGATTTTCTGGTTGACGATGGTCGCGATTTGGTGATTCTTTTTGACTAAGGAAGTCTCTGAGAAAGCCATTTTCCCGCAGACTTTACAACGGAAACGACGTTTTCTTAATCGAATGAGTATCTTATAGCCTGCACACTCTAGATAGGGGATTTTAGATTCTTTTTGGAAGTCATATTTAGCCATTTGTCCTAAGCAGCGAGGGCACATAGGTGCAGGATAATCATCTAGCTTATCGATGACTTCTTTATGTGTTCCAGCATCAAAATAATCAAAAATCTTGATGTTCTTGTCTTTAGATTCTTTCTAATGTTGGTTTGGTCACTTTTCATTATAGGTCTTATGGGACTTTTTTTCTACAACAAAATAGGCTCCATAATTCCTATGGTGGTTTTACCCACTACAGAAATTATAGAGCCTTTTATTGCAGTTTACAAAGACTTTTTAAGGATTTTAATTGCATTTTCTTCAGTCTTACTTGTATAATGAATAAAAAAGTAAAAATAGTATTATGAAAAAGAAATGGAAGGTAGAGGCCAATTTCTCCAGCAGTGCAACGATTTCTTATATGCATGGAAGAGAAGTTTTCTGGATTGCTAAAGACAACTCCTTGATACTTCGTCAGCTTTTGGTACAATAGTATAAATTTACAAGAGGTGATTTATGATTTAGCAACACACGATTCCCATTTTAGAGTTTGACAACAAGTCACATGGCCTGATCATTTAAAAAAAGTGAAGTAAGGAAGTCTTGCTTTACATATCCTAATGATGATTAGTAAGAGCAAGGAGTCATTGCGTTCTAAAGCACTAGCAACTAGCGTTGGCACCAATGCTAGTCACATTCGAAAGGTAATCGCTTTTTTGAAAAATGCAGTTTTGCTTCGTTCCTAGCAAGAAAAAACAGTCCTCACTTTTAAAAAATAGAAAATAGGGGAGTTAAAAAGGATATAAACTGTAAAAGGTATAGCATTTTGGATGATGTATAGAATAATAAAAGAGCTCAAGTTTTCATTGATAAAACTTGAGCTTTTTTTATAGTAAGGCTAACAAGATGGTAAGGACCAGAGCGATGCTCATCCGAATCAGGTGGTGGGCTGGGTGGAACACTTCTTTGCGTTTCCCATTCCAATAGGCCCCGTAGCAAATCAAACCACAGCCGATCAGCCAAAGGACTAGAGCGACAATCGGTAAAAAGAAGTAGAGGGTGAGAGATAAGGTCGCAAGGCTACTTCCGATGAGGAGAAATGTATTTCCTAGAGTGTGATTCCCTTTTTTAACTTCAGAAAGAGAAGCCAATAAGTGAAGAAGAGCAAAAGCAAGGGCAAAGAAGACTGTAAAAAAGCCGATAAGAATGTGGAAGAACATAGGGTTTCCTTTCTAAGATATGATTGCCTGAGTACTATTTTTTATGACTGATTTTATGAAGAATCATAAATGATACTTCAAGATTTAAAATAATAACCAATAAGGTAAAAAGAGAGTAACCATAAAGTTTAATTGGAAATTCATTTTTGAGATTGCAAAGAGCAAACAAACTCGTAAAAATGCCCGTCAACAATCCAGGCACATATTTTCGAATAACGACTGTCTGAATCAGATGTCCTAAGACATGGTAGATATAAGCGATTATGATGCTTGCGTAAATGCTATAGTTGTTAAACTGGTAACTAAGATATAGCGATGTCATTAGGATCAGAAATTGCTCCAAGACAATGGCATTGAAAGCAAAAGGAGTGTAATAAGATAGGATTCGATTGTTTGGATACTGGATTGATATTTTTTTGATAAAGGATGGCATCCAAACGATTTCTTCGAGTTCGTGAAGCATGAATAGGGCTGGAAAAAGAAAATAAAATTGCACGATGGACATTGAAGACACGCTTTTCTAGTTAGAACCCACTTTTAAAATCTCCAAATAAAACTGGATGACTTCTTGTTCGGTGTAGGACTTACCTTTCTTCAACCACCAGCTGAGAGTTTCGATGAAATGGCTGACGACCAGGTGTTTGAGGTAGGAGTGAGGGATGGTTGGATGGGCCTTAATCAGTTCGTCGGCTACCATTGGATAGACGTCATGCTCTAGTTCTTTTCGTAGTTGCCGGATGAAATAATCATTTTTAGAGAGCAAGAGACTGGTCACATGGTCTTGATTTTTCTTGAAATGCTGAAAGATATGGGCCAGGTAGTCTTGTGGGGATAGGTGTTCAGCACGCTCAAAGAGATGGTGAAAGAGCTTTTGACAGAGTTCATCTAGCAATAATTCCTTACTCTCGTAATGGCTGTAAAAGGTCGAGCGCCCCACATCGGCTAAGTCAATGATTTCTTGAACGGTGATAGCCTCGTAGTCTTTTTGGTTGAGTAGGTGTAAAAAAGCTTGATAGATAGCTTTTCGAGTTTTGGTGATGCGACGATCCTGTGCTGTCATATGGACACTTTGAACAAACTGTTCAGTAACGTACACCCTAAACAGTTTGCTCCTATCCTTTCTGTTGATAGTAGTGGATAATAGATAATGAACAAGATGTTCATGAATCTATTATATCAGAGGATTTAGGATTATGAAGACTAAACATGCGGTCTGGCTGGCTTTTTTCTTGAATTTAGGCTATGCCATTGTTGAGTTTATTGCAGGAGGAATTTTTGGATCCAGTGCGGTCCTGGCTGATTCCGTCCATGATTTGGGAGATGCTATTGCTATTGGGATTTCAGCCTTTTTGGAGAGCATTTCAAATCGTGAAGAAGATAGCCACTATACCTTGGGCTACAAGCGCTTTAGCCTTTTAGGGGCCATGGTAACAGCTGTGATTCTTATGACAGGGTCTGTTCTTGTGATTTTGGAAAATATAACGAAAATCTTTCACCCACAACCAGTCAATGATGAGGGGATTCTCTGGCTAGGAATCATAGCCGTCAGCATCAATGTGCTAGCGAGCCTCGTCATTCGCAAGGGGCAAACCAAGAATGAATCCATTCTTAGCCTGCATTTTCTGGAAGATACATTGGGCTGGGTGGCTGTCATCCTAATGGCCATTGTTCTTCGATTTACCGACTTGTATATTCTGGATCCGCTCTTATCTCTTGCTATTTCCTTCTTTATTCTGTCAAAAGCCATTCCACGTTTTTGGAGCACGCTCAGGATTTTCCTCGATGCCGTGCCAGAAGGAGTGGATATCCAGCAAGTCAAGAGTGATTTGGAGCAGTTGGAGCATGTGGCTAGTATCAATCAGCTTAATCTTTGGACCATGGATGGCCTGGAAAAGAACGCCATTGTCCATGTTTGTCTGGAGCATGTCAACCACATGGAGGTTTGTAAAGAAGCGATTCGTACCTTGCTCAAAGATTGTGGTTTTCAAAACGTTACCATTGAGGTTGATGAAGACCTAGCCACCCACCGAGCCCATAAACGTAATATTGAGGAGTTGGAAGTGGGTCAAAATCAAGGACATTGTCACCATCATTAAGAAACGTTATTTAAACTCTTAGAGTTTGTGTCTAGGAGTTTTTTTGATACTAAGTCAACTAAAGTAAGCCTTTTCGTGATAAAATAGAACAAACGTGGAACAAGGAGTAATTATGAGTAAAAGAGCTGTGTTGATGATGACTTTTGGGTCCCCAGAAGAGATTACCTATGAAGGAGTAGCGGAATTTTTCACAAATATACGACGTGGAGTTCGTCCCGAACCCCATGAAATTCAGACCTTATATGACCATTACCTACGAATCGGTGGAACGCCGCTCCAAAGGATAACAAAGAAAGAAGTTGACTTGGTAGCTTCCGCTCTTGGAGAACAAGTGTCGGTTTACTTTGCCAATAAATTTTCCCGTCCCTTCATCGCAGATGCGATTAAAGAGATGGAGAATGACGGAATTGAAGAGTGTTTGTGTTTGATCCTAGAGCCCCATTATTCATACTATTCAGTCATGGGCTATGAGAAATTTTTAGAAAGTGAGCAGATTAAGTTCCAAATTATCAAGGATTGGTATCAAGAACCTTCACTTCTCCACTATTGGGCTGATGAAATTCGAAATATTTTAGATCAGATTGGAGACGACAGTTATAAGGTGATTTTTTCAGCCCACAGCGTCCCAGTTTTGGCACTAGATTTTGGTGACCCTTATATCGATCAGATTTATGATAATAGTCGCTTGATTGCGGAGATTTTAGGGCTTGAAGAGGAGCAGTACACCAATACTTGGCAGAGTGAGAGTGATATAGGTATTCCTTGGATTAAGCCTGATGTCTTAGAATATCTGCGAGATGAGAGGGAGCATCCTGACCACTATATTTTTGTCCCGATTGCTTTTATTAGTGAGCATATTGAGGTCCTTTTTGATAATGATGTGGAGTGTAAGGAATTATGCCAGGAGCTTGGTGTGGCCTATCACCGACCTCCTATGCCAAATAGCGATCCTCGTTTAATCAAGGCACTTCTTTCGACAATTCAGTCTCATATAGACGGTGACTATAGTGACTATCAACCTCAGCTGGAGACCTTTGATGAGTTGGAATCTCCATCAAGCACGAGTCAGATTTTGGATGAGGAACAGGATATTCAAATGCCCGATTTCGTCAAGAAATTGATTGCGAAAAAAGGTCGCGAAAATGTCAAAATGCCTTATCTGGTCAAGAAAATGCTAGAAAAGAAGTATGGGAAAAAATATGATTAGTTGCTATTGTTTGAAAGTAATTTGGAGGGCTTGATTTGAGCCAGAGCTTAATTAAAAGTGTATACTAATAGTAACTAAAGAAAAAGAGGTAAACATATGAAATCAGCAGTTTACACCAAAGCTGGTCAGGTTGGTCTAGCAGATATTGATCGACCGCAAATTGAGGCTCCAGATGATGCTATTATCCGCATTGTCCGTACCTGCGTTTGTGGTTCAGACCTTTGGAGTTACCGTAATCCTGAAATCGAAGAAGGACATAGTAATAGCGGTCATGAGGCTATCGGAATCGTCGAAGAAGTTGGTGAGGCTGTCACTACTGTAAAACCAGGTGACTTTGTTATCGCGCCTTTCACTCATGGTTGTGGGGAGTGTGATGCCTGCCGTGCCGGCTACGATGGGACTTGTGACCGCCATATTGGCACCAACTGGTCAGGTGGTGTTCAGGCTGAGTATATCCGTTTCCATTTTGCCAATTGGGCACTTGTGAAAATTCCAGGTCAACCTTCAGATTACAGCGAAGGCATGCTTAAGTCACTTTTGACTCTTGCTGATGTCATGCCGACCGGTTACCATGCAGCGCGTGTGGCTAATGTGCAAAAAGGTGACAAGGTAGTCGTTATTGGTGACGGTGCTGTAGGTCAATGTGCGGTTATCGCAGCCAAAATGCGTGGTGCATCGCAAATCGTCCTCATGAGTCGCCACGAAGACCGTCAAAAGATGGCCTTGGAGTCAGGTGCGACAGCTGTTGTCGCTGAGCGTGGTGAAGAAGGCATTGCCAAGGTCCGTGAAATCCTTGGAGGAGGAGCGGATGCTGCTCTTGAATGTGTGGGTACTGAAGCAGCAGTTGATCAAGCTCTTGGTGTTCTTCACAATGGAGGCCGTATGGGATTTGTCGGCGTTCCTCATTACAATAACCGTGCCCTTGGTTCAACCTTTGCCCAAAATATCTCAGTGGCGGGTGGAGCAGCCTCAGTTACTACTTATGATAAACAAGTTTTGTTAAAAGCAGTTCTTGACGGTGATATCAATCCAGGACGTGTCTTTACTAATAGCTACAGCTTGGATGAGATTAATCAGGCTTATAAAGATATGGATGAACGTAAGTCTATTAAATCCATTATTGTGTTTGACTAACAAAAATTCTAGTAGAAATCATCTACTAGAATTTTTGTTATATAAATCCCAATCCGGACTTGAAAATTTCTTGGTTTGGGTCATATAAAAATACGTAAAATAAACTTCCATTGCTAAGGTCATCACAGTTGCGATGGAGATGACAATGGTCGGATAGGCAGAAAAAAGAAGGGAAAGTAGGAATCCTATTTTACCTGACTTTTCTTGAAAAGGGTGTTAAAATAAAGATGAAGAATGTAATCGTTTACATTAATTTAGTAATGTTATACAGATATTCAGAAAATGGATTTTACCAGTTGCTAATCTTTCTTTAGTTACATAATGGAGGTAGAGCTATGAAAAAGAAAATCTATCGCATTCTATTCTTGATTCCCTTGCTGCTATCAGTTTTGGTTTTGACGGGTTGCAAGGTGATGATGCCTAGTGATTACATAAAAATTAAGCGAATCATCATCGAAGATTGTAATAAAGTGGGTCTTCATGGTAAAGTTACCATCACTGACTTATATTGGACAGCCTTAGAAATACCAACTTATCATGTATCTTATACCTATTCTGAGGAAACCTACGATGGCCAAACGATAAAATTGGAAGAGAATAATGGGGCTATTCATGAAGACAGCTCACCTGATTCTTATGAAAGTATTAAATTTTTACACTATAAGGAATCTTTTTTGGAGCAGAAATCTGTCCAAAAAGTTGAGAAGAATATTGAAAAACAATTGAAGAAACAAAAACTCGGTATTCCTATTAACTTTTTTAGTTTTCTACCTAACTTCAGTCATGATGAAAAGGAGAAAATACTAGATACAATTGCTTCAGAAAATCTTAAGGAAGGTAAGAAGGACTTTGCAGGTTACTATCAAATTCCATACCAAACCTTGATAGATCAAGAGTTGGTTTATATGACTATTTTTATTGATGGTAATGCATCAGTCAAAGAACAAGATATGAAAGATGTGGCTAAAAAGTTAGATGCTAGTGATCTTCCGAATGGTAAATATAATTTCTTTTATTCTAATACCAAGGATGGGGATCATGATTCAATCAGTTATTCTTTTAAAGTAAAAGATGGTAAGGTCGTTTTTTATGAAGATGAGAATCTAGTACTAGATGATGATGATTAAAGATGAGGAGATGAAGAAAAGTTATAAATTCTATTTACTTGTTATTTTTAAGAATCCTCCTACTCACGAGCCTTTTAAAAAGTGGCTAGGAGAGGTTATTTCAGAGTATTGTGAATAGGTACTTAACATCAGAGGTTTTCGTGAGACAATAAAAGCTGATTGAAATAATCTTTCTTGAATAGAACACAAAAAAGACATATTTCTGACTAAAACAGATTCATGTCTTTTTTTAGGTGTTATGATTTAATAATCTATTTTCCTTGATTATAAGCTAAAATATTTTATGAAATCATATAATCAGTTTGCATTTTTTGATATAATAATTCTTAAAACTTAGGAGGTAACAGATGATACACAAACATGAAATCCCAATTTTAGAGTTTGATGACAATCCTCAGGCTGTGATTATGCCGACCCATGAGGATTTAGGTTTGGACTTGCCGCCTAGGTGTGTTTACGGCTTTTTAGAGGAAGAAGTCGATCGCTATGCGACTTCTGTTGGCGCTGAAAAAGTTGGTGAATTTGTCTCTGCAACCAAAACCTATCCTGTTTATGTCATGACTTACAACGGGGAGGAGATTTGCTTAGCTCAAGCTCCAGTTGGATCAGCTGCAGCTGCACAATTTATGGATTGGCTAATTGGTTATGGTGTAAAGCAAATCATATCAACTGGAACTTGTGGTGTCTTGGTAGATATGCCAGAGAATGTTTTTTTGATTCCGACGAGAGCTTTGCGAGATGAAGGTGCAAGTTACCACTATGTTGCGCCATCTCGCTATATAGACATGAATGAAAAAGCTCTTGGAGCCATTGAGAAAACGTTAAAGCAAAAGAAGATCCCCTATGAAGAGGTCATGACCTGGTCGACAGATGGCTTTTATAGGGAGACACCAGACAAGATTTACTATCGTATTGAAGAGGGCTGTAGCGTAGTTGAGATGGAATGTGCTGCACTAGCAGCAGTTGCTCAATTTCGTGGAGCTATTTGGGGCTTACTTCTCTTTACGGCAGATTCCCTTGCAGATATAGACAATTACGATCAACGAGATTGGGGTTCAGAGGCTTTTGATAAGGCTTTGAAGCTTTGCTTGGATATCATTGTTCAGATGTAATTTTGATTCGATAGACGAAAAAAGAGCATGACTATATAATCGTGCTCTTTTTAGATGTAAATTATTATTTCAAAATATCCCAAAGTTCTTGGGTGGTATCTGCAATAAAATCAGGTTTTTCTGCCAAAAGGGTTTCGTTTTTCCCAAATCCCCAGGTCACCGCTATTGTTTTGATGCCAACCGTTTTTCCACCAATCAAGTCGAACTTGGTATCACCAACAATGACCGACTGGTCTTTAGGTGCTTGATTTTCAGTAATGGCACGCTGCAAGACATCAGCCTTATGAAAGGCAGTAGGAGTAGATCCATAAATGCCATCAAAATATTCAGTAATTCCAAGGTGTTTGCACATCTCCAGAGCAATAGGTTCATTTTTTGAAGTTGTGATAAAGATTTTCTTGCTAGGATCTTGACTAAGCTGTTGAAGGATTTCTTTTATGCCATCATAGAGGTGAGCCTCCAATTGTCCTTTAGTCTCATAATAGTCACGATAAATTTTGACAGCTTGGTCAGCACCTTCTTCGCTAATCTCTTCTTTAAAGGTTACCTCGAGAGGTGGTCCCATAAAGGTACGAATTTTCTGATCACTAGGAACAGGGAGGCCTAGTCTTTCAAAGGTTTGAACAAAACCATTGTGGATTCCCTCAGAACTATCAACTAGAGTACCATCAAGGTCGAAAAAAATGTGTGTGAGTGTCATAGAATTCTCCAATATAGTGTCGTTGGTTTATTATAACATGATAAAAACGGTTTAAGTGGTTAGGTCTATTTATCATTCTAAAGTTGACATAACTTTTTTATGTGTAACGGTACGTTCTTGCTTATTTCCAAGTGCTTTGATACGAGCTTCCAGAAGAATAGGACGACCTTGAACACTTCGCGTATAAATGAGGTTATATTTTCCTACACTTTTTTGGATGTGTCGGAGGAAAGACTCTGCATCTGCCTTACGCTTTTCAAACATACTTGGAACGGCAAAAAATTCGGTTTGATCTTTCACCTTGTGACAAGACTTTAAGATATAGCGTTGATTTTCGATAGGAGCGAAAAACTCAGTCAAAGCCTGAGCAAAGATTTCTTTCTCCCTCATGGTAGCACCCTTGAGATAGATAGCGTTATAAATCGCCTGTTTACTATCTTTTACCACTCTAGGAGCAGACTCTTCAGTCTCAATCTGACCTGAATCAAGAAGGGCTTGGTGGATAGCTTTACCAAAAGTTTCCAAACGTTTATAGGGACTCCTATAGATAAAATATCTTCCCCAGAAGACGGCCAGTAGAAGAAGCGCAAGTAATAATATCGGTAGACTATGAACAAACGGCTTTCCAACAATAAAGTATCTTGTTACATCAATGATAAAATAAGTGGCAGCAAAGGCTTGGAAAATAAGAAAGGCCTTCATCCAATCATTAAGGTATGCTAACGGTAAAAATTGTTTGTCGACTTTGACCTCATTAGCAACTTCCATTTCTTCGTTAAGCGGTAGAGCTTCTTGCCACCGGTCTTTAAGCTCCTGACGTTTTTGAGATAGTGTAATGGCATTTTGATTAAGTTTTTCTAGACCCTTTTGGCTAAAAGTTAATTGATTGAGGTCAAGGCGATCAATGCCTGATTCAATAGTGGGCTCTTGATAATGGAGACCAAGAAACTGTGTCATACGCCTATCTAACAAGTCTAGGTCAGGACTAAGTCCATATAACCGCAGCTCTAATGTCTCATCGTATTTTTCTTCGTCATCTTGAAATTCAAACCATCTCCTAGGTGATAAATTAATAGAAACCAAATGCCAGATATTACTTGTTTTATTAGGATTGTCAGGCCAAACACGGATGGCACGACCTCGCATCTGATTGCTTAGCATGAAACTTCCAACAAAACTAGCTAAAATAAGGGAGTTAACACAAGGTGCATCCCAACCTTCGCCCAATAAAGACTTTGTCCCAATAATCACTTTGATATATCCATCTTGGAAAAGCTGAGTAAGAGCTGTAACCAAATCATGATAGGAACCAGAAATACTGACCTTAAGATAGTCCTCTTGGCTCAACTGTCCAATAACATCATAGGATAAACGAGAATTAGGAATGAGTCGCTCTAGATGTTCTTTAGCTGAAGTTGGAATAATCACTAAACTTCCTGTCAATACAGCTACAGGTACTGTCCAAGTCTGTTCAATCATTTCTCTTCGAATAGATTCAAAGTAAGAGAGGACACCTAGTTGGGTAAATTGAGCATTTTTATCACCTAAATGAACTTGAAAATCCTTACGTATAAAGTCTGTCAAAACAAGTTGACGAAGCTTACTTCCTAGAGCCTGGTATTCTGCCTTAAAAATATCTCTAACAGCATTGAGTTTTCCCAATGATTGATTGAGCAGGACATCTTGTTTCTTATTCCGGATAAGTTTAACTTGATTTCTTTCGATAAGACCGTTTGCTTTCAAATCACTTTTCAGTTGGGTAAAGGCCTCCTCAGTAAATCCAAACCAATTTGGAACCTGAAAAATAATGCCATTAAGCAAGGTTTCAAACCACTCAAGCGTAAAAGTTGGCAAAGCTTTTGCAGCGAGAAGTTCTTGAAAACGTTGAGGAAAAGGTAATTCTTTAGACCGTAAAAAAATCAGAATAGCGGAAAGATATTTAGGATTAGCCAATAGGTCATCATCGCTAATTTGGTTACTTAGTGCCGGACTAGACTGAATGGTGTTTGAGAAGTTTATATCTGTAGATAGTTTAGTTAGAAAGTTAAGTTTCTGCTTTTCAAACTGATCTAATTGTGTTCGTTCTTCCTTAGTTGGAAAGGCGAAGTAGACATAGTCCTGGTGAGGACAGAGCGTCCCTTCCTTAACCAGTTCAGGCACTGTAATTTCTTCATCAATCTCACCACACATGCTGATGTAACGCTCCCAAAGAGCAGGTTCTCCTTCGTACGGAGGGGTCGCTGTCAAGGAAATCATCTTAATTTTAGGAAAGGATTTACGAAAAATCTCTAAACTCTTCCACCATTCATTTCTTAAATGATGGCACTCATCCAAACAAAGAGTCCCTAAATCTTTATCCTCAAATGTTTTTCGGATATCAAAATCTTGAAAATTAAAATGCTCTTGTTGAGCTGTATCATCTGTGTCTTCGATAAGACCATCACCAACAACTTGGTTCATGGCACTATGTAATGCCTGATAAGTCGCAACCGTAATCATTTTAGGCCTCTTTAAGTCTTGTGAAATGAGTTGTTCTGCTTGGTTAGCATCACTTAAAAAAGCTTGTTTGATCCGGTCCACCCATTGTTGGCGGATAGTAACTGTCGGAACTAGAATTAAAGTTGGATTACCAAAACGCCGTATGAATTCAATTCCTAAGGTCGTTTTTCCAGAGCCAGGAGCAGCGACCAAGTGAATCTTTCCATCAACCATAAAACTTTCTGATTTATCAAGAACACGTTGTTGATACTGTCGCCATTGTCCTTTAAATGAAAGCTGATCTAACATAATTTCCCTCCAATGTTACCTATCATTATAACACAGTTCAGATAACTAAAAGGTTGTTATTAGGGCTGAACAATCCTAATGAAGGATTGTTTTAACCATTAAAACAAAAGAATCAAAAATATAGGCTTGAACGAATCAGTAAGTGATTGACATTAAAGAAGTTTTAAGATAACTTTAAAGTAACGATTTAATCCGATCTTATCGAGGAGTTGTCATGAAAAAAATAAATCTTCTTTATTTATTAGCTATTATGGCCATCATTTCTGGTCTTTTACTGTATTACTTGCCAGACATGACGTCTGGACATAATGCAGAGTCAAATAAAACAAGTCAGACTTTTAAGGAGAAGACGATTGTCCATGATTTTGGTACGACAGAGTTGAAAAAAGCTCCTAAACGTATCGTTATCCTCGACAACCTCTATGGTGAAATCTTGGATCCTCTCGATATCACTCCTGTAGGTGCGACAACTGGTCGAGCTGATAGTCAAGAATTTTCAACTCTCTTTAAGAAACAATACAAGGATGCAAAAGTGGTTTCAGTTGGTTGGCAGGGCAATCCAGATTTGGATAAGATTGCTGAGTTAAAACCTGATTTAATCCTTATGACAGGCGAGCAGGAAGACCTCTACGAGGAGCTGTCTGAAATTGCACCAACTGTTGGCTACCAGATCAACACTGATGAAAATTGGGACTATCACGAAACCTCATTAAAGGTAGCAGAAATCTTCGACAAACGTGATGAGATGAAGAAGGACCTGGATAGAGTGGATGCTAGGGAGGCTGTTTTCGCAGAGAATGTCAAAGCTAAGTTTGGCAATCAAAAACTCATGTATCTGCGCGTGACTGACAATGACATCCGTTATTATGCTTACGGGCATTTTGGTTATCTCTATGATACTTATCATTTCAATCGAGCGGAAACCTTCAATCCAGATGATATGTTCCAAGTTATCGATCCAGATAAACTAAAAGACATTAATCCGGACCTCCTGATTGTTCAAGCAGATTCTCAAGAACTCCTAGATAACAAACTTAAAAATAGCCCTGTCTGGACTAGCCTTAAGGCTGTTCAAAATAACAAGGTCATCTATGCTGATTACTCAACTTACATGTTGGGCTTTGGGATTGTCTCCCAAGAAGCTATTATGAAACAAATCTCTGATGAATGGGGATTAAATTAAACTAAAAACGACCATGACGGTCGTTTTTTTATGTTCAAAAAAGTTTAACTGACAAACAAGCGTTTAATATGTTTTCTTAAGGCAAAATAGAGCTGAATGGTCATGGGGATCCAAATCAAGGGCTCGCATAGGATAACGCCAAGATAGCCCATAGAAGGAATGACCAAAAGAACAAAAAGAATTTTTCCCAAAAGCTCAATGAAACTAGAGGTTAAAGGTGTCAGTTTCTTACCTAGACCCTGCAGACTATTTCTAAAGATGAAGAGCATTCCTAAAATAGGATAAAAGAGAGAACTGATACGAAGGTAGCGACTAGCATTATCAATAATCACAGCATCATCTGAACCAGAGATAAGACTAGCTAAGAAGGGGCTTGCTACATAGAGGAGGATACAAGCAATGACAGACCAAGTTATAGAAACAAGACAAGATTGCTTTAACCCAGCTACTATGCGCTTAAACTGTTTGGCACCGAAGTTCTGAGAGGTGAAAGTAGTCACCCCAGCAGCAAGTGAAGTCAAAGGGAGAACAGCAAAGGACATAATCCGTCTTGCCGCCACTTGAGCGCTAATGATGAGAGGACCAAAGCCGTTAATGGCATACTGTAAGGTTACAGTCCCAATAGAAACAATGGAATTCATGAGTCCCATGGCCATTCCTTGTCCAAAAAGATCCAAATAAAGACTTGAATCAAGAACAAAGTCTGACTTTCTTGGTAGAAGGAAGATCACTTTTTTCTTAATATAGTAAAGACAGAGAATTGCCGAAAGTCCTTGAGAAATAATCGTTGCCAAGCCTGCTGATTGAACCCCAAGATGGAGTTGTGTAATAAAGAAAAGGTCTAAAACGATATTGACCAAAGCTGAAAAAATCAAGAAATAGAGGGCTGTCAGACTATCACCAACTGCTCTGAGGAGACCTGCACACAGATTATAACCCAAAGTTATCCCAACACAGGAGACAATCATTGAAATATACTGGTAGGACTGCCCGATGATAGAAGCAGGTGTCCCTAAAAATCTTAGCAAAGGATAAAGCCCAAAATGTCCTATAATCATAACCAAGGCACTTAAGCCCAGACCGATGACAACTGTGGCCGCAACAGACTGACGAAGTTTCCTAAAGTCTTGGGCACCGTAATAACGTGCGATAACAACTCCCATACCATTTCCAACACCTAAGGCAAATCCGATAACCAAATCAAAAATAGCAGAAGAAGCTCCTACAGCAGCCAAAGCATTTGGCCCTAGAAAGCGTCCCACAATCATGACATCCGCAGTATTGTAGAGTTGCTGGAAAATATTGGATATCAGAATTGGTAGGGCAAAGATTAAAAGAGACCGCAAAATAGGGCCTCGTAAAAGATCAACTGACGAATTTTTCATAGAACTATTATAACAAGATTGTAATTGTGAAACAATGACAAAAAGCCATCCTAGGATGACTTTCGACAATTTTTTAGATAGCGGCTAAGTATTTGTGTCATATGGTTGTAGCCCGCCGCAATCATTGGAATCTGTAAGTAAATATAGGGTAGGGTGTACTGGCTTTTAGTTTCTGATATGAGGTGGAAGAGGATGCCCCCAAAGAGATAGAGAAAGGCATAAAGTCCCAATGTTGCTCCGTCCCCCATTCGTTTATAAGTGAAAGCGTAGTAGAACACACCACCAAGATATAGGACTAGGAGATAGCCTTGCATATAGGTTACGAAAAAGAGATGCAGGGTCCCATCGTGATAGATGGAAGTCGCAAACCTATTCCACAAAGGCTGAAACTTGTCTTTACTTGGGCCATTCCAGATGGACTGGAAGCTTCCCTCTGTCCAAGAACTGATAAACTTGGTACTGAAAAACCAACTGGCTTCATCGGGATGTGCTAGGAGATACTGAACACGCTTATCAAAAAGGTGATTGGCACTTTTTTCAATCTTTTCGATATTGCCCTTTTTCTTGGCGTAAATGTCACGAACATAGCCGGTATACCATCCTGGCATGCGTTTAGAATCGGGTTTGTCCTGTAAGCCCATAGCCAGCCAAGCAATCTGAGGTGTTCCAGGAATTTTTTGGTGGGTGGTAATCTCGTAGTAACTGGTCGTCGCCTTATGCAAACTCATAGGAAAGGCAAAGAAAGCTAAGACTAAAAGCAAATAGCGGTAACGTTTCTCTCTCAGAGTCAATAGTATCAAAATACCAGATAGCGCAATGATGAGAATGATGTTATTGCTCCTTACCCAGTAGGCCAAAGATAGCATGACAACTGAAAGAATCGCATTCCTAGCCTTACCACGTCTTAAATAACGTAGAAAGAAGAGAATGGCAAAACTAGAAAAGAACAACCCATACATAAGTCCATAGGCAAACATAATGTTAAAGACTAGGGGTAAGAAACCAAAGCTCATGATGACAGCCAAACGACTAACTAAAGGCCTCGTAAACAGTTCATCCGTGATTTTCCAAGTAGCATAGTTCATACCAATGACCATGCCAAGATTCAATACATAGAAAACAGAGATAACTGGTAAAGGAATCAGATAGAGAACCAAGCGTTCAAAACTGAGCAACCCCAACTGATGCGGATAGCGGTAGAAGTAGGCTCCTGGTTTTATTAAGGAGAAGTCGCCAGCATTGAACTGGACCGCCCCTTTAAAGACAGTACCTGCATCGTCTCGACCAGCAAAACTGGTAAGAAAAATCAAAAGTAGGCCAAAACTCACAAAGCAAACGGAAAAAAAGATGAAAATCTGCTTTGTTGTCAGTTCCTTTAAGATCTTGGGCCAGAGAAGGGTCAAAAGCAGAATGGCCCCACCTGAAACATAAACATACCAAGGAACGCTACTAATCTCTGCCCACTCAAAGTATCCCGTCATCATGGTCGTGCGAATGAGTAAAGCCGTCACAAATAATAGTCCAAAGACTAAGAGCCCCACATAGCGCCCTAACCATTCTAAAACAGAACTCGTATATGACATAAGAGCCTTCATCCTGAAAGTCTCCTTTAATATAGGTAATTACCCTTATAGTTTAGCACAGTCGTCGAAAAAATGTAATGAAATCAAGAAGAAAATCTCATTCATCAACGAAAGAAATTGCTCTAATGAAGACATAGAAAAACTCTCTCGTTTCTAAAACAAGAGAGTTTGATTTTATAAAGCAGATTACTTCATTCGCATACTATCAATTTTTTCTTCAGTCGGTGTGACACGTAAGGTCTTTTGTCCCGTATAAGTTACAAATCCAGGTTTACCGGCTGTTGGTTTGTTAAGTTTCTTAACATCAATCATATCGACTTGAACCAAGTTTGACAGACGTGCCTTAGAGTAGTAGGCTGCCAATTCAGCCGCATCAGTCTTGACCTCGTCAGTTGGGTTAAGATTGTCCTTGATAACCACGTGACTACCTGGGATATCCTTGGCGTGGAACCAGAGCTCACCCTTTTTAGCCATCTTGAAGGTCAACTCTTCATTTTGCAGGTTGTTACGACCAACCATGATAATGGTCTTGCCATCAGAAGCCAGATACTGTTCAGGTTTCTTACGTTTGTGGCGCTTGTCAGTTGAACGACGCTTTATAAAGCCAGCCTGAACAAGCTCCTCACGAATATCCTCGATTTCATCCATGTTAGCTTGTGAAAGACTGAATTCAACACTTTCCAAATAATCAATAGTCTGCTTGGTTTCCTCAATCAAACCAGTTAAGTGCTTAACAGCTTCCTTGAGTTTCTGGTATTTCTTGAAGTAACGCTGAGCATTTTGGTTAGGCGTTAGGGCCACATTTAGGGGAATTGTAATCTTTTCACCAGTGTAGTAGTTGTCTAGCTCGACACTATCCTTGTCGTTTGGCACCATGCTAAGGTAGGTGGTCAACAGTTCACCTTTTTGACGGAACTCCTCAGCATTTTCAGTCGCTGCAAGCTCTTTTTCCTGTTTAACAAGCTTTTTCTTGTTTTTTTCCAGTTCATTTTGCACGCGGTGGATCAAATCACTAGCCTGTTGTGCCACACGGTCACGCGCCGCCTTGTCCAAGTAGTAGTAGTCCAAAAGGGCTGACAAGGTTTCAAACTCAGGTTGGTCCTGACTATCAGAGAAGCTTACAGCTGAAAATGCCTTAGCCGTTAAGTTTGGCTCTACTTCACGATTGAAGAAGGCACGGAAATTCTTGAGTTTATCAGTTTCAAGTAAGGCTGACAATTCATTGGCCGTGTCACGCCCCAAACCTTGGAAAAGTTTTTGAAGGTTTCTAGCTGACAAATCCTCAGTCTGTAGGATTTCAAAGAGTTTTTCGTCTGGTATATCGAAAGGATTCTTGGCGTCGGTCTTAGGAGGAGCAATATAGGCAGACCCAGGCAGAATAGTGCGGTAACTATTTTGTGAGAAACCAACATGCTTGATAGACTCGATGATTTTGCTCTCGTTCTTGTCAATCAGGATAATGTTGGAGTGTTTCCCCATGATCTCCATAACAAGAGTAACCTTAACGCTGTCACCGATTTCGTTTTTGTTAGAGACGGAAATCTCGAGAACACGGTCATTTTCCAGCTGCTGGATATCCTCAATAACCGCTCCCTGAAGGTATTTCCGCATAATCATGGTATAAGTGTTTGGATTCTGTGGATTTGGCAAGTCAGCCTTGGTCGTCTGAATACGCCCAAAAACAGGGTGAGCCGAAAGCAGAAGCTTGTAATTCTGACGATTGTTACGAATGGTCAAGACCAACTCACGCTCAAAAGGCTGATTAACCTTCTGGATACGCCCGTAAAGCACCTGCTCACGCAACTCAGCCGTCATATGATGAAGAAAAAAGCCGTCAAAAGACATGGTGTACTTCCTTTCTTTATATTGTCAATAATCGTTTTTTTAATTGTGATAAAGCATAAAACGCCTATCCATTATAGCATAAAGCCTCTAGAAATGCTTGGGATGGGTAGTCGGAATTGAGTTTGTTATTATTATGAACCATTCTTTATTACAAAAATTGTTCCGCTAAAATAGTTAAAAAGTTATGTCTTTTATTTCCATGAATACCTTTGAATTTATATCTGACTTGTGGTATCATTTAATATGCTGAAAATTAAAGGAGCATTAAATGAACGATATTAAAAAGATATGCAATGCGACTAATTTGAAATACCTAGCTGTTGCACTTATGTTTTTGGACCAAATCTATCAGATGTTCGGGAGTATGGGGGCACCTATATGGTTGACGATGTTGGGACGCCTGTCTTTCCCAATTTTCCTCTTTCTTGCTGCTGATAGTTTTCACTACACTCATGATCGTATGGCTTTTCTCAGGCGTCTGCTTTACATGAGTTGGTTCATGACCATTGGTAATGCCATTATTGGAAGTATTTTTCATAATGGTGATATTGGTTTGATGAATAATGCTTTTTCAACCTTCTTTATTACAGGGATTTTTATATGTTCTTGGGATTTGTTGGCTAAGGGGCTTCGCGATAAATCGAACAAGGAGTTAATTCAAGGGATTGGTGTCTTTCTCTTGCCGATTCTTTCATCTATCCCAGTTGTGATTCTTGCAGATATATTTGAAACGCCACATGCAAACCCACTCCTTGTGCAGATTGTTGCCTTTATCTTGTCACTAGTTCCAAGTATTATCATGGTTGAGGGTGGCTTTGTGATGGTTATTCTTGGTTTGCTATTCTATATCTTCCGAACCAATCGCATCGCTCAAATCATTGTCTTAGCTGTTATTTCAGTGATTGCCCATCTCTTTGATCCGACGGGCGTGCAGTGGATGATGGTTTTTGCTGCGATTCCTATGTATTTCTATAATGGTGAGCGTGGTAGTGGTAACAAGAATTTCTTCTATATTTTCTACCCAGCTCATATTTATCTCTTGTGGATCCTAGCAAGTTTGTTTAGATAAAATGACAAAGACAGTCCTTGTGCTGTCTTTTTTTATGCTCAAAGTCCGTTTTTATAGTTTGTTTCCTGCTTCTAAAACTGCTATAATTTAAGGCGTAATAGAATCATGCGATAAGTAAATTGGAGGTATATCATGACAAAAGTAGCAGTAGTATTTGCGGACGGATTTGAAGAAATCGAAGCCTTGAGCCCAGTGGATGTCTTTCGCCGAGCAGGATTTGACTGTAGCATGCTTGGACTTGAAAGTGCTTCAGTAACTGGCTCACATGGGATTCAAGTTGCGATGGATGGCGTATTTGATGGCAATTTTGCAGATTATGACTTGGTGGTCCTTCCTGGAGGTATGCCTGGATCAACTAATCTACGCGACAACGAAACTTTGATTGCCTCTATTCAAGAGGTTGCAGAAGCTGGAAAATACGTTGCTGCCATTTGTGCTGCACCAATTGTTCTCGAACGTGCTGGTCTTCTTGAAGGGCGTAAATTCACATGTTTTCCTGGCGTAGAAGAACAAATTGCATCTGGCGAGCATCAAACTGACTTGGTAGTTGTTGATGATAATATTGTCACAAGTCGTGGTGCCGGAACAGCATTAGCCTTTGCTTATGCCTTGGTCGATCTGTTGGATGGTGATGGTCAGCAGTTGGCTCATACTATGGTTTACGACAGATTGTTTAAATAATGTTTTTTAGGGCTCTTGTTCAAGAACTCTAGCACCTCTTGTTAGGAATGTTGACAATTTATATATCCCTATGAGATGATAGAGAACGTATCTAACAGAGGGCCTAGTTATAGGCTGGAGAGACCTTAGCTTAATTTTATAAGCTTTGGTTTTTTCTTTTCTCTTTTGACATCCGTCTTGAAAACGGTTATAATAATCACGAAATAACCTTTAAATGAGTCCAGAGAGGCTTGAAAGGTCGGACTGGTGAAAAAACAGGGTTCTCCTGTGATTTTTTGTGCGACCTTGCCATGTGGCGAGGTTTTTTTGATGACATTTTGCAGTTTAGAAAGGGTTGTCATGATTTTAGTTGAAGATTTAACTATTGTGAGTCAGCGTGAGATTGCACCTCGTATTTTCGAGATGGTTCTTAAGGGAGAGATGGTTGCAGATATGCAGGTTGGGCAGTTCGTCCACCTCAAGGTGCCAGACCCAAGTAAGCTCCTTCGTCGTCCGATTTCCATCTCAGAGATTGACTACGACAAGAAAGAGGCAACCATTGTCTATCGTGTGGAGCGTGAGGGCACAGCTATTCTTTCTAAGATGGTAGCTGGTCAAACCATTGATACCATGGGCCCTCAGGGAAAAGGTTTTGATATTTCCGTTGTCGATGCTGGGCAGAAAGCTCTCCTTGTTGGTGGTGGTATCGGTGTGCCACCTTTGGTTGAGACGGCTAAACAGTTGAGGGCTAAAGGGGTGGAAGTTGTGTCTGTGATTGGTTTTGCCAATAAGGATGCCGTCATCTTGGAGGACAAGCTCAGAGCTTGTGGTGATGTTTATGTGACCACTGATGACGGTTCATACGGTATCAAGGGTTACGTTTCGACGGTTATTGATGGTTTCGACTGGACTCCAGATGCCGTTTACAGTTGCGGAGCTCCAGGCATGCTTAAATATGTCGATAGCAAGTTTGAAAATCATCCTCATGCCTATGTTTCTATGGAAGCTCGTATGGCTTGTGGTATGGGTGCTTGCTATGCCTGTGTGGTTCACGTTAAAGGAGAATCAGACGCCAAAAATCTTCGTGTTTGCGAGGAAGGGCCAGTCTTCCCTACCGGAAAAGTCATCGTCTAGGAGGTTACCATGTCAGAGACTAAATCAGAAAATCGTTTAGCTATTAGCCTTCCAGGGCTTGACTTGAAAAATCCCATTATTCCAGCCTCAGGTTGCTTTGGCTTCGGTCAAGAGTATGCCAAATATTATGATTTGGATAAACTAGGGTCAATCATGATTAAGGCAACGACTGCCAACCCTCGCTTCGGTAATCCAACACCCCGTGTGGCTGAGACACCATCAGGCATGCTTAATGCCATTGGCTTGCAAAACCCTGGTGTTGATGCTGTCTTGTCTGAAAAACTTCCTTGGTTGCAGGAGCATTATCCTGATCTGCCAATCATTGCCAATGTGGCTGGATTTTCTAACGAAGAATATGCGGAAGTCTCTCACAAGATTTCCAAAGCCAGTAACGTCAAAGCTATCGAGCTTAACATCTCGTGTCCAAACGTGGACCATGGTAATAACGGCCTTCTCATCGGACAAGTCCCAGAGCTTGCCTATGCGGCTGTAAAAGCCAGTGTTTCTCACTCTGATGTGCCTGTCTATGTCAAACTGACTCCAAGCGTCGCTGACATCACAAGTGTCGCCAAAGCAGTCGAAGATGCCGGTGCGACAGGATTCACCATGATTAACACCTTGGTCGGAACACGCTATGACTTGGCGACTCGCAAACCTATCATTGCCAACGGTCAAGGTGGCATGTCGGGGCCAGCCGTATTTCCAGTAGCCCTTAAACTTATCCGCCAAGTTGCTCTAGCTTCAGACCTTCCAATCATCGGTATGGGGGGTGTCGACAGTGCCAAAGCCGCTATCGAAATGTTTATCGCTGGTGCCTCAGCCATCGGTGTCGGAACAGCCAACTTTGCAGATCCCTATGCCTGCCCTAAAATCATTGACAGACTCCCTGAAGTCATGGACAAGTACGGCATCACAACACTTGAAGACTTACGTAAGGAAGTTCGAAGAGAGTTGTTGGGGAAATAAAATCAAAAAAGTTTAAACTAAATGTATGATGAGATAAACGATGGATTCTATTATCGCAATATTTAAAGAAATACTAAAGCATGGAAAAGAAACAAATAATTCTCGAACGGTATTCTTTACCATAATGGTAATAATACTTTTGCTTAATAGCTACCTAATTGATAATTTATCTATAAAACAATTTTTTATTTCCAATTCAATGAAGGTACTAATAAATTTAAGTGAGTTCCTTTTTCACGGTTATTTTGACGTAATATATATCGCTATGTTAGTAGGCATAGTATTTTATATTATTTGGATAACTCTCTCTTTCGTTATTAGTTCTAAGGTTGATCCATATTTTTATAATGTAATTTCTTTCCTTTTTCGGTATATTAAGATAATGTGGAGATTATCAACAGATTGTTTTCTAATAATTTTTCTCTATATGATGTTATTCTTTGGACGTACGTTTATTGAAAGTCTAACAGATTTATCTACCACTCATAATATGGTTATCACAGATGATAATCATACCAAGATAATTGTTCTTCATGCTACTGAAGGCTTAGGCTTTTTGAAAGATGGAGAGATTGGATTAATCTATATTTTATTAATATTTAATATATTATTTTCAGTTGGATATGTTTTATTCAGGTTGTTTCGACGAAACGAAAATATAAACTTGTAACTGTTGCTCTTTACTTTAATAAAATATAAGTGTCAAATAAGGAACTCTAAAACTGAACTTTTTAGTTTTAGAGTTCCTTTGACATTCCCTTATAAAAGCGCTATAATAGAACAAATTGAACTGAACCTTTAATCGAGTCCAGAGAGGCGAGAAAGGTGTACTGAGATGCTACGGCATCACTAAAGGGTAGGGACTGCCCTATTTTCGTGCAACCTTCGCTGACTGGCGGAGGTTTTTTGTGTGAAAGGATATAAGAAATGAGAGAAAATCGTCCTGTTATTGCCCTTGATTTCCCGACTTTTGAGGATGTGAAGGCTTTCCTTGCTAAGTTTCCTGCTGATGAAAAGCTCTATGTGAAGATTGGTATGGAACTTTACTATGCGGCTGGGCCTGAGATTGTGCGCTACGTTAAAGAGCTTGGCCATAGTGTTTTCCTTGACCTAAAGCTTCATGATATTCCAAATACTGTGAAATCAGCTATGCGTGTCTTGTCTAACCTTGGCGTTGATATGACTAATGTGCATGCGGCTGGTGGTGTGGAAATGATGAAGGCTGCGCGTGAGGGCTTGGGAGATGGTCCAATCTTGATTGCTGTAACACAGCTGACCTCTACCTCTGAAGAGCAGATGCGTGATTTCCAAAATATCCAAACCACACTTCAAGAATCAGTGGTTCATTATGCTAAGAAGACTGCTGAAGCAGGTCTTGATGGTGTTGTCTGCTCAGCACATGAAGTAGCAAAAATCAAAGAAGCAACAAATGAAGATTTCGTTTGTTTGACACCTGGTATTCGTCCAGCAGGAGCAGCAGTTGGTGACCAAAAACGTGTTATGACACCTGCCGATGCTCGCCAAATTGGTTCAGATTACATTGTTGTAGGTCGTCCAATTACACAAGCTGATGATCCAGTAGCAGCTTATCATGACATTAAGGACCAATGGAACGGTCAATAAATTTTCAAAAAGACCTTATTTCATAGGAAAATAGATGGAATTAGGTTATAATAAAGAATAGAAAACGCTTTACGGAGGATAATAATTATGACATTAGCAACACAAATCGCATCTGACTTGCTCGATATCAAGGCTGTTTACCTTAAACCTGAAGAACCATTTACATGGGCATCAGGAATCAAATCACCAATCTACACAGACAACCGTATTACTTTGTCTTACCCAGAAACTCGTACACTTATTGAAAATGGTTTTGTTGAAAAGATTAAGGAAGAATTCCCTGAAGTAGAAGTGATTGCAGGTACTGCAACTGCTGGTATTCCTCACGGTGCGATTATCGCTGACAAGATGAACCTTCCATTTGCCTACATTCGTAGCAAACCAAAAGATCACGGTGCTGGTAACCAAATCGAAGGTCGTGTGGTTAAAGGCGAAAAAATGGTTGTTGTTGAAGACTTGATTTCAACTGGTGGTTCAGTACTTGATGCTGTAGCAGCTGCAGAGCGTGAAGGGGCTGATGTTATCGGTGTTGTGGCTATCTTCACTTATGAATTGCCAAAAGCTGAGAAAAACTTTGCGGATGCTGGTGTGAAATTGGTTACTCTTTCAAACTACACTGAGTTGATCAAAGTCGCTAAAGTTCAAGGCTACATCACAGCAGATGGACTTCAACTTTTGAAAAAATTCAAAGAAAATCAAGAAACTTGGCAAGACTAATTATCAAGATTTAAGGCGGAACGTTTTAGGCGTTTCGCTTTTTTTAGTATAATTTAGGAAAAGATAAGCAGGGAGAGTAGAAGATGACAATTAATGAGAGGTCAGATGCGACGGCAATGGCTGAAGCCGTGCAAAATAAGATGGTCAGTCCCCAAGAACTAGTGGAGGCTACCATTCATGAAGCAGAGAGGACGAATCCTAAACTCAATGCTATCGTCAGTCAACGCTACGATAAAGCATTGAAAGAAGCAGAAACTAGAGACTTTTCAGATAAACCATTTGCTGGAGTTCCGATTTTTCTAAAAGATTTAGGTCAAGAGCAAGCTGGTGAGCCGTCAACAGCGGGTTCTCGCCTATTTACAAGTTATCATGCAATGGAAACAGATAATTATGTTAAGAAACTTGAGGAACTGGGCTTTATTATTTTAGGGCGTTCTAGTACTCCTGAGTTTGGCTTCAAAAATATCAGTGATGCTCAGATTCATGGTCCTGTTAATTTGCCTGACGATGTGACACGAAATGCTGGAGGGTCAAGTGGTGGTGCGGCAGCTCTTATAAGTTCTGGCATTTCTCCCTTGGCACCAGCTAGTGACGGTGGAGGCTCTATCCGTATTCCAGCTTCCTTTAACGGACTTATCGGGCTAAAGCCTACAAGAGGACGGATTCCTGTCGGTCCTAGTTCTTTCCGTGGCTGGCAGGGAGCCTCTGTCCAGTTTGCTTTGACTAAGACTGTACGCGATACAAAACGCTTGCTCTATCACATGCAGACGTGTCAGATGGAAAGTCCCTTTATTCTACCGAAGCTTAGCAAAGTGTCTTTAGAAGAACCAGTTAGACCTTTGAAGATTGCTTTTTCAACTGTCTCTCCTATTGGTGGTATGGTGTCAGAATCTGCTATTGCGGCGACAAAAAAGGCTGCTAGAGTATTAGAAAGTCTAGGGCATCATGTGCATGAAATCAACGACCAGCTCTTGAATGGGATTGAAACTATGCAGTCTTACTACATCATGAATAGTGTCGAGACGGCTGCTATGTTTGATTCCATAGAGGCTGGTTTAGGACGGAAGATAACCTTTGAAGATATGGAGTTGATGACTTGGGCTATTTTCCAATCTGGGCAAAAGATTCCTGCTAAAATTTACTCTAAAATCCTTGCCCAGTGGGATCAGTATAGCCATCAGATGGCGAAATTTCATGAGTCTTACGATATTCTTCTGACACCAACAGTTGCGGATGTGGCACCTAAGCATGGACAGTTTGCCCTCTCTGAAAACTTACAAAATCAACTCAAACATATGGCTGATTTTGACTGGCCAAAGCAACAGGAACTTATTTGGGAAATGTTTGCGGATAGCTTAGATTGGACACCTTTCACGCAACAAGCAAACCTGACGGGACAACCATCAATTTCTTTACCTGTCTATCGGGATGAGCAAGGTCTTTCACTTGGAGTTCAATTAACAGCTGCTAAAGGAAGAGAGGACCTCCTCTTACACTTGGCCCAACAGATGGAAGAATGTTCGGTTTTTAGCTAGACATTCTCATTTTCAGTTCAATATTTTGTGAAACCCTTTCAAATAGTGTAGGCTAAGATTATAAGTTTTTAACTTAACTTCATTTTTTAAGGAGAGACACATAGATGAAAAAGAGATTTTTCGCCGTATTTAGCCTAATTTTGGCTGCGGTCTTTTTGGTTGCCTGCTCGTCACAGAGTACAGGTGAGAAGAACTGGGAAAAGATTGAGAAACGTGGGAGCATCAAGGTTGCGACTGCTGGAACTCTTTACCCTCAAAGCTACCACGATGATAAGAATAATCTGACTGGTTATGACGTTGAGATTCTCAAAGAAGTTGGAAAACGTCTTAAGTTGAAAATTGAATTCACTGAGATGGGCGTGGATGGCATGCTTACTGCTGTAAATAGTGGTCAAGTCGATATCGCCAACTACTCACTCGAAGACGACAACAAGAATGTCAAAAAATTCTTGCGTTCTGAACCATACAAGTATTCATTCACTTCTATGGTAGTTCGTGAATCAGATAACTCAGGAATTTCTTCATGGAAGGACCTTAAAGGCAAGAAAGCAGCCGGTGCTGCAAGTACTAAATACATGAAGATTGCCAAAAAAATGGGTGCTGAACTCGTCGTCTATGACAATGTTACCAATGACGTTTATATGCAAGACTTGGTAAATGGTCGTACAGACGTTATCGTCAACGATTACTACTTGCAAAAGATGGCAGTAGCTGCTATCAAAGATAAGTACCCTGTTAAGATCAACGATGGTATCTACAGTAACCCTTACTCAACAAGCTTTACTTTCTCATTGAAGAATAAAACCCTTCAAGAAAAAGTTAATAAAGCTATCAAAGATATGAAGAAAGACGGTACCCTTACCAAGATTTCAGAGAAGTTCTTTGCTGGTCAAGACGTTACAAAGAAAACGAAAGTTGACTACACTGAGATTGACATCTCTGACGTTGAATAATATGAGCGATCCAATTGGATCGCTTATTTGCTAAAGAAATGTTTAGAAAGATAGACTTATGATTATTGATTTTTCACTGATTCTAAAAAGCATTCCCTATGTCCTATCAGGTTTGCCCTATACTTTGGGGATTTCCCTTTTAAGCTTTATGGTGGGGAATGTATTTGCCATCATCCTTGCCTTTATGCGGATGTCGCAAAAACCTTGGTTGAAATATCCTGCCCGTGTTTATATTTCCATCATGCGTGGGGTCCCTATGTTGGTCGTCCTCTTCATTCTTTACTTTGGTCTGCCTTACATTGGTGTTCAGCTGCCTGCCCTTCTTTGTGCCTTTATTGGTTTCTCATGTGTCAGTGCCGCTTATATGGCAGAAATTTTCCGTTCATCCATAGCTGCAGTAGATAAGGGGCAGTGGGAAGCCGCTCGTTCTCTTGGCCTTCCTCAGAAATCTATTATCCGTCGAATTATCTTACCTCAGGCCATGCGTATAGCAGTAGCCCCACTTGGTAATGTTATTATTGATATGGTTAAGAGTTCGTCATTAGCTGCTATGATTACAGTGCCTGACATTTTCCAAAATGCTAAGATTATCGGTGGGCGTGAGTATGACTACATGTCAATGTATATCCTAATCGCCCTTATTTACTGGACTTTGAGCTTTACTTTTGAACTGCTTCAAGGTTATCTAGAAAAACGTTTAGCTACCTATTGACTTTTTTGAAAGAATTGTTTGAATATCTAATAAAATATTGAAGTTTATTTAATTCTAATCTTATAAATGTGGTATAATAAAAAACGATTTAAAAATCAGAAAGGTATTTTGGAATGAAGAAGAAAACAGTCGTTGCAACGACCCTATCAACCCTACTTGTCTCAACTGCCATCTTGGCCAATGCTGTCCAAGCTGACGAGGTAGAAACTCATGCAGCTGTTACAGCACCAAGCACTGAAGTAGTAGCTACAGAGGCAACTACCAATGCGACATCTACTGCAGCAACAACTGCATCTAGCGAGTCTGCAGCACCAGTAGCTAGTTCAACATCAGTTGTTACTGCTTCAACAGCTGAAATAAGCGAAACACCCGTTGCCACAGCAAGCGAAACTGCAACTGTAGCCGCAACTCCTACAACAGAAGTCGTAACAAATTCTAGCACAAGTGCCAGCAACGATACTGTAACAGTCCTTCACACCAACGATGTTCATGGTCGTATGGTTGAAGATGATCGTAATGGGGTTATTGGTGATGCCCTTTTGTCTGGTATCGTCAATGATTATCGTTCGAAAGGAACAACCATCGTCCTTGATGCTGGTGACTCATTCCAAGGTCTTCCAATTTCAAACAGTTCTAAGGGTGAAGACATGGCAAATGTCATGAATGCTGTTGGTTTTGATGCCATGACAGTGGGGAACCATGAGTTTGACTTTGGTCTTGACCAATTGCGTCGTTTGAGCAAACAAATCAATTTCCCAATCATCACATCTAACGTATATGTAAATGGCGTACGTCTTTTCCAACCATCTACAATCGTTGACAAAACACCTGGTGTTGATGGAGATGAAGTCGTTGTTATTGGTGTCACTACACCGGAGACAGCTACTAAGACACACCCACGTAATATCCCAGGTGTCTCTTTCACTGATCCTATTACTGAAGTTAAGGCTGTTGTTGACCAAGTGGAATCAAATGCCCGTGCCGAAGGTAAGGAATACAAGACTTATGTTGTCCTTAGTCACTTGGGGATTGATACAACAACTCCAGTTGAATGGCGTGGATCAACTTTGGCAGAAGCTCTTTCAAATTATGCCCCTTTGAAAGGAAAACGTGTTCTTGTCCTCGATGGTCACTCACACACTCTTCACACAGCGACATACGGCGATAACGTTACTTACAACCAAACTGGTAGCTACCTTAACAATGTTGGCCGCGTCGTTTATAATTCTGACCGTGTCTTGTCACATGGTGTGATCTCACACGACGAAGCTAAGAAAAATTATCAAGTTAACCCAACAGTTAAAGCTATGATTGATGATATCCAAGCTAAGTACAAGGCGGATTCCTCAAAAGTCGTTATTGAAAATAGCCCAGTTAAACTTAGCGGTGACCGTATGGACGTTCGTGTTCGCGAAACTAACCTTGGTAATGTGGTCGCCGATGCTCTCTTAGATTACGGACAATCAGCCTTCACACACAAGTCTAACCTTGCCGTGACAAATGGTGGTGGTCTTCGTGAAACAATCGCCAAAGACAAAACAATCACTAAAGGTGATATCATTGCCGTTCTTCCATTTGGTAACTCAGTTGCTCAAATTCAAGTAACAGGTCAAAATATCCATGATATGTTTGTCAAATCTCTTGGTTCTATTCTCCAAGTTGACGAAAGTGGTAAAACTGTTCTGGACGAAAATGGCCAACCTCTTCTTGAACCATCTGGTGGTTTCCTTCAAGTCTCAGGAGCTCGTGTTTACTATGACACAACTCTTCCAGCTGAAAAACGTATCTTGTCAATTGACATTTTGGACCCAGAAACTGGTGTCTATAAACCACTTAACACTAACGAAACTTACTATCTTGTAACCAACGACTTCTTGGCTGCTGGTGGTGATGGCTTCACTATGCTAGGTGGTCCTCGTGAAGAAGGTCCTTCAATGGACACAGTCTTTGCGGATTACTTGACACGTGCAGACCTTTCTAAGTATGCCGTTATCAATCCAAATTCACGTACCATTTCAATTTCAAGTGCTGATTTTGCTGCCTTGAACAAAAAAGAAAATGCAGCAGACCCTACACTTAATCCTTTGGAACCTGTTACTCCATCAACTATTGCTAAAGATTTAGAAACTAGCAAACCAGTCGTATCTAAAGTAGTGACGACTCCTAATGGAAAAGTATTCTTCATTTCAACAAGAAGTGAAGCACTTAAAGAAACTGAAAAAGCGACAGAAGCTTCTGCTCAAACTGAAGTTCTTCCTACAACAGGTGACAAGGGCTCACACGCTGGTCTTCTTGGACTTGGTATGTTGCTAACTCTCTTTGGACTTAGTGGTAAACACAAAGGCAAAGAGAAAAACTAAGAAGTTTACAGATAAAAAAAGAGTTAACCATTTGGCTAACTCTTTTTTGTTTTCTTCTTGTTACTATGTGTCTTACGATACTGGCTTGGTGTTTGGTCGTAATAGTGTTTAAATTGGCGGTTAAAATTGGATAGGTTATTAAAACCAACATTAGTAGCAATTTCCAAAACTGGTTTAACGCTATTACGAAGCTCCTCGCAAGCAGCATTGAGTCTTGCTTGAATGATAAATTCTGTACAAGAGGTACCTGTATGTTGCTTAAAAATCGTCATAAAGTGAGTCTTACTATACCCCATAAGCTCTGATAACTTTTCAATAGTCAGATTTTCGGCATAATGTTGATTAATATAATCAATGATTTCCCGAATCTTTTCATTCTTACGATAATGATCATCAGAAGTTTTGCGCTCTACCAAACGATAGAAGTAGAGGAGGTAAATTAATTCTTCTAGTTTTGACTTGAGAAGGAGTTCATAGTGACGATCTTTCTGACGAATCATTTTAAAAATCTCAAAGAGGAGAGCTTTGATTTCCCTATACCCCTCGTCTGACGGTCTCAGGCATTGTTTAAACTTGAAATTAGAATTCTGTAAAGGCTGTAGGTAGCGTAGACTAAGCGGGTCCACCAGCGACTGTCCCAGCATATCCAAATGAAAATGTAAGGTGTCCGTATGATGAGGCTGATTATCTACGGGGTGAATCGAATGAAGGCCATTCGGACGTATTAAAAAGATATCTCCAGCCTGACTGTCAAAATAGTCATAATCAATGTGATAACGAGCTGTCCCCTCATAAACGTACTGAATCTCAAGTTCAGGATGCCAATGAAAAAGAATATCAGGGCGTCCATTTTCAACCTTAGTTTCCGTCAGTCGAAAAGGAAGCAGATTATCGTCAAAGTCTATCAAATGTTTAAAATCAGTATCAGTAGTTGCTTGACTCATGACAAACCTTTCAAAATCATAGGATAGTACCATGATAGCATTTTCTTTCTTAAAAAGCATGAGGTAATCGTCTTATGGTATTGATAGGTTTTAGTTTACATAACTTTATTTCTGTATTTATGATACAAAAAATAAAAAGATGACAGAGCATCTTTTTTACATAAATTTAGTTATGTTTATTTTCCTAGACAGAACTGGCTAAAGAGTTGCGTAATGAGTTCATCTGGGGCAGCATCACCAGTGATTTCTCCCAGAATTTCCCAAGTACGTGTCATATCTACTTGTAAGAGGTCAACAGGCATGCCTAATTCAAGACCTTGATTGACTGCTTCAAGGCTTTCGAGGGCTTTTTCAATGAGTGAAATGTGACGGGCATTTGAGAGATAAGTAGCATCTTTCTCCACTAGACCAGCATTATCAAAGAAGAGTTGATTGATGCGATCTTCAATTTTGTCGATGTTTTCATTCTTGAGGACTGAAATCGGAATGACATCTTCAGGAAGCTCTTCCATTTGGATTGCTTGTGGAAGGTCTGTCTTATTTAGGAGAATGATTCGATTGCTATTTTGGCTGATTTCGAGTAATGTACGGTCTTGCTCAGTTAACGGTTCAGAGCTATTAAGGACAAGAAGAACCAGGTCAGCCTCTTCAAGAGCTTTCTTAGAACGCTCCACACCAATTTTTTCAACAACATCGTCTGTGTCACGGATACCAGCGGTATCAATTAACTTAAGTGGAACGCCTTTGATATTAACGTATTCTTCAATGACATCACGTGTTGTACCCTCAATGTCTGTAACGATAGCCTTCTCCTCACGTAGGAGATTGTTAAGAAGGCTAGATTTTCCGACATTTGGACGACCAATGATTGCCGTTGAAAGACCTTCTCGTAGAATTTTTCCTCGTTTGGCAGTAGCCAGAAGATTTTCTAGAAGTGCTTGGAACTCTTGAGTCTTTTCACGGACAAGATTTGTAGTAACTTCTTCAACATCATCATACTCTGGGTAATCAATATTCACTTCGACTTGAGCCAAAGTGTTAAGGATTTCTTGGCGAGTGTTGTTAATGAGATCCTTGAGCGAACCATCAAGTTGAGAAACGGCAACGGCCATAGCCTTATCAGTTTTAGCACGAATCAAATCCATAACAGCTTCGGCCTGGGTCAAGTCCACACGACCATTCAAGAAGGCACGTTTGGTAAATTCTCCAGGTTCGGCCATACGAGCGCCAGAACGGATAAGGAGTTGAAGGATTTCATTGGTTACAGCGACACCACCATGGGTGTTGATTTCTACGACATCCTCACGCGTAAAGGTCTTTGGTGCACGCATAACACTGACCATGACTTCATCAATGGTTTCATCATTTTCCACGATATGACCGTAATTGATAGTATGTGAAGCGACCGTTTCTAAATTTTTTCCTTTGAAAACCTTATTAGCAATAGCAACTGCATCGGTTCCAGATAGGCGAACGATACCGATAGCACCTTCACCTAAAGGTGTTGAAATTGCAGTAATCGTATCAAATTCTTTGGTAATTGACATAGTTATTCCTTTGGATTTTTTCTCTATTAGTTGTAAAATGATTTAATTTCATTGTAACGCAAAAGACCAGTAGTAGCAAGGATTGGTGCCGATAAAGTCAAGAAAAAAGAGCCTAGGCTCTTTTTGTTTATTTGTGACGTTCAAAGTAAGATTTAGTTTCTTTGAAGATGATTGGTGAGAGGACAAGAAGGGCAATCAAGTTAGGCAAAGCCATCAAACCGTTTACGATATCCGCAATTTTCCAAACAACATCAAGTGTAAGGTAACCACCAAGGGCAACCATGACCACAAAGATAAGGCGATAGAGTGGGAGGAATTTAGTTGATTTGAAAATGAATTCGAAACAACGTTCACCGTAGTAAGACCAACCCAAGATTGTTGTAAAGGCAAAGAGAACCAAAGAAAGTGTTAAGGCAATTTCACCAAATGTACCAAAAACAGAAGAGAAGGCAGCTTGTGTCATTGGGGCACCTTCTAGGCTACCTGACCATTGACCCGTTACAAGGATGGCAAGACCAGTAAGCGTACAGATGATAATCGTATCAATGAAAGTACCTGTCATTGAAATCAAACCTTGTTCAACTGGTTCTTCGGTCTTAGCAGCAGCTGCAGCGATAGGAGCTGATCCAAGACCTGACTCATTTGAGAAGACACCACGCGCAATACCAAGACGCATTGCAACCAAGACTGTTGCACCAGCAAAACCACCTACAGCTGCTTTACCAGTAAAGGCAGATTGGAAGACCATTTCAAGGACTGGAAGAAGTTGATTAAAGTTAGTAAAGATAACCACAAGAGCTGCCAAGATATAAAGCCCAGCCATAAATGGTACGACCTTTTCAGAAACTTTAGAGATAGATTGGATACCACCAAAAATGATAGCAGCAGTGATAAAAGCAAGAATGACACTTACGATTTTTGGTGACCAGTCAAAGCTATTTTGAAGTGAAGCGGTGATTGAGTTAACTTGAGAGAAAGTACCAATCCCCAACCATGCAACTAGCACACCTGCAAAGGCAAAGAAGTAGGCCAAGGGTTTAGCGATTGTTTGCCATTTCCCAGAAAAACCGTGTGTGATGTAATACATTGGACCACCAGAAACATTACCTTGGTCGTCAAGTGTACGGAATTTAATAGCCAAAAGACCTTCGGAATATTTAGTTGCCATACCAAAGAAAGCGGCAATCCACATCCAGAAAAGGGCACCAGGTCCACCCGTTTTGATGGCAGTAGCTACACCGACAATGTTACCTGTACCAACAGTTGCAGCAAGAGCCGTTGCAAGGGCTGCGAAACTAGAAATATCTCCTTCCCCTTTATCTTCAGAAAAGATAAGTTTAAAAGCTTTAGGAAGACGAAGAACTTGCAAAAGACCAAGACGAATTGTAAGGTAAATCCCAGTTCCTACAAGAAGGACCAGAAGGGGAGGACCCCAGACAAAATCATCAATGGTAGTAAAAAAGTCTAACATAAATTTACAATCTCCTTTAACCGAGACGTCAAAAAAGAGGTTTGGCTTAACCAGACCTCTGAGAATACAAAGCTATTACTACAAGTTAAAAAACTTGCGATGCTTTCTGTCCTTTTACCTGAGAGTTTCGGTTGTTACCCCTTGCCCCTTCGGTGTCTTGTTTACAGCTAAGGCTGCTTCAAGATCTCTCCAGAAGTCCGTCAATCACCAGTCATCCTGATGACATCACTCGGTTCTTATTTTATTGTGATTATATCTTATCGAAAAAACCGAACAGTGTCAACACTAATTTTCATCAAAAGTATAAAAATCCGAATATTATTCTTTAGCATGTCTTCCCCCAAAGCTAGAAAAAGCTAAGAATATGGGTAATCTTAAGCAAAGTACTTCCAATAAAAACAAACAATTATCTTCTAAAGTTATTTCAGATCCATTATGAATAGAGTCTGCATTTTCATCCAAAAAATGATAAAATAGTAGAGCCTATTTTTGAGAATGGAGAATATGATGAACCCATTATTAACTGGTATGAATGACAAACAGGCCGAAGCCGTCCAAACGACTGAAGGGCCTTTATTGATTATGGCTGGTGCAGGATCTGGGAAGACACGTGTGCTTACCCACCGCATTGCCTACCTCATTGACGAGAAAATGATTAACCCCTGGAATATCCTAGCCATTACCTTTACCAATAAGGCAGCTCGTGAGATGCGTGAACGTGCTATGGCTTTAAATCCAGCAACTTCAGAAACCTTGATTGCAACCTTCCATAGTATGTGCGTGCGAATTCTTCGTCGTGAAGCGGACCATATTGGCTACAACCGAAACTTTACTATCGTAGATCCTGGGGAACAACGTACTTTGATGAAGCGTATTCTCAAGAATCTGAACCTAGATCCTAAGAAGTGGAATGAACGTGCCATCTTAGGGACGATTTCCAACGCCAAAAATGACCTCTTGGATGAAGTGGCCTATGAGCACCAGGCCGGTGATATGTACACCCAAATTGTTGCTAAATGTTATAAGGCCTATCAAGAAGAGCTACGTCGTAGTGAAGCTATGGATTTTGACGATTTGATTATGATGACTTTACGTCTCTTTGACAAAAATCCTGATGTCCTCGCCTATTATCAGCAACGTTATCAGTACATTCACGTGGATGAGTACCAAGATACCAACCATGCTCAATATCAGTTGGTAAAACTCTTGGCTTCTCGCTTCAAGAATATCTGTGTCGTAGGTGATGCGGACCAATCAATCTACGGTTGGCGTGGGGCTGATATGCAGAATATCCTTGATTTTGAGAAGGACTATCCTGAAGCTAAGGTAGTTCTCTTGGAAGAAAACTACCGTTCAACCAAGAAAATTCTTCAAGCAGCCAACGAAGTTATCAAGAATAACCGCAATCGCCGTCCAAAGAAACTTTGGACACAAAATGATGACGGTGAACAAATTGTTTATTACCGTGCTAATGATGAGCGTGATGAAGCTGTTTTTGTTGCTTCAACAATCGACAATATTATTCGTGAAGAAGGTAAGAACTTTAAGGATTTTGCTGTACTCTACCGTACCAATGCTCAGTCTCGTACTATTGAAGAAGCCTTGCTCAAGTCAAATATTCCTTATACCATGGTTGGTGGTACCAAGTTCTATAGCCGTAAAGAAATCCGTGATGTCATTTCTTACTTAAACTTGATTGCCAATCCTGCGGATAATATTAGCTTTGAACGTGTGGTTAATGAACCTAAACGTGGAGTCGGACCTGGTACACTCGAAAAAATTCGTACCTTTGCCTATGAGCAAAACATGAGTCTCCTAGATGCATCAGCTAATATTATGTTGTCACCGATCAAGGGGAAAGCAGCTCAGGGCGTTTACGATTTTGCTAACATGATACTGAATCTACGTGACCAGCTAGACGGGCTAAGTATTACTGAAGCGGTAGAGGCTGTTTTAGATAAGTCTGGTTATCTGGATGCTCTTTCTATGCAACAAACACTTGAAAGTCAAGCACGCATTGAAAATATCGAAGAGTTCATGTCTGTTACTAAGAATTTTGATGAAACCAACTCCGATGGTACGGAAGATGAGACTGGTATTGACCGTTTAGGCCGTTTCTTGAATGATCTAGCTTTGATTGCTGATACGGACGATGGTGATATGGAAGCAGCAGAAGTAACCTTGATGACCCTCCATGCTGCTAAAGGACTTGAATTTCCAGTTGTCTTCCTTATCGGTATGGAAGAGGGAGTCTTCCCTTTGTCTCGTGCCTCAGAGGATCCAGAAGAACTCGAAGAAGAGCGTCGCTTAGCTTACGTAGGTATTACCCGTGCTGAAGAGATTCTTTTCCTTACCAACGCTAATACACGTACGCTTTTCGGTAAGACTAGCTATAATCGTCCTAGCCGTTTCTTGCGTGAAATTTCAGATGATTTATTACAATATCAAGGTCTAGCACGTCCAGCCAATTCATCATTTGGTGTTCGTTTTACAAAGGAAGAGCCAACACAATTTGGTCAAGGCATGAGTTTACAACAAGCGCTTCAGACCAGAAAAGCAAATGTACAACCTCAAAGACATACTGGTGCTCAGCCATTTTCAAAAGCTACTGGCGGACTACCTTTTGGTAAGACTTCAGACTCTGGCAATTCAGCTACTGACTGGGAAATCGGAGATATCGCTCACCACAAGAAGTGGGGAGATGGGACCGTCCTAGAAGTAACTGGAAGTGGCAAGACACAAGAACTTAAGATAAAATTCCCAGAAGTTGGACTTAAAAAAGTTTTGGCAAGCGTAGCACCTATTGAGAAGAAATAGAAAGGGACCGAAAGGTCCTTTTTAATAAGCCTTCCCTATCACATTGATAAAAAATTTCTATTAGACAGCTAGCTTTTCTGGGTGTAGAATGAAAGCAACTTTTGTTTTGGAGGACACCCATATGTCACGAGAATTTTCATTTGAAACCTTACAATTACACGCTGGACAAACACCTGACAAGGAAACAAAATCACGTGCGGTTCCAATTTACCAAACGACTTCATATGTTTTTGACGATGCTCAAGAAGGTGAAGATCTCTTTGCCCTTAGAAAACCGGGTAATATTTACACACGTATTACCAATCCAACAGTAGCAGTACTTGAAGAACGTATTGCAGCCCTCGAAGGTGGTGTTGGTGCCTTGGCTACGGCTTCAGGTATGGCTGCTATCACCTATGCTATCCTTGGTTTGGCACATGCTGGTGATCATGTAGTTGCTGCGACAACCCTCTACGGTGGAACATTCAATCTCTTAAAAGAAACTCTTCCACGCTATGGTGTCACAACAACTTTTGTAGATGTTGACAATCCTGAAGAAATAGAAGCTGCTATCAAAGATAATACCAAACTTGTATTGATTGAGTCTTTGGGAAATCCGCTTATCAACATTCCTGATTTTGAAAAAATTGCTGAAATTGCTCACAGTCATAAGATTCCATTGGTTGCTGACAATACTTTTGGTACTCCATATCTCATCAATGTTATCTCCCATGGTGTAGATATCGTGGTTCATTCTGCGACTAAGTTTATCGGTGGACATGGAACAACTATCGGTGGCCTTATTGTCGATTCTGGTAAATTTGACTGGGAAGCTTCAGGCAAGTTCCCACAGTTGGTTGAAGAAGACCCATCTTACCACAATATCAGCTATACACGTGATGTTGGTCCAGCAGCATTTATCACTGCCCTTCGTACACAACTTTTGCGTGACACAGGGGCTGCCTTGGCACCTTTCAATGCTTTCTTGCTTTTACAAGGACTTGAAACACTTTCACTTCGTGTCGAACGCCACGTCGAAAATGCTAAAAAAATCGTAGACTTTTTGGAAAATCATCCAAAAGTTGAAAAAGTGAACTATCCTGGATTGCCATCAAGTCCTTACTATGACTTGGCACAAAAATACTTCCCTAAAGGACCAGGTTCTATTTTCACTTTCCATGTTAAAGGTGGGCAAGACGAAGCACGTACCGTTATCGATAATCTTGAAATCTTCTCGGATTTAGCTAACGTTGCTGATGCAAAATCTTTGGTGGTGCACCCTGCAACAACAACTCACCAACAATTGGCAGAAGCAGATTTGTTGGCTTGTGGTGTCACTCCAAATCAAATTCGTATCTCAGTTGGTTTGGAAAACGCAGATGATTTGATTGAAGATTTAAAACTAGCCCTTGATAAAATCTAAGTATTTTGATACTAAATATTTAAACCAGCTCTTTAGCTGGTTTTTTGTTATACTATCCCTATGAAATTTGTTTTTGATTTGGATGGAACCCTATGTTTTGATGGTATAACCATGTCAAAAGAACTACAAGAGGTTCTTTTAACAGCACCAAAATACGGTCATGAGATTATTTTTGCAACAGCACGCTCTTACAGAGACTGTCTTAGTATTTTGGAGGGAGAATTGAAAAAACTGACAGTAGTTGGCTTAAACGGTGGTGAAGTCTTTCAAGATGAACTATTAGTATCTCAATACACAATACCTTCTAATGCTCTCAGAACGATTGTTAGCTACTGTGATACCTATAACCTCCCTTATTTTATTGATGATACCTTTAATTATGCTATACAAAATCCTGATCAGATTCCTTTCCTTTCAAATGTTGACCCATTAAACAAAGCAAGGATTTTGCCTGTCCAAAAACTTAATAAGCCTATTAAAGCTGTTATTCCACTTGCAGAGCATGAGGATATACGAAAAGATCTTATCTTTAATCTAAACAAACTGGAATGTTTAGACCTTACTTACCATGATATCGAAAGGTGTCTCTACATTAATCCAAAAGGAGTGACTAAGGCTAGTACTGTTTTAAACCACTTTGGTAGAGACTTTGTAGCTTTTGGAAATGACCAAAATGATATTTCTCTTTTCAAATATGCTATATATAGTGTGCAAGTTGGCGATTATCCCTATCTGAAAGACTTTGCAGACGAAGTCATTCCTGCAATTAATACAGTGATTGCTGAAAAAATTAAACTACTGTTTGAAAAGTTCTAAACAAATGCTTAGGCTTCTTGCTCTATTTGCAGTACAATAGTAAAAAAGTATTGGAGGATTAACATGCCAACATTTATTGGAAAACCAGTTACAGTAGCAGAAGACAAACAACTTCAAGTTGGAGATACCTTGCGTGACTTTAATTTGACAGCAACAGATTTGACGAAAAAATCACTTTCAGAATTCGACGGTAAGAAAAAAGTTATCTCTATCGTTCCATCAATCGATACTGGTATTTGTTCAACTCAAACGCGTACCTTTAACAAGGAATTGTCAGAACTAGATGATACTGTAGTTATTACTATTTCAGTGGACCTACCATTTGCGCAAGCTCGTTGGTGTGGTGCTGAAGGCCTTGAAAATGCCATCATGCTCTCTGACTACTATGATAATAGTTTCGGTAAAGACTATGGTGTCCTTATTGAAGAATGGCACTTGTTAGCGCGTGCCGTTTTAGTAGCAGACGCTGACAACAAGATTACCTATGTCGAATATTTAGACAATATCAATACTGATCCAAACTATGAAGCGGCAGTAGCAGCAGTTAAAAGCTTATAAAAGGGGCCCCGGTCTCTTTTTTATTTTATCTTTCTTACAGTTTTTACTTGCAAAAGTATTAGCTTCTTGCTATTATTGTATAGCAATACTCAATATGGATAGTAAAATATAAAAAGGAGATTCAATGTCTGAAAAAGAAAGACCTCAACTGATTATTGATTACGAAGCTAACACAGACAAACTTGTTCGTTTAGGCGATGTTGTCGATCAATTTAAAGGAAAAGCCGTCCCTGCTAAGGCAGAACCTGGCGAATTCGCTGTCATTAATCTATCGGATATGACACCCAACGGCATTGCTTACGATGACCTAAAAACATTTTCTGAGGAACGTCGCAAACTTTTACGCTTTCTCTTAGAAGATGGAGATGTTCTTATTGCATCTAAGGGAACTGTTCAAAAAGTTGCTGTTTTCGAAGATCAGGGCAAGCGTGAAGTTGTTGCTTCATCAAATATCACAGTATTACGACCTAAGGAAAAACTTCGTGGTTTTTACATCAAGTTCTTTCTTGAGACAGATATTGGTCGTGCCTATTTGGACTATGCTGATAAGGGAAAGGCTGTCCTCAATTTATCGACAGCTGACCTCTTGGACATCAAAATTCCTGAGATACCGATTGTTAAGCAAGATTACCAAATTGCGGCCTACCTACGAGGTCGTGCCGATTTCCACCGTAAGATGGTTCGTGCAGAGCAAGAGTGGGAAAATATCCAACACAATGTTACAGAAGCTCTATTTGGAAATTAACCAAAAGCCAGCAAACTAGGATTTGTTGGTCTTTTTTTATTATTCTCGTGTATAATGGTAGTAGCAAATATGTTATTAGGAGGTCATTATGACTACCAACACCATAGATTTATCACAACCAGTCGCAACAATCATAAAAGAGCATCCAGAGGTTAAGGATTTACTGATTGACCTTGGTTTTAAGCCCTTGTCTAACCCAGCTATGCTAAATACTGTCGGTAAGGTGACCAGTCTAAAAGCCGGCTCTAAGTTAGCTAATATTCCCCTAGATAAAATCAAGCAAACCTTACTATTCAATGGTTATGATGTCATCGGAGACTAATATGGAAAACAATCGTATTCAAATACTCAAAGAAATACTTCTAGATTTACACCAGGGAGCCAGTCCCGAGAGTGTTCAAGAGCGCTTCAATCAACACTTCAGGGGAGTATCTGCCCTTGAAATCTCTATGATGGAGCATGAATTGATGTCTTCTGAAGATGGAGTTACCTTTGAAGATGTGATGAGCCTTTGTAATGTTCACGCGAACCTCTTTAAAGGAGCTATTGCAGATGTGGAAGTGGCAGACGCTGATCAAGAGGGCCACCCTGTCTATGTCTTTAAACAAGAGAATTTAGCACTACGTTCAGCTATTCTCCGTATCCGACGTATCATAGAAAATATCAGTAAGCCCGAAAATGAAGACTTTAAATCTGACCTAGTCAATGGACTTAAACATCAGATGTCTTTATTGGGACAATTCCATAACCATTACACACGTAAAGAAAAGCTCTTCTTTCCAATAATGGAGCGTTATGGTCATGATTCTCCTCCAAAGGTTATGTGGGGTGTAGACGATGACATCCGAAAACTCTTTCGAGATGCAGAAGCTAAACTAAAAGAACTTCCAGATGCTGATTTCGAAGAATTTTCAAAGTCCTTTGAAGCTTTCTCAGAAGAATTTGAAGCTATGATTTTCAAGGAAGAAGCTATCTTACTTATGATTCTGCTTGAAACCTTCACGCAGGATGATTGGCTTTCAATTGCCGAAGAAAGTGATGCCTATGGCTATGCAATTATAAAACCTACAGCCGTCTGGAAACCTAAGCGTGAGCGTTTTGAGAAAGACAATACGGAAACATCGCAAGAACAGTCAGGTCTGAGCACTGACGCACATACGGGCAATACCCGAATTATTGAAACCCCAGAAGGGCAATTCACCATCAGCTTCACCCCAAAACCAAAAACTGAAACTGTCGTTGATAGAGAAACAACGCAACCTTTTGGCAATGGTTATCTTTCTGTGGAGCAGGCCAATCTCATCCTCAATCATCTTCCTTTGGAAATCACTTTCGTCAATAAAGACGATATTTTCCAATACTATAATGATAATGTTCCTGCCAATGAAATGGTTTTTAAACGAACACCTAGCCAAATTGGACGCAACGTTGAACTTTGTCATCCGCCAAAAGTACTTGATAAGGTCAAGAAAATTTTTGAATTACTAAGGAGTGGTGAGCGTGACCAAGTTCCAATGTGGTTCAAGTCTGAACGTTTAGGAAAATTCGTCTATGTTACCTATGCAGCTGTTAGGGATGACAAGGGAGACTTTCAAGGTGTCCTAGAATATGTGCAAGATATTAAACCTTTCTTTGAACTAGAACGCGATCTTAAAAGAGATATTGATTAAAAAGCTAGCAGTCTTACGACTGCTTATGACTATAATACTCAAGAGGTTTGAGACTTTGCTCTCTGCCTCTTTATGTTTCTACCTAGCTCTTTAGGATTGCTTTTGATATAATTAAAAGTATGATTTCAGGAATTATTAATCTAAAAAAAGAGGCTGGAATGACCAGTCATGATGCTGTATTTAAACTACGCAAAATATTACAAGAGAAAAAAATCGGACATGGAGGTACCCTTGATCCAGATGTTACTGGTGTTTTACCTATAGCGATTGGAAAAGCGACTCGTGTTATTGAGTACATGACTGAAGCAGGAAAGGTCTACGAGGGAGAAATTACCATTGGATTTTCAACAACTACCGAGGATGCTAGTGGAGATGTCGTTCAAACAACTCCAGTTACAGAGTTAGATGAAGAAACCGTCGATATGGCAATGGCTAGTTTTGTAGGAGAAATCACACAAATTCCTCCTATGTATTCAGCGGTTAAGGTCAACGGAAAGAAACTTTATGAGTACGCCCGCGCTGGAGAAGAAGTAGAGCGTCCACAACGTCAAGTGACAATTACCGAATTTGTCCGTACCTCTCCTATTGAATTGGAAAACAACACCGCAAAATTCACCTTCCGTGTTGCTTGTAGCAAGGGGACTTATGTCCGTACTTTATCTGTCGATTTGGGTGCTAAACTCGGATACGCGAGTCATATGTCCGCTCTTCGTCGAACAGCCTCAGCTGGTCTAACCTTAGATAAGGCACTAACACTCTCACAAATTTCAGAAATGGTAGAAGCAGGGGATACTTCCTTCCTCCTTCCCATCGAATTTGGTGTTCAGGACCTACCAGCTGTTCAAGTCACTGAGGATGATGCTAAAGAAATTTCATTTGGTCGCTTTATTACTATCAATAGCCAAGAACCCTTAGTTGCGACCTTTTTAGGAGACAAGGTTCTAGCCATCATGGAAAAGCGAAATCAAGTTTATAAACCTAGAAAAGTATTAAGTCAATGAAAGTAACTTCTATTAATGATTATAAAGATATCCATCAGGAAAAGGAAACGGTTCTTGTCTTAGGGTATTTCGATGCTCTTCACCGTGGTCATAAGGTCCTTTTTGATAAGGCGCGCCAGATTGCTGATGAAAAACAGCTTGAAGTAGCTGTCCTTACCTTTAATGAGAGTCCTCAATTGACTTTTCAAAGGTATACGGATGATCTCCTCCTTCATATCACAGCACCTCAGAGACGTTGTGATCTTTTTGAAGCCTATGGCACTGATCAGCTTTATTTAACAGATTTCAATAGTGATTTTGCTCGAACAAGTTCAGACGATTTCATTGCTCGTTATATTAAACGTCTAAAAGCCCAAGAGGTTGTTGTGGGCTTTGATTACAAATTTGGACATCATCGAACAGATGCGGACTATCTAGCCCGTAATTTTTCTGGTAATGTTCATGTCATTGAGGAGCAACAAAGCGATGGTGAAAAGATTTCGTCAACACGTGTGCGTCAATTAATACGAGAAGGCAAGGTTAAAGAAGCCAATAAACTCCTTGGCCATGAATTCTCTACACGTGGCATCGTGGTGCATGGTGATGCCCGTGGACGTACCATTGGTTTTCCAACAGCAAATTTAGCACCTATTGATAGGACTTTTCTACCAGCTGATGGTGTCTATGTCGCCGATGTTGTAATTGATGGCAAACGTTATCGTTCCATGACTAGCCTAGGAAAAAACGTTACCTTTGGGGGGACAGAACTCCGTCTTGAAGCCAATATCTTTGATTTTGAAGGCGATATTTATGGAAAGACAATCGAAGTTTTTTGGCTGGATTATATCCGTGATATGATTAAGTTCAATAATATCGATGAACTATGTGCTCAACTGGAGGCTGATAAAAAAATCGCGGAAAAATTTTAAGAAAGCGTAGCCAAAACTAATCAAATAATGTATAATGATTAGGAATGTTAAAGTGAAAGGGGTGTTTGCGTGGTAACTTTATTTTTATCGCCTAGCTGCACCAGCTGTAGGAAAGCAAGAGCCTGGTTGACCAATCATGAAGTTGCTTTTGACGAACACAATATTATCACGAGCCCATTAACTCACGATGAGTTAATGAAGATTTTGTCTTACACGGAAAATGGTACTGAAGATATCATTTCAACTCGTTCAAAAGTCTTTCAGAAGCTGAATATCGATGTGGATGATTTGACCATCAAGGAACTCATTCAATTGATTTCTGAATACCCAAATCTTCTTCGTCGACCTATCATTATGGACACCAAACGCATGCAAATTGGTTTCAACGAAGATGAAATTCGTGCCTTTTTGCCTCGTGATTATAGAAAGCAAGAATTGCGCCAAGCGACCATTCGAGCTGAAATTGAGGGTAACAATGACTAAAGGAAATTATTCCTACCCACTCGATCCATCATGGAGCACTGAGGAAATTACCACAGTGCTTCATTTTTTGAGTCAGGTAGAAAAAGCATACGAGAGCAAGGTTGACCGTGACCAACTCTTGCAAGCCTATAAGGCATTTAAAACCGTTGTTCCAGGCAAAGCGCCTGAAAAACAACTAGACAAGGCCTTTGAAGAAGCTAGCGGTTTTTCAACCTATCAAGCTGTCAAAGCTGCTAAAGCAAAAGATAAAGGATTTGTATCACTTGGAAAATAAACTGATTTTCGCCAAAGAAATCATCAAAGAAGCCGGTGCTTTTATTAAAGAAAGTTTAAGTAAAACTATCACGGTCGAAGAAAAGACGGCTTATGATGATTTAGTAACTAATATTGACAAACAAACACAAGATTTACTCGTGGCACGTATTAAATCCTCCTTCCCTTCAGACAATATTTTCGCTGAAGAAAATGGCTTGGTTCATAATATCAAAGATGGAAATGTCTGGGTCTTGGATCCTATTGATGGAACGGTCAATTTTATTGTCCAACAAGATAATTTTTGTGTTATGATTGCCTACTATGAAGAGGGGCAAGGAAAATTTGGCCTCATTTATAACGTCATGGCTGATCAACTTTTCTATGGTGGTGGCCAGTTTGATGTGTATTGTAATGACAAGTTGCTTCCAGCATATAAAAACCGACCTTTAGGCCGTTGCCTAGTCGCTAGCAATGGAGCTATGTATGCTAAAAATTTTCACGGCTTAAAAGACCTTATTGATAAGACCTTGGGCGTTCGTGTCTACGGTGGTGCTGGTTTAAGCATGTCAAAAGTCCTATCTGGTCAAATTTTAGCTTACTTTTCAGTTATTTACCCATGGGACTATGCCGCAGCAAGTATTATGGGAGAAAAATTGGGTTATCACCTTGAGACCATTTCTGGAGAACCACTGGATTATTCTAGTCGTCAAGCTGTGATGCTTGTCCCTAAAGACAGACTTAAAGAGATCAAGCATATTATGGGCTCAGAAAATTAATTTGAAACATAAAACCATACTGGACAAATCAGAACAGCAAGTTCTCTTGGTTAGTCCAGTTTTTTGATAGAAAGGAAACTATGCAATTTCCATCAGACTTTATAGAAAAATATAATAACCTCCTTAGAGATGAAGCTGAGGACTTCTTTGCATCTTTTGATCAAGAAGCCGTATCCGCCTACCGCACCAACCCTTTGAAAAAGCAACAGAAGGACTTTCCTGATGCTATCCCTGAAACACCTTGGGGCCATTACGGTAAAATTTCCGGAAAATCTGCCGACCATGCAACTGGTTTGGTTTATTCTCAGGAACCAGCTGCTCAAATGGTTGCTCAAGTGGCAGCTCCATCCAAGGGAAGTCGTGTCTTAGACTTGGCAGCTGCTCCAGGCGGAAAGTCTACTCATCTTCTTAGTTACCTAGATAATACAGGACTGCTGGTCAGCAATGAAATCAATCCAAAGCGTAGCAAAATTCTGGTTGAAAACATTGAGCGTTTTGGAGCGAGAAATGTTATTGTGACAAACACGTCAGCTGATAAACTAGCCAAAGTTTTCAAAAATTATTTTGATACGATTGTCTTTGATGGACCATGTTCTGGAGAAGGAATGTTTCGTAAGGATCCTGATGCAATCCAATATTGGCATAAGGAGTATCCTAATGAACTGGCACAATTACAGAAGGACATCTTATCAGACGGTTTGAAAATGCTCGCTCCTGGTGGACAATTGATCTACTCAACCTGCACCTGGTCTCCTGAGGAAAATGAAGGTGTTGTTGCTTGGATTTTAGAAAATAATCCTGATCTTGAATTGGTGGCAATTCCTAAATTGAATGGCATGAGTGATGGAATTGATTTTCCAGAAACAGCTCGAATGTATCCACACCATTTCAAAGGTGAAGGCCAGTTTGTAGCAAAATTCCAGGATAAGCGCGTGTCTGAGCAAACACGTATCAAAGAAGGAAAATCTAACCTAAACAAGGAGCAGAAGCAACTTTGGGAAGATTTTGCAAAAAAACACCTTAAAACTAGACTGGATGGTTTACTGCAAGTTTTTGGGGACAATCTCTACCTGCTTCCTAAGGGACTTCCAGACCTATCTAAAGTTAAAATCGCTCGTAATGGACTGCATCTTGGTGTCTTTAAGAAAAAACGTTTTGAACCAAGTTTTGCTCTTGGAATTGCGTTAACCTCAGATGAAGTTGTTTCAAGTATAGAGCTAATTCAAGACCAGTTTGCCCAATACGTTTCTGGTAATGTGGTCACTCTAGATCAAGCGCAACCAAACGGTTGGTATCAGCTTTTAGTGGATGGCAATGGATTTGGATTTGCCAAAATCGTTGGAAACACGGTTAAAAACTACTATCCTAAGGGATTGAGATTCCATGTATAAGGGCCTGTAATCAAACTTTAATATGACTTAATTATCTTATACTTGGTATAATTAGATAGATGTCTTTTTACAGCATATATATAAGACACTTTCTTACTTAAGTTACAAAATGTCGGAGGACAAAAATGAAAAAAACAAAAGTCCTTGCAGTGATTATGTCACTGGCAATGGCCATGCTAGTCTTAACTGGCTGTGCCTCTTGGATTGACCGTGGCCAGTCCATTACAGCAGTTGGTTCTACGGCCCTTCAACCCTTAGTGGAGGCGGCAGCAGATGGGTTCGCTGAAAAGAACCCTGAGAATATCGTTAACGTCCAAGGTGGCGGTTCTGGTACTGGACTTTCTCAGGTACAATCCGGTGCCGTTCAAATTGGTAACAGTGACCTTTTTGCCGAGGAAAAATCTGGAATCGATGCCAGTAAGCTTGTTGACTATCAAGTTGCCGTTGCAGGAATTGCAGTGATTACAAACAAAGAAGTCTCTGTAGATAACTTGACAACGGAACAACTTCGCAAGATTTTCACTGGGGAAATCACAAACTGGAAACAGCTTGGTGGTAAAGACCTAGAGATTACTATTATTAACCGTGCAGCCAGCTCAGGATCACGCGCAACTTTCGATGCAGTGATTATGGACGGCAAATCGCCAATCCGTACCCAAGAGCAAGATTCTAATGGTATGGTTAAGTCAATCGTTGCTCAGACACCAGGTGCTATTTCATACCTATCATTTGCCTACCTTGATGATTCTGTTAAAACATTGAAGTTAAATGGATTTGAACCAAAAGCTGAAAATGTTGCAACTAACGATTGGCCGATTTGGTCTTACGAGCATATGTATACCAAGGGAAAACCGGATAGCTATACCAAACAATTCTTAGATTACATGATGAGTGACGAAGTCCAAGAAAATGTCGTCGCAAAAATGGGTTACATTTCCATCCATAGCATGAAAGTTACCAAGGATGCTGATGGTAACGTCTCAAAGAAGAGTGAGGAGTAAGCATGAAAAATGAAGAATTGGTGAAACAATTAACATCACCCTCTAAAAATTCACGCCTCGAGAAGTTTGGTAAAACAATCACTTTCCTTTGCCTAGCTTTGATTGTTTTTATCGTAGCCATGATTTTACTTTTCGTTGCTCAAAAAGGGCTGGCGACTTTCTTTGTTAATAAAGTTAGCTTGATCGAGTTTCTCTTTAGTGGCGATTGGTCGCCATCTGAAGGCAAGTTCGGAGCTCTTCCAATGATTTTGGGATCATTCGTAGTTACCTTGCTCTCAGCCTTGGTAGCAACGCCATTTGCCATAGGAGCAGCCATCTTTATGACTGAAATTTCTCCGAAAGGGGCTAAATTCCTACAACCAGCTATTGAACTTTTGGTTGGGATTCCATCTGTTGTTTATGGATTTATTGGTCTCCAAGTCGTGGTTCCATTTGTTCGCTTAATTTTTGGTGGAACAGGTTTTGGTATTCTTTCAGGTACCTTTGTCTTGTTCGTCATGATTCTACCAACCGTAACCTTTATGACAACAGATACGCTTCGTGCAGTGCCTCGTCACTATCGTGAAGCCAGTCTGGCCATGGGAGCTACACGCTGGCAAACGATTTGGCGTGTGACACTTAATGCGGCTAAACCAGGTATTTTCACGGCCGTTATCTTTGGTATGGCCCGTGCCTTTGGTGAGGCTCTTGCCATCCAAATGGTTGTCGGAAATTCCGCAGTGATTCCAACTTCTTTAACAACACCAGCAGCAACATTGACATCTGTCTTGACTATGGGAATCGGAAATACAGTCATGGGTACTGTTTCAAACAATGTCCTTTGGTCTCTCGCCTTGGTTCTCTTATTAATGAGTCTTGGTTTCAATATGTTGGTGAAATTCATTACCCGTGAGAGAAAGAGAAATTATGAACGCTAAAAAAATTGATAAAATTGCCATCAGCACACTCTATGTGATTGCTGGCATTATTGTAACAATCCTGGCAGCCTTGATTCTCTATATCTTGGTTCGCGGGATACCACATATCAGCTGGTCATTCTTGACTAGTCGATCATCATCTTACAAAGCTGGTGGAGGAATTGGGGTTCAACTCTACAATTCATTCTTCCTTTTGGTTATTACCCTGATTATTTCTGTGCCTCTTTCTATGGGAGCTGGAATTTTCTTATCAGAATATGCAAAAAAAGGACGTCTTACCAACTTTGTTCGTACCTGTATTGAAATCCTTTCTTCACTGCCTTCAGTAGTGGTCGGACTCTTTGGTTATTTGATTTTTGTTGTCCAATTCCAGTATGGATTTTCAATCCTATCTGGTGCCTTGGCTTTAACGGTCTTTAACCTACCACAAATGACTCGTACGGTTGAAGATAGTTTGCGAACAGTCCACCATACCCAACGTGAAGCTGGGCTAGCTCTAGGCTTGTCTCGATGGGAAACGATCTTACACGTTGTTGTTCCAGAGGCCTTACCTGGTATTGTTACTGGTATCGTTCTTGCTTCTGGTCGTATTTTCGGGGAAGCAGCAGCGCTTATCTATACAGCAGGTCAATCGGCACCAGCACTTAACTGGAGCGACTGGAATCCGCTTAGTATCTCTAGTCCAATCTCGATTTTCCGCCAAGCAGAAACACTTGCTGTTCACATCTGGAAGGTCAACTCAGAAGGTACGACACCTGACGCCACTGCAGTATCAGCTGGTTCAGCAGCAGTACTCTTGATTTTCATTTTGATTTTCAACTTTGGTGCACGTCGTTTGGGAGCATACCTCCATAAGAAATTAACATCCGCTTAAAGGAGTTATCATGACAAAATACAATTGGGACGAGCGTCATATTATCACCTTCCCAGAGAAGGAGCTCGCTCTTGAAACAAAGGACTTGCATGTCTATTATGGTCAAAAAGAAGCCATCAAAGGCATCGACATGCAATTCGAGAAAAATAAAATTACGGCTCTTATTGGGCCTTCAGGATGCGGGAAGTCAACCTTTCTTCGTAGCCTAAACCGTATGAATGATACGATTGATATTGCTAAGGTTACTGGACAAATCCTTTATCAAGGCGTCGATGTCAATGCAAGTAATATCAATGTTTATGAAATGCGTAAACATATTGGAATGGTTTTCCAACGTCCAAATCCATTTGCCAAGTCTATCTACAGAAACATTACCTTTGCTCACGAACGTAAAGGCGTAAGAGATAAGCAAACTTTGGACGAGATTGTTGAGACATCGCTTAAGCAAGCAGGTCTTTGGGATCAGGTTAAAGATGATCTTCATAAATCTGCCTTTACCCTCTCAGGTGGTCAGCAGCAACGTCTTTGTATTGCTAGAGCTATTGCCGTGAAACCGCAGATTCTTCTCATGGATGAACCTGCAGCTTCTTTGGATCCTGTAGCTACTATGCAACTAGAAGAGACCATGTTCGAACTTAAGGAAGATTACTCTATTATCATCGTGACGCACAATATGCAGCAGGCAGCGCGTGCCAGTGATTATACAGCATTCTTCTACCTTGGTGATCTTATCGAATATGATGAGACCAAGAAAATCTTCCAAGATGCTGCCCTACAGTCAACTAATGACTATGTATCAGGACGCTTTGGATAGAAAGGAGCACTTATGACTGAACCTATCATTTCAATCAATGATTTATCGGTGTATTTCAATAAGAAAAAAGCCCTCAATAACGTGACAATGGATTTCTATCCAAATGAAATCACGGCCCTTATCGGACCTTCAGGATCGGGAAAATCAACCTTGCTCCGTTCTATCAACCGAATGGGAGATTTAAATCCCGAGTGGACACTTACTGGTGCTGTTTCCTACAATGGTCACAATGTCTACAGTCCTCGAACAGACACCGTTGAGCTCCGTAAAGAAATCGGAATGGTCTTCCAACAACCCAATCCTTTTCCTATGTCTATCTATGAAAACGTGGTTTATGGGCTTCGTATCAATGGTATCAAAGATAAGGCTGTCCTTGACAAAGCAGTAGAAGAGTCACTAAAAGGTGCTTCAATCTGGGAAGAAGTCAAAGACCGTCTCCATGACTCAGCACTTGGACTTTCAGGAGGGCAACAACAACGTGTCTGTATTGCACGGGTTCTTGCCACGTCTCCAAAGGTTATCCTTCTTGACGAACCAACGTCTGCCCTCGACCCTATCTCCGCTGGTAAGATTGAGGAAACCCTATATAACCTTAAGGACCAATATACCTTGTTGCTCGTCACACGTTCTATGCAACAGGCAAGCCGTATCTCACAACGAACAGCCTTTTTCCTCGATGGAGAACTCATTGAGTATTCATCAACGAAAGACATGTTCCTAAATCCACAACATAAAGAAACAGAAGATTATATTACCGGTAAATTCGGTTAAGAAAGGACAGATTACTAAAACAATTATGATGTTACGAACACCCTTCGAAGAAGAATTAGAAAAACTCCACAACCAATTTTACGCTATGGGTACAGAGGTTGCAGCTCAGCTTAAGAAAGCTGTACGTGCCTTTATCAGCCATGATCGTGATTTGGCTAAGGAAGTCATTGAAAATGACGAAATCGTCAATAACTACGAAACCAAACTTGAGAAAAAATCGCTTGAAATTATCGCTCTTCAGCAACCTGTATCAAGTGATTTGCGAACAGTTATCACAGCGCTCAAAGCATCTAGTGACGTTGAACGCATGGGTGACCATGCCGTTGCTATTGCTCAAGCAACTATCCGCATTAAAGGTGAGGAACGCCTAACTGAAATTGAAGCTGAAATCAAGAAAATGGGGAAAGCAGTTCGCCACATGGTCGAAGATGCTCTAGATGTTTACTTGAACAGTGACGAAAAACGCGCTTATGAAATCGCAGCTTCAGATGAAATCATTGATAACTATTTCCGTGATATTCAAGCCATGACAGTAGAAGGTGTTCGCAAGAATCCAGATGCTGCCTTCGCTGCCAAAGAATATTTCCAAGTACTTATGTATTTGGAACGTATCGGTGACTATGCCCGCAATCTCTGCGAGTGGGTTGTCTACCTCAAATCTGGTAAAATCATTGAACTGTAGGCAAAGCTTCCAATCTATGTTATAATGGGTTTGTATTGAATAATTCAGACCCTTTTCTTTTGTAAAAGAGTCTAATATCGAAACATTTGTCAGTCTGTTTCGATACGAAAAGTTAGATTAGGAGTATATACGTATGACAGCATCTGTTGCTCGTTTTATCGAAAGTTTCATCCCTGAAAATTACAATCTTTTCTTGGACATTAATCGTTCTGAAAAGACCTTTACAGGGAATGTTGCCATTACAGGTGAAGCCCTTGATAACCATATCTCCCTTCACCAAAAAGACCTTACCATTAGTTCCGTTCTCTTGGATAATGAATCGTTAAACTTCCAAATGGATGATGCTAACGAAGCCTTCCATATTGAACTTCCAGAGACCGGTGTTTTGACGCTTGTCATTGAATTCTCTGGTCGTATTACAGATAATATGACAGGGATTTACCCATCATATTACACCTACAATGGTGAGAAAAAAGAAATTATTTCAACGCAGTTTGAATCTCATTTTGCGCGTGAAGCCTTCCCATCTGTTGATGAACCAGAAGCTAAAGCTACTTTTGATTTCTCATTGAAATTTGATGCTGAAGAAGGCGATATAGCCTTGTCAAACATGCCTGAAATCAATAGCCATTTGCGTGAAGAGACTGGGGTTTGGACTTTTGAGACAACCCCTCGTATGTCTACATACCTCCTTGCCTTTGGTTTTGGCGCTCTTCAAGGTAAGACTGCGAAAACACAAAACGGAACTGAAGTTGGTGTCTTCGCTACAGTTGCACAAGCTGAAAACAGCGTTGACTTTGCCCTTGATATTGCCGTTCGTGTCATTGATTTCTACGAAGACTACTTCCAAGTCAAATATCCTATCCCATTGTCATACCATCTGGCTCTTCCTGACTTCTCAGCAGGTGCCATGGAAAACTGGGGACTTGTTACCTATCGTGAAGTTTACCTACTAGTAGACGAAAATAGCTCAGCTGCAAGTCGTCAACAAGTAGCTCTCGTGGTTGCCCACGAATTGGCTCACCAATGGTTCGGTAACCTTGTAACGATGAAATGGTGGGATGATCTCTGGCTTAACGAGAGCTTTGCCAATATGATGGAGTATGTTTCAGTAGATGCCATTGAACCTAGCTGGAACATCTTTGAAGATTTCCAAACAACTGGTGTGCCTCATGCCCTCCAGCGTGATGCTACAGATGGTGTTCAGTCTGTCCATATGGAAGTTAACCACCCAGATGAGATCAACACCCTCTTTGATAGCGCCATCGTTTATGCCAAGGGTAGCCGTCTCATGCATATGCTACGCCGTTGGTTAGGTGATGAAGCCTTTGCTAAAGGCCTTAAAGCTTACTTTGAAAAACACCAATACAACAACACTGTTGGACGTGACCTCTGGAATGCACTTTCTGATGCCTCAGGTAAAGATGTTTCTAGCTTCATGGACACTTGGTTGGAGCAACCAGGTTATCCAGTTGTTAGCGCAGAAGTTATCGATGATACACTTATCCTTAGTCAAAAACAATTCTTCATTGGTGAACATGAAGATAAGGGTCGACTTTGGGAAATCCCATTGAACACAAACTGGAAAGGACTTCCAGACACACTCTCAGAAGAACGTATTGAGATTCCAAATTATAGCCAGCTTGCTGCCGAAAATAATGGTGCTCTCCGCCTTAATACAGCAAATACAGCACATTACATCACAGACTACCAAGGACAACTCTTGGACAATATCCTTGATGAATTTGCCAACCTTGATACTGTAAGTAAACTTCAAATTTTGCAAGAACGTCGTCTTCTTGCTGAAAGCGGACGTATCTCATATGCCAGCCTAGTTGCTCTTCTTGATCTTGTTGAAAAAGAAGAAAGCTTCTTGATTGCTCAAGCTAAGTCTCAAATTCTAGCTGGTTTGAAACGCTTTATTGATGAAGACACAGAAGCAGAAGTGCATTACAATGCCTTGGTACGCCGTCAATTCCAAAACGACTTTGAACGCCTTGGTTTCGATGCCAAAGATGGTGAATCTGATGAAGATGAAATGGTCCGCCAAACAGCCCTTAGCTACTTGATCCAAGCAGACTATCAACCAGCGGTCCTTGCAGCTGCAAGTGTTTTCCAAGCTCATAAAGAAAACATCGAAAGCATCCCAGCAAGTGTCCGTGGACTCGTTCTCATTAATCAAATGAAACAAGAAAACAGTCTTACTCTTGTTGAAGATTATGTCAATGCTTACGTAGCAACAAACGACAGTAACTTCCGTCGCCAATTGACTCAAGCAGTTTCATATCTTAAAAACCAAGAAGGCCTTGACTTTGTCCTAGGTCAGCTTAAAGACAAACATGTTGTTAAACCTCAAGACTTGTATCTCTGGTATATGAACTTCCTCAACAAATCATTTGCTCAAGAAAGCGTTTGGAACTGGGCAAAAGATAATTGGGATTGGATTAAGGCAGCCCTTGGTGGCGATATGAGCTTTGATAGCTTTGTTAATATCCCAGCAGGAATCTTTAAAACACAAGAACGTCTTGATCAATATATTGCATTCTTTGAGCCACAAACAAGTGATAAAGCCTTGGAACGTAATATCTTAATGGGAATTAAGACAATTGCTGCACGAGTAAACTTGATTGAAAAAGAAAAAGCAGCCGTTGAATCTGCTCTTAAAGATTATTAATAAGAAAAACAAGCTTTCCGTCAAGGAGAGTTTGTTTTTTGTGTATGATAGTTTACATAAATATAGTTATGTGTTTAAAGGAGTAACAAAATAGATATAGCATAATTAAATTTATGTAAAATAAAAACAACCACTCCAACTAGGAATGGTTGGGATAGCCAATTATAAACTGTCTAGAGCATTTTTTTGTTCATCATTAACAATATGCGTATATAGATCAGTAACCTGAGTGGAAGCATGACCAAGTTGATGACTAACTAAAACTTGAGACTTGGTAGCATCATAAAGGCGTGTTGCCAGAGTATGTCGAAGCTTGTGGGGAGTCACACGAATTTTGAAATCCTGAGAATATTTGGCAACCATCTTTTCGATACTTGAAGCATCAATACGGTTTGAAACCCCTCGATATTCCGTTAAAAAGAGGGCAACATCTTGCTTTTCAGCCTTATAGCGTTTATCACGTATACTGAGATAAGTTTCAAGATAGGGCTTTGCAAAACTTGCTACATTAACTGAGTCTCGTTTGCCACCTTTTCGAGTAACATCAATGACCATCATTTTTAGATTGATATCTTTAAGATCCAGATTAACAGCCTCAGAAAGTCGAACACCTGAAGCCAGCAGCAAGGCAATAATAGCTAAATCACGTTCTTTATTCTTATAAAACGATGATTTAGCGCGATTTGAGAGCTTGACTTCGTATTCATTTTCTACATAATCTAGGAATTCCATGGTTTCATTGCCAAGAAAGAGTTTCTGTTTGATATTCTCAGCACGAGCAGCTAGAGTTTCTTTCTTTTTCTTAGTAGAAACTTTTTTCATGACGTTACGATAGAAATATGGCTCACCATCAGGTCCCTCGACCTCCTCGGTTAAATACTTATAGAGACTAGATAGAGCTGAAAGTGTACGATTAATGGTTGTTTGAGAGACACCCTGTTTCTTGGAATAGGTATTCAAAGATGGACGTTCACGTAGATAAAGCACAAATGACTCCATATCTTTTTTAGTTAAATTTTCCAAGGTTTTGATGTCAATTGAGGCAATATCATCAGCATCTGAAATACCTGAGTCAATCAACCAGTCAAAAAAGCGTTTATATTCCTTAAGGTATTCGTATAAGGTTGTAAAAGAATACGGTACCGAAAGTTTCGATTGATAATACTCCAGAACAAACCAGGGCATAAGAGCTTTGTATTCTTCAATTTTTTCAAGCAAGAGTTCACGTTTCATTTGTTTTTTCTCCAAAATTACTTAATAGAAGTATACCACACCCTTATCTTTCTTTCAAGAAAATTACAGTTTTTCGGAAAGATGTTATAAGATGTTTTTCACTTAGCGGCTTTATAGGTTTACTATTCAGATATACACAACACCACACTAAATCAATCATAAACCAATTTTTGAAAATATCTTTATTGTTCTTTGACTTTGAAAAATCTTTATAACGTATTTTTTACTTATAGAATTTTTCCCAAGAAAAAACAACCTGGAGTTTTCCAGATTGTTCAAACAATGATTAAGCTACGATAGCTTTTGCAACCTCCTCGGTTGTCATACGTGAGAAATAATGTGTTGTGTCAATGGTTTTAAGTTTAGCCAAGACATCTTCGTACTCGTAAGGTACACCGACCAGCAACTCTTCAATATCAGATACATCCCCGATACCAAAGAAATCTCCGTAAATCTTAACGGATTTAATAATTGAATTCTCAACATTGGCGTAAGTTGAGATCTTACCAGCTGGGTAACGAACGTTACGCTCTACTGTGTATTCTGGTGATTGACCGTATGTCCAGTCCCAAGTATTGAATTGCTTCTCATAAGACTCTTGGATTTTAGCTAATTCATCCTCAGAAAGGACGTATTCAGTCATATCAGGGTAAAATTCCTTCATTTTTTCCAAGATCTTATCTGAGAATTCATTTACAGTGATTTTTTCTGGCAATTCGTCTACGATGTTTGTCACACGAGCACGTACAGATTTAACACCTTTTGATTCAATTTTGTCTTTGCTGACTTTGAGGGCTTGGCCAAGAACGGACATATCAACGTCAAAGAGCAAGCAACCATGGTGCATCATACGCCCTTTATAGTATGCTTGAGCATTTCCACAGAACTTTTTACCATCGATTTCAAGGTCATTACGGCCAGTAAACTCAGCCTTAACTCCCAAATCAGCAAGTGTTGCGATTACAGGTTGAGAGAAAGTCTTAAAGTCAAATGCCCCTTCATCTGCCTTATTAGAGATGATAGTATAGTTGAGGTTATTCAAATCGTGATAAACAGCGCCACCACCAGACAAACGACGAACGACCTTAATACCATGAGCATCTGTATATTCTTTGTTAATCTCTTGAATGGTATTTTGGTGTTTACCAACAATGATAGCTGGACGGTTAATCCAAAGAATGAACAGTTCATCTTCATTCACCAATTCACGAAAGGCATAGGCTTCCAAGGCAATATTATAGGCAGGATCATTTGATGTGTTTACAATATATTTCATGAGGTCTCCTCTTGTAATGTGATACTTATATTATAAAGTAAAACGGTGACAAAGTACACGAAGACGCCTTAGGTATAAGGATTTTCATGATATAATAGTAAAAAATAGATGGTGTCAGTGAGTACCACTTTCAGATGAAAAATCCTAAATCAGGAAAAATGCAAAGCTATATTATCTACGGAAATGAAGGAGACATCCCACTCTGGGATTGGCAGGCTCCCTTTGTTACCTTTGATAAGGATTTTGCTAACAAAGAAAGAATTCAGGAATTCTTCGATGACTACGAAATTAGAGAGTATGGAAATTATTGGAATGGCATCTACCATATACAATTCCCTCACTTAAATTCATTTAGAGGTGACAGGTACAACTTTTATAAAATGGCCTTTTACTCAGATGAATTTACAAATTTTCCACTAAGCCTCGATTTAACAGGGAAGAGCGAGGATTTTAAGATTACCATTACAGATTCTTACTTACAAGAAGAATCCAGAAATGCAAAAAATGAAATCCATTATCTAAAATACACAACATCTAAAACTTATGATTCATCAAATAAAGAAGCCTATATGAATGATATACTGAATTATCACTCATAGGTAACATAACATTATTTATGTAAATACAGCTAATTTATCTATAGGCTGTTTTTTTCATGAAAAAAACAAGACCATTTCTGATCTTGTTTCCTTCTATGCAACTAGATTTTTATTTTGTGTGCCAGATGTCTTTGTCATACTGTTCGATTGTACGGTCAGATGAGAAGAACCCTGCTTCAGCGATGTTGTAAACAACTTTTTTGTTCCATGCATCTTGATCTTCGTAAGCTGCGTATACTTCTTCTTTCTTGTCGATGTATTCAGCCAAGTCAATCAATGTCATGAACCAGTCTTTAGAGATAAGTTCTTTTTGGAGACGTTCCAAGCGTTCTTTATCTCCAACTTTAACGAGGTCTTCACTTACGATAAAGTCAACAGCTGCTTTGATATTAGCATCTTTTTTGTAGTAATCACGTGATACATAACCTTCTTTTTCGTAAAGGTCGATGATTGTATCAGAGTCTTTACCGAACGTGAAGATGTTTTTTGGTCCTACCAATTCAGCAATCTCAACGTTGGCACCGTCCATTGTACCAAGAGTGAGGGCACCGTTAAGCATGAATTTCATGTTACCTGTACCTGAAGCTTCTTTAGAAGCCAATGAGATTTGTTCTGAGATATCAGTTGCTGGAATAAGGTGTTCAGCGACTGTAACGTTATAGTTTTCAACCAAGTGAACGTTGAGGTATTTGCTTACTTCTGGATCATTGTTGATGAGTTCAGAAAGTGACAAGATCAAGTGGATGATGTCTTGTGCAATAACGTAAGCAGGAGCTGCCTTACCACCAAAGATGATAGTGATTTTGCGTTTTGGAAGGTTTCCTTTTTTGATTTCCAAGTATTTGTGGATGACATACAAAGCGTTCATTTGTTGACGTTTGTATTCGTGGAAACGTTTGATTTGAGTATCAATAATTGAGTTTTCATCAAGATCGATACCTTTGTTGGCTTTAAGATAACGTTTAAGAGACAATTTGTTATCATATTTAATTTCAGCCAAACGTTTGTGAACTGCTGGATCATCTGCAAAGGCAGCCAATTTTTCCAATTGAGTTGCGTCAGTAAGGTAACCATCGCCAATCAATTCTTTGATGTAATCAGCAAGTTCTTGGTTTGAGAATTCCAACCAACGACGGAATGTAATACCGTTTGTTTTGTTGTTGAAGCGTTCTGGGTAAAGATCGTAGAATGGTTTCAACTCAGAAGATTTAAGGATTTCTGTGTGAAGTGCTGCTACACCGTTAACGCTTGTAGAGAAGTGGATATCCATGTGTGCCATGTGAACACGGTTGTCTTTGTCAATGATTTGAACACGTGGATCTTCGAATTTTTCACGAATGATAGCATCCAATTTCTTGATGATAACAACAAGGTGTGGAACAACTTCTTCAAGGTAGTCAAGAGGCCATTTTTCAAGGGCTTCAGCCAAGATAGTGTGGTTTGTGTAACCAACCATTTTGCTTACGATTGCTACTGCTTCATCAAATTCAAATCCATGTTTTTCTGTCAAAAGACGGATCAATTCTGGAATTACCATTGATGGGTGAGTATCGTTGATTTGTACGTAAGCGTAATCTGGAAGATCGTGAATGTTAGATCCACGTTCGATAGCTTCGTCGATCAAAAGTTGAGCAGCGTTTGATACCATGAAGTATTGTTGGTAGATACGCAAGAGCTCACCTTTACGAGTTGAGTCATCAGGGTAAAGGAAAAGTGTCAAGTTCTTTTGGATTTCGTCTTGATCAAAAGTGATTCCTTTATCAATCAAATCGTAGTCCACACCATTGATGTCAAAGAGGTTAAGGTAGTTCTTAGTTTCTTTCTTATAACCCAAGATATCCAAACGATCCAAACGTGATTTCAATGTGAAGTTTTTGAATGGAACATCATAAGAGATATCAGTTGGTACCAACCATGATTGATCTTCAATCCAGTAGTTTGGTTCTGCATCTTGTTTGTTGTCTTTGAAGACTTGTTTGAAAAGACCACAGTGGTAGTTAAGACCAACACCTTCACCGTTGATGCCAAGTGTTGCCATAGAGTCGATGAAACATGAAGCCAAACGACCCAAACCACCGTTACCAAGAGATGGTTCTGGTTCAACGTCTTCAATTTCGCTGATTGATTTACCAGCAGCATCCAATTCAGCTTTAACATCCTTGTAGATGCCCAAGTTGATCAAGTTGTTAGACAAAAGTTTACCGATCAAGAATTCAGCTGAGATATAGTAAACTTTACGTTTGCTATCGTTTTTAGGTTTTGGAGCAGCTGCTTCTTTTACGAATTCCAACAAAAGATAGTAGATTTCTTCGTTTGAAAGGTCCTTAAGATTTTTGTTTTTTGCTTCAACATATTGTGTAAATGTAGCCATTTTAGTTATTACCTCGATTATATCTTTCTGTAATGTCTGTCAAAAATTCTTTCTTGTCGACAGTGATTTCACCTGGGAGCATACGCCATTTCCAGTTTTCACCAACTGTGTTAGGGAAGTTCGTACGGCTATTTTCAGGTTTATCAAGGATATCCTGCATAGTCGCAATAGCTGTGTTGCTTACAGTAGCAAAGAGGGTGCGAAGAAGAGCACGTGTGATTGGTTCACCTTGACGACGGTTGATGTATGCATCAGTATAATCACGTTGCTCTTGCGTCAAGTTGTCGTACCAACCGTTGATTACTTCGTTATCATGTGTACCTGTGTAGGCAACTGAATGTTGTGTGTATACGTGTGGAATGTCAATGCTGTTTCCAGTAGTATCGTAGAATCCAAATTGAACGATCTTCATTCCAGGGTAACCACAGTCTGCAAGAAGTTTACGTGTCTTATCATCAATGTTACCAAGGTCTTCGGCAATGATTTTAAGATCACCCAATTCTTCTTTAACCACTTTGAAAAGGTCATAACCAGGTCCAGGAACCCATTCACCATTTTCAGCAGTTTCATCTCCTCCAGGGATTTCCCAGAAGTCAGAGAACCCTTTGAAGTGGTCAATACGCAAGTAATCATAAAGTTTAAATGATTCTTGAATACGGAATACCCACCAAGCATAATTTTCTGCTTTGTGTTTATCCCAAGCATAGATTGGGTTACCCCAAAGTTGACCAGTTGCCGAGAAGTTATCAGGTGGAACTCCTGCAATGTAACGCGGTTTACATTCAGCGTCTAGTTTAAAGAGATGTGGTTGAGTCCAAACTTCAACACTATCAGCTGAAATGTAGATTGGCATGTCACCGATGATTTGAATACCATTTTTGTTAGCATAAGCTTTTAGTTCTGCCCATTGGCTAAAGAAGAGGTATTGTACCACTTGGTGATATGTGATAACATCAGCAAGTTCTTTGCGAAGTTTCTCAAGAGTTGCTTCATCGCGTTTAACTGCTTTTTTATCATCCCAATCTTGAAGTGCTTTGTTATCGAAGTGTTCTTTGATAGCCATGAAATCAGCATAATCAGCTAACCAGTTAGCATTTTTAGTTTTAAAAGCTTCGAATTTTTTAGCTTCTTTTTTATCTGCCAAGATAGCTTTTACTGCTTTTTCAAGGATTGGACGACGTGCTTCATAAACTTTAGCATAGTCGATAAACTCTGAATCTGATCCAAAGTCAGCGTCTTTAACATCAGCTTTAGTTAGAAACTTGTCACGAATAAGGAAATCCAAATCGATGAAGTGTGTGTTCCCCGCTACCGCAGAGAATGATTGATAAGGTGAGTCCCCATAACTTGTTGTAGTAAGTGGCAAGATCTGCCAGTATGTTTGTTTTGTTTCTTTCAAGAAATCAACAAAGTCATAGGCTGCTTGACCGAAAGATCCGATCCCGTAGTCACCTGGAAGTGATGTGATGTGCATCAATACACCGCTTGCTCGTTTGTTCATAAAGTTTACCTCAAATTATTTTTTACACTTATGATTATAATGCAAACGTTTGCACAAGTCAAGAATTTTTAGCAAAAAAATAGAAATTTTTTTTATTTTTTCTGGAATAATTGTTCGCAAAACAAACGCTTACAATTTGAGAGAGTGTTTTTAAGCCGAGGCTTCTAGTGAATTCCGGAAAATAGTCATCTTACATAAAATAAAAAAGTAGCCGGCTAATTTACTAACCAACTACTTAGATTCTCCTTAAGATATTATGAATGCGTTAAGACGCTTTCTCTTTCTATAAGTTTAAATGGAATGATGACTTTCTGTGACTTGTTCTTAGTTGACTTAAGGAGTCCCATAAGACTTTGTACACTTTCTTTAGCAAGTTCTTGGATATTAATATCAAAAGTGGTCAAGAACGGATGCATGATTTCTGCAAAAGTAGAATTATTGAAGGAAATGATAGCATAATCTTCAGGTACTCTAATCCCTTGATTGTTTAGCCATTGAATGAGACGAAGGGCGATAAGGTCATCCTTGACAATCAAAGCTGTCGGAGAAAATCTATCTAATTCCTTCTTTAGCTTATCGATTGTTTTAGATGAAAATACAAGTTCAGGTAAGATTTCTAATTCTAGTTCATCTGCTGCTTCTTTATAACCTCGATAACGTTCCTGTCCTACTTGACCAAAAAGGTCATCCGTAATAAAACCTATTTTTTTATGACCATGAGATGATAAATAAGTCACTGCTTCCTTACCTAAGGCCTTATTGTCATTATCGATGTAGGTAACCTTATCTTTTGTATCACCTGCAGCTCCAATGACGACAAAAGGAACTTTTTCTTTTAGGAGATAGGATTTAACAGGATCATTCTTCTCAGAGTAGAGAATAATGAAACCATCAGCTCGTTTTTGGCGATGCATGAGTTCGACTTGTTTAACCAATTCATCCAAACTAGCACCTGTGGCAATACTGACGACCTGAGAATTGCGACTTGCTTCTTCATTGATAGCCGTTAGAATTTCCATATAGAAGGGTTGACTGATATTTTCTCTATTCGCCAAAGGAGGAAGAATCACACCTAAACTATGAGTTAAGCCAGTTGCCAACATCTGAGCTGCAAGATTGGGGACATAACCTAATTCATCCATAGCCGCCCGCACCTTGTTTTTTGTTTCTTCAGAAATGGCTGGATTATCTTTTAAGGTCCTACTAACCGTTGAAGGACTTACTCCTGCTTTTTGGGCAACATCCTTAATTGTAGCCATTATTTTCCTCTCATTCTCATAAATATTTATAGTCGTAAAATACAAGAACAATTATAACCGAAACAATTTAGTTTTGCAATCGTTTGCACAAAGTTAAAAATTTTTTTATAAAATACTTGACAGATTGTGGAAACGGTTGCATAACGTTTATCGTAAACTAAATTTCTGGAGGAAATAGAAATGAAAAAATGGCAAAAGGTATTACTTGGTAGTGCTGGATTACTTGTGGCTGGATCGCTCTTGGTAGCTTGTGGCTCAAACTCAAGCAAGAGCTCAAGCTCAGATAGCAAGACTTTGAAACTTTGGGTACCAACTGGTGCTAAGAAATCATACTCAGATACAGTAGCACAGTTTGAAAAGAAATCTGGTTACAAAGTTGATATGGTTGAAATGGAAGATCCAAATGCTCAAGAAAACTTGACTAAGGACGCTTCTACTGCTGCAGATGTCTTCTCACTTCCACATGACCAACTCGGTAAATTGGTAGACGCTGGAGCTATCCAAGAAATTCCAGAGCAATACTCAAAAGAAATTGCTGAGCAAGATACTGAACAAGCTGCTGTAGGTGCTCAATACAAAGGTAAAACTTATGCCTTCCCATACGGTATCGAAACTCAAGTTACATACTACAACAAATCTAAACTTAATGAAGAAGATGTGAAATCTTATGAAACAATTACTTCTAAAGCTAAATTTGGTAGCAACTTGAAAGAAGTTAACGCTTATGTAACTGCTCCTCTCTTCCTTTCAGTTGGTGACACACTCTTTGGTCCTAACGGTGAAGATGTGAAAGGTACTAACTGGGGTAACGAAGCTGGTGTGAATGTTCTTAAGTTTATCGCAGCTCAAAAAGACAATAAAGGCTTTGTTAATGTCGATTCAGCTAATATGATGGCTAAATTCGAAGATGGTTCTGTTGATGCTTTCCAATCAGGACCATGGGACTACGCTGCAGCTGCTAAAGCTGTTGGTAAAGACAATCTTGGTGTTGCTGTTTACCCAACAGTTAATATCGGTGGTCAAGACGTTCAACAAAAAGCCTTCATGGGTGTTAAACTTTACGCAGTTAACCAAACACCATCTAAAGGTAACGCAGAACGTATCGCTGCATCTTACCAATTGGCACAAGCTTTGACAAGCAAAGACAGTCAAAATAACCAATTCACTAATGAAGACCGTCACATCATCCCAGCTAACAAAGAAGTTCAAGCTTCTGAAGCTGTTCAAAAGGATGCTCTTGCACAAGCTGTAATCACTATGGGTTCATCTGATCAGTACACAACTGTTATGCCTAAACTTAGTCAAATGTCAGTCTTCTGGACTGAAAGTGCTGCTCTTATGAGTGATGCATATAACGGTAAAATCAAGGAAGACCAATTCCTTACTAAATTACAACAATTTGATAAAGATTTGGCAGCAGCTAAATAAGAATCCTAACTATGAGAAGGTAAAGAGGCAGGTCAGGTTCCTAGCCTCTTTATCTATCACTAATTAAACATTTATCTGAGGAGATATCTATGTCACAAACAATCTACGACACAACTCCTATGCGCCAGGTCTTCAAAGAAGGTACATGGGATGTCAAATTATCCTTTCTGGTAATGGGATTTGCAAACTTGGTCAACAAACAGTTCGCCAAGGGCTTGCTCTTCCTCCTTTCTGAGATTGCCTTCTTAGTAGCTTTCGTTATTCAAATCATCCCTGCACTTAAAGGGATGATTACCTTAGGGACTCAAGAACAGGGTGAAGCCATTAAAGAAGTTAATGGGGTTAAGCTTACTGTTCAAGTCGCTGGAGATAACTCTATGCTCTTGTTGATTTTTGGACTTGCATCATTAATCTTCTGTGCAGTTTTCGCTTATATTTACTGGTGTAATCTTAAGAGTGCTCGTCATCTCATGGCTCTCAAACAGTCTGGCCGTAAAGTTCCTAACTTTGTCGAAGACTTCAAGACCTTGGCTGATGGTCGTTTCCACATGGGGCTTATGACTGTCCCATTGATTGGAGTTTTGCTCTTCACAATCTTGCCTTTGATCTACATGATCTGTTTGGCCTTTACTAACTTTGACCACAATCACCCAGCACCTAAATCACTCTTTGACTGGGTTGGTTTCTCAAGTTTTGGTGAAGTTTTACAAGGTCGTATGGCTGGTACTTTCTTCCCACTTTTGACATGGACCTTGATTTGGGCAGTTGCTGCAACAGCAACAACTTTCTTCTTCGGTATTGTCCTTGCTCTCTTGCTCAACACTAAGGGGCTTAAATTCAAGAAAGTATGGCGTACACTCTTTGTTATCACTATCGCCGTTCCTCAGTTCGTATCCCTTCTTTTGATGCGTAATTTCCTTAATGACCATGGTCCTTTGAATGGTTTGCTTCAAACCTTGCATCTCACTAATGGACCAATTCCATTCTTGACTGACCCTCTCTGGGCTAAGTTCTCTATTATCTTTGTTAATATGTGGATTGGTATTCCATTCACAATGTTGGTTGCAACTGGTATCATCATGAACTTGCCAACTGAGCAGATTGAAGCTGCTGAAATTGATGGAGCAAGCAAATTCCAAATCTTCAAGAGCATCACTTTCCCACAAATTCTCTTGATCATGGCGCCATCATTGATTCAACAATTCATCGGTAATATCAATAACTTCAACGTTATCTACTTCCTTACTGGTGGTGGACCTACTAACTCTGAATACTATCAAGCGGGTTCAACTGACCTCTTGGTAACTTGGCTCTACAAACTGACTGTTAGCGCTAAAGACTACAACTTGGCATCTGTTATCGGTATCTTGATTTTCGCCATCTCTGCAACATTCAGTCTCTTGGCCTACACAAGATCATCTTCATTCAAGGAAGGGGCTGCTAAATAATGAAACGTAAGAAAAATCTTTACCTAACTGGTACTTATATTCTATTGACAGTTCTAGCTGTCATCTGGTTGATCCCTATTATTTGGATCTTCCTTACAAGTTTCCGTGGTGAAGGAGCTAATGCGGTGCCTTACTTCTTCCCTAAGACTTACACTTTTAATAACTACATTAAACTGTTTACCAGCGATGCTTATCCATTTGGAAAATGGTTCATCAATACTTTCATCGTTGCCACATGTACATGTATCCTCTCAACTTTGATTACCGTAGGTATGGCCTACTCACTTAGCCGTATTAAATTCAAACACAGAAATGGCTTCTTGAAATTGGCACTTGTACTTAACATGTTCCCTGGATTCATGTCAATGATTGCGGTCTACTACATTTTGAAGGCCCTCAATTTGACACAAACCCTGACATCTTTGGTCTTGGTATATTCTGCTGGGGCAGCTCTTGGTTTCTACATTGCGAAAGGTTTCTTTGATACCATTCCTTACTCTTTGGATGAATCAGCAATGATTGATGGGGCAACTCGTCTTCAAATCTTCACTAAGATTACCTTGCCACTTTCTAAACCAATCATCGTCTACACTGCCCTCATGGCCTTCATGGGACCTTGGGTAGACTTCATCTTTGCATCTGTTATCCTCGGTGACGTTAAAGATAAATATACGGTTGCCCTTGGACTCTATCAAATGCTTAACCAAGACGCTATCAATGAATGGTTCCTTCCATTTACCGCAGGTGCTATTATCATCGCCATCCCAATCACCCTTCTCTTTATCTTCATGCAGAAATACTATGTTGAAGGTGTAACCGGCGGATCAGTTAAATAATAAAGGATAAATGATATGACAACTCTTAAACTGGATAAAATTTACAAAAAATACCCAAATGCAACTCACTACTCTGTCGAAGATTTCAGTATCGATATTAAAGACAAGGAATTCATCGTTTTCGTAGGTCCTTCAGGATGTGGTAAATCAACAACTCTCCGTATGGTTGCTGGTCTCGAGGAAATCACAGAAGGTAAACTCTATATCGATGGTGAAGTGGTTAATGACAAATCACCAAAAGATCGTGACATTGCCATGGTATTCCAAAACTACGCACTTTACCCTCACATGACTGTTTATGAAAATATGGCCTTTGGTCTTAAACTTCGTAAATATAAAAAAGACGATATCGACAAACGTGTGCGTGAAGCTGCTGCTAGCCTTGGTTTGACTGAGTTCTTAGATCGTAAGCCTGCAGACCTTTCTGGTGGTCAACGTCAACGTGTAGCTATGGGACGTGCCATCGTTCGTGATGCTAAAGTCTTCCTCATGGATGAGCCTCTCTCAAACTTGGATGCTAAGCTTCGTGTGACCATGCGTGCTGAAATTGCTAAAATTACTCGTAATATTGGTGCAACTACTATCTACGTTACCCACGACCAAACAGAAGCTATGACTCTTGCTGACCGTATCGTTATCATGAGTTCTACTAAAAACCCTGATGGTTCTGGTACTATCGGTCGTATCGAACAAATTGGTACCCCTCAAGAACTTTATAATGAGCCAGCCAATAAATTTGTTGCTGGATTCATCGGAAGTCCTGCTATGAACTTCTTTAATGTTAAGGTTGATGGTAACCGCATTACTAACTCTGAAGGTTTGGATATTGCAATCTCTGAGGGTCAAGCTAAAATCTTGAAAGAGACAGGGTATCAAGGCAATGAAGTAATCTTTGGTATCCGTCCTGAAGATGTTTCAAGCCGTCCAATTGTTCAAGAAGTTTATCCAGATGCCAATGTAGATGCTGAAGTCGTCGTTTCAGAGCTTCTTGGTGCAGAAACAATGCTCTACCTAAAACTTGGAGAAACTGAGTTTGCTGCCCGTGTTGATGCGCGTGACTTCCATAATCCAGGTGAAAAAGTTAACCTTACTTTCAACGTTGCTAAAGGTCACTTCTTCGACGCTGAAACAGAAAAACGTATCAGTTTGTAAGATAAAAAAATCAGCCCTCTGCTGACCTGACATATAGCAGTTTAGTTAAATGGGTTAATATTAGCGAGCCTAGTTGTTTGGCTCGCTTTTTTCATTATTTAATTTTCCAACGAAATTGTAGTAAATGTCAACCTGAATAATTCGATTGCGTTTTGTGCCAGTTGGTTTCTGAATAACAATCTTGTCAATCAGTTCATTCACTATTTCAACGGTTAATTTTGGAAGCTCTGTATATTTTGAAATTCTCGCCATAAACTTGGAGATATTCAAGCTATCTTCTTGTTGTTTGGCGAGTTTTTCAGTTAAATCAGAAATGGAAGTTTGAAGTTGTTTCTGTTCTTCTTCATAGCTCTGACTTAGCTTCACAAAGCGTTCATCTGAAATTTTTCCAAGTAGATTATCTTCATAAAGCTTCTGAATGATGCTGTCAATCTCTTTAGAGCGGTGTTTATCCTTTTGAAGTTGCTGGCGCTGGCGTTTATTGTTTTTGCTGAATTGAGCTTGGCTTTGCTGTTCTAACTTTTTCAAAAAGGCTTCTTGGTCGAAGTAGACTTCCTGAATAGTTTGGCGGAGCTTACCACTCACAATCTCAATCAAGGCAGATTTTTGAATATAGTGGGCATTTTCACAACCATCAATCGGCTTACGGTAGCCAGAACACTTGTAATGGTCGTGGTTGAGTCCATTTTTCTCTTGTGGGCAAAAATAATGCTTTCGCCCACAAGTTCCACAAAAGACTATTCCCGCAAACAAGTTTTCGTGACCAGCCCGATTTTTATATCGTTGATTAGACCGCTTATGATTTCGCATTTTTCGAACAATATCAAAAGTTTCTTGGTCGATAATTGCTTCATGAGTATTTTTGAAAATCAGCCAATCTTCTTTTGGGTTATCTACTTTACGTTTGTCTTTATAAGATTTTGTCCGTGTTCGAAGATTGACCGTATGCCCCAGATACTCTTCACGCCCTAAGATAGCGCTTAAGGTTTCTCGCGTCCAAAAATAAGGCAAAGTTTCCACATTTGGACTGGAAGAAACAGGTCTCAAACCAATTTCTATTCGGTGACGGTTTGGTTTAAAAATTTTGTCATTTTCTAACCCTTTCGAAATCTCTGAGAGACTTTTTCCACTTTTCGCTTCCTGAAAAATCCGCTTCACGACTTCACTGGCAACTGGGTCAATAATCCAATTTTTAGGATTGTTTGAATCTTTTAGGTAGCCGTAAGGTGGGTTAGTAGTTACTCGCTCGCCAGCTTTGGCTTTAGCTTGAACCACCGCCCGAATCTTCTTGCTGGTATCTGCCGCATACATTTCATCCATTAAACTCTTAATTGGCAAGAAAATAGAATTAGTTTCATTAGGCTTATTCGAATCTACGCCATCATTTAGAGCGATAAAGCGGACATCGAAGCTCGGAAAAGTAATTTCCGTTAATTGACCAACCTTGATATAAGACCGACCCAAACGGCTCAAATCCTTAACGATAAAGTTTGAAACTTGCCGATTTTCCACCAGTCTAAGTGCTTCTGAAATAGCTGGACGGTCAAAATTTGTGCCACTAAAGCCATCATCGACAAACAAAATAGGATTGGAAAGATTTTCTCTTGTAACTACATCAAGCAGAATTTTCTTCTGATTGGTAATTGAGTTACTATCTCCGTCCAGTCCATCATCTTGACTTAAGCGACAATAAACTACCGTAATATCTGAAAGTTTTGAAGTATCTACTTGTTTATAATCTGAAATTGTCAAAGTTCTGTTCATGTGTTTTTCTCCTTTTGGAGTTCACACACCTTATACTTCTATTATACCATTTTACTACTGTTAAAGTAGTGATTTATCGCTTAAAATCAACCTTTCTAGGACATTTTCAAGATTGCGATTTCCAGTAAAACGGTGACGGATTAAGTAAGTCGTTCGACCAATTCGACAAATTTCATCTGCGGTGTGTAAAGCCTGCTTTGAATCTCTATCTTGATTCTTCTGATTCATTAGAAACCCCTCCTTTGATATAATCTGAATATTCGTCTAAAGTAATCACAGTGAATAATTCCCAAAAACTGTAGAGTTCTTTTTGAATCACTTTCGAAATCGCCAGCTTTCGCTTGTCATCTGGCACAACCCACAAAACATAGGGAAAAACTTCCTTTTGTCGCTGTTCTATACCTGACCGATAATATTCAATATATTTCTTGCAAGTATTTACTATGCGCGCAAGACTTTCTGTGCTTCGGTCTATCTCCAGAAAATAATGGTCTTCGTAATCGTGATTAACCAGCTCTAAATAAGCATCTGGTTTTAGGGTTATTCCAACACCAGAAAGTTTTTGGTAGCTGCGCCAAGAGTTTGGCTCAAAGGAAAAAGTTTCAAGCGACAGTTTTTCTGAATTTCGAACAGCCTCCAGCGTCTCAACAAAAATTTCCGTAATCGCTAAAGTATGCTCAACATGATGTTGAGTTGGCTCGTATTTATTTTTATAACGCAATATAATACTGTCATCTTGTTTTTTAAGGAATTTTAGTCCCTGAAAAGTAATTTGCCAAACATAAGAAGCAGAGCCACGGCGTACGCCACCAATTCGCCGTTTCAAGTGTGAAATCAATCCAGCTTTCTTCAGACTTTGAAGCGCAAAACTAGCTCGGCGAATTGAGGTGTCAGCCCTCACGCTACTGTCAAAAAATAATCTGGCTAGTTGGTTGGTAGTGGCATATCTAGCTTGACTTAAAAAGTAAAGAATTTGCTTGTCGTTATCTGTTTTGTAATTCCATTTCATCTGTTTTGTTCTCCATTAAATTTAAAAGGTGTGCTCCCGTAAAATGTGCTTAGTTACGGAGTAAGTCGTGTTAGTAAAAATCTTAAAAACCTTTATTTGTCAGGGGTGGAAGAATTTTCTTCATCAACACGATTCGAAGAGCGATTGGAAAGCTTTTTCCTCCCTAAATCTGTTAATTTTTGATTAGAATCTTCATTTTTTGAAGCAGATTTTTCAAAAATGTAGTTTTTAAATTGGCTTTCAATTTCTGAAATATCTTGTCCGTATCGGCTCAAGCTATTCAAAAATGGCGTGCGACTATCTCTAATTTTTGGTTTAGGTGGGTAGGCTTTACCAATAATCCATCGATAAGTGTTTTGTGAAATTTCAGTACGAATATATGCCCAAAATGGGGGTAAGCTGTAAAAATCTTCTTTATCAATCTCCAGAGTATATTTTGCCATTTCGCGAGCTTCATCAAGATTTAAGCCAAAAACAATTTTATTCGCAACATTAGATTCAATTCCAGCTTTTAACTGGGGTGACATCTGTGCAAGATGCTGGAAGCCGATATTCCAGCCAACATTAAACTGACGAGATTGCGAAAGTGCTTCGTCTAAGTTAGAATTGGGGATTCCTAGGAAACTCGGTGTCTCATCGATATAGATAAAGACCGATTGGCGTTTACTTGGCTCAACCGAAGACTGGCGCAAAATTAGCATCCAGAGTATTGAAGTGATGAGGCTACCAATGAGTTTCGCAGATTCTGAACCGATTACCGATTTATTTAGTGGAATCAATACGATTTTTCTGCTTTTGAAGATTTCTGCAAGACTGAAATTTGGATTAGTTTGTCCCAACATTGCCCGAAGTTGCGGACGAAGCAAAAACTGTCGGAATTTATTCAAAATGGGGTTTAACATCTGGTGACGTTGAGCTTCACTGAGTAGCTCAAACCAGTTCCAGAAACTTTCCAGCCCGATTGGGTCTTTTAACTCTCTTAATAGTTTATTTCGAAAGGATTGATTAGTCAGCAGACTTGGTAGCATTACTAAAGAAGTGTTCGGAATCCTAGCAAGAGTTAAAAAACTATGTGACAGAATATCCAGTGAGTAAATTCCAAAGTGTTCAGGGTAAAGTCCTTTAAATAGCTCCAGTAGATAATCTGCAATAACTTCAGGCTCGATACCGTGCTTAGTTAGCTCAAAAGGGTTTATACCAACAACTCGTTTGGCGGTTGGGGAGATAACCACTATATCTTCATCGTGTTCATCTGGTATGCGCTCTAAGAGTTCATGAGTTAGTTGACCTTTGGCATCCACCACAACTACGCTATGAAATTTAGATTTTATATCTGATAAAATCAAATGACTCATAGCGGTAGTTTTACCGCAACCTGTTGAACCGAGAAAAACGGTGTGCTTTTTGCCAGCTTGTGCTGAAATTTGAATTGGTCTTGATTGATTTTCAACCGTTTGCGCCAAACTTCGCTGAGTTTTTCGATTAACATTGTAGCCCAAAGGTGGAGTTACTAATTTAGGGTGAACATTTGGCACACCTGCAATATTTTCTTCCCCAATAGGTAAAAGCATGAAACAAGCTAAGTCTGAAACGGATAAACTATATGGGAAAGACCAAGAAGGTTGCGCTTGATTGAGTCTTTGGATAGCTAATGGTTTTAATTCGATGGTTGCATTTGACTCCATCATGCGAAAACTACTAAGTAGGCTATCAAAAAATTCCTTTGTTCGCAAAATACTGCGAGATTGGACACCAAGACGAATTTCACACTTAAAAGTAGATTGGTTTAATTTTTGTTTCATCAGCTTTTTGGAATTTTCGGAAAGCTCAGGAATATTATTTGTAATCACTTGATACCATTTAACGGATAAATTCGGCAAATCTTTTGGCTGCGGCCGAGGTGGTGAGCCTGCACCAATGACCAACTGAACAACTACTGTTTCATCTGGCTGAAGTATTTTTGAAATTGCAAGGCTTGAACGTATCATGTTTTCTACAGAGTCCGTTTTTAAAGCATAGTGAGACTCTTTGATGTTCACTAACCGCGCAACCGAAAGTTTTTCGCGTTTAGGAGCTCTTGAAAACTGAATAGCTCGGTGTGATTGAATTAGTTGGCTGATATGTCGCTTGTCTTGTTCTTCTGTTCCTAGCAGATAGCGTACACGATTCTTAGATAGTCGAATTTCAAAAATAACCGCTTTGCGCCGAGTCAACCCCACCAGTTGACCCAGCATAGATTTCACATCATCTATTTTAAACGGGCGCATCCAGTTGAGTTCACTCCAAGATAGTGTTTCAAATTTTCTTTTCATCTCTACCTCCAATCTTTAGTTTTAATAATCCGAAAGGCAAGCCAGCCGATGAAAACAACCGCTGTCATCAAAACCAAGAACCACCAAACTTCCAGAATTAGTTTCACCGCCCAGTTAATGAGCCAAGCGCAAGCAACAAATCCAAGAATATATGCTATTAGTTTTTTCATGGCTGGTCTCCTTTCTGTCTCCATTTATACAAGAAAGTTGGTGAAAAGTTAAATTTAGTTGCCTTCAGTTTTAAGAGCGATTAGAATGAAATTTAAGCAATGAAACAGTAGTATATTTCAACATATTTTGACCATTTGTCTAGTCTAAACAGTCCTTTTATTTTCTTGAAATTTTTCGCATTTCTGCTTTAGCAACCAAGAAGAGTTCATTGATTTCTTTCCGTTTTTCCAGAAAATCTGCCAGGGCAATTTCTTCTTCACTACAGTGTTTTTTGTCTTCTGGTTTTGGTTTTTCGAACCAATCCCAAATAAATATGGCAACGACGATAATCATAAAAGCTATAAAGTAATCCATCATAAAGCTACCTCATTTCATCTTTTCAGTAGCATAATAAGTGAATGCTTTAAGAATATAATCTGTATACTCTTTAGCTTCAGGAGTATTTTTAAGTATTTCAGACTGAGTAAGTGCCAAATTGCCCACTTTATATAAAATATCGTTAGCTAGAAGCTCTAAGGCTTGATTATCTGCCATCGCTTTGCTAAGTGTTTTTGCGACTTTTAACTGATAGGGATTAACAAATTGAGAAAGTTCTGCTTTTGGGGTTGATTTTTGGATATGATTCATGAGATTTCTCCTTTGATTTTGATATAATTGTTTTAAGTTAGCTAACTTATGGTTTTATTATAGAAAAGACCAAGCGTGATTTGTTGCCAATAATCGTGCTAAAATCTTGCCAGTTTCGGAGGTGTCTGATGTTTGATGTTCCTAGTCTATTTTCTATTGTTTTAAAACACGCCAATAAAACGACTTGGTCTGATAGAAAGAAAGTTAGCGTGGGCTTATCACTCGTCTTACACGAAGACTCTTTGGCTTATCTAGCGGACACAAGTTTCAATAAATTATTTACAGGACAAAATAAAGGACGAACCCTTTACGGAATCGTCCAAGATGAGATAAATGAAAAAGGTTTTTCACATTATATTTTAGAAGCTGAAAAACGATTGAGTAATGCCAATTACAAAGAGAGTAGATTTGAATTATCCGGAGTTCTAGAGGATTGTTTTGAACTATTGGAAGAATCTCAAAATCTACCTAAAACTATCCTATTCGGTCTAGAACAATCTTACGAGCTAAATCACGTAGACCGCCCTTATTTATTTCTTGCAGAATGTTTATTTTATTCTTTGGCTTGTTATCACAATAAACGCCAAGAATATATTTCGATTGATTTTAGCCAAGAAACAGAGGTCATTTCGAAGCCATTGGAAGAACTTGTCTCACAAGCTAACAGCTACTCTAAGCGTATTATTCAAGAATTAAACCGTTTTTCAGAGAAGGAACTTCAATTATTTAAGAAAATTGCTCCCTATACGTTCTACGATGAATCCTTTGATGAATTATCTGGCGATTATGTTTTAGATTACTACTTGATTTCTCACGAAGATTTTGTTGATTTATTTACAGAATATAAGGTATCTGGAAATGACATTTCAAGACTGAAAGAATATGGGTTGATTTCTAGTGGTGGCAGGCATGAGATTACTGTCGAGAAAGACGAGCTGGCTGGTTTCCAGAATGACAATCTTGTTCTGATATTCACTACTGAATCTGAAGAAAAAATTATATTTGAATATAGTGCCTTCCACTTAACAGATACAGCAAAAGCCCTACTTGAGATTTTGAAGATTGAAATGGATAACGAGTTTTTCCGAGGTTTAGCAGATAGGTTTAAAGAGCGTTTATCTGGGGCTGGAATTGTTGTAGAAACCTTTGATGTGGATGATTTGCAGTGAATCTGGATATTCTGTTGGAGTATTTTATGTGGTATAATTGACAGTATAAACTGAATAGGATTACTAAAATGGAAGAAAAACAAGAACAAGTTAAACGTTCTCGAGGTAGATTTAAGCCTGAGATGAGAAAATTATCAAATGAAGATGTAAAGAAGATACTACTTCAAAAAATTTCCGAGGAAGAGCTTTCTGTTCCTGAGAGTGAAGATGACAATACTCTACTCTCTAGTATTGATAGTATGGAAGATAAATTTAATGTCGTATCTCTATTTAGTGGTGCTGGTGGACTCGATTTGGGATTAGAATTAGCTGGTTTAAGCAGCGTTGTTGGTGAAGAAAAAGCCATGAGCTACTTCAAGGCTGGAAAAGATATTTTCAACAAGTACCGTTCGCAAAGCATCTTTCATACAATCTATACGAACGATATGTTCAAAGAGGCCAACATGAGCTATAAGCTCAACTTTCCAGAAACAGTTATTCAGCATGAAAAAGATATTAGGAAAGTATCACATTTTCCAAAATGTCAAATCATGATTGGAGGCTTTCCTTGTCCAGGTTTTTCTGAAGCGGGTCCTAGGCTAGTAGATGACCCTAGGAACTTCTTATATATTCACTTTATTAGAGCACTTATTCAGACGCAACCTGAATTTTTTGTCGCTGAAAATGTTAAGGGAATGATGACTTTAGGTCATGGAGAAGTTCTAAATCAAATCGTGGCTGACTTTGCAGCAGCTGGATATACTGTCACTCCTCATCTAGTGAACGCTAGAGATTATGGAGTTCCTCAATCAAGGGAACGGGTTTTTCTGATTGGTGTTCATAAAGAAAAAATTGAGAATAAATATGGATTTTACTACCAATTACCAGCTCCTACTCATGGAGAGCCTAGTGAAATTAACTTACTAGAAGAAAAACAGCCCTTTGTGACGTTAGAACAAGCAATAGGAGATTTACGGAATAACCCAGGACCAATTTTCCAAGGGGAATATTCAACAATTTACATGAGCCGAAATCGAAAGAAGAGTTGGTCCGAACAGTCTTTTACTATTCAAGCCTCTGGTCGTCAAGCCCCTCAGCATCCCGACGGTGAACCTATGACTAAGGTAGGTAAAAATAAATGGGTGTTTAATGGCAATAATAATCGGAGATTATCAGTAAAAGAAATCGCTCGTATTCAAACATTTCCAGATTGGTTTGAATTTTCAGACGGTGGAAATTTAAATATTAAAGAAAATGGTCGAATTGATAAAATTTACAAGCAAATTGGTAATGCGGTTCCTGTATTGCTTGCGAAAGCAATTACACAACCTATATCAGATTTTATATATAAAGAAATTCTCAAAGGAAAGAAATATGAAAGCTAATATCTTAACGGCAGTTATAAATATTGTAAAAACTCGTAATGTTAGTCTTCAAGAAGAATATGTTAAAGCTAATAGAGCTAATTCAATGGGAGATGCTCTTGAAAAATATGTAGTTGATAGTTTTGCTAATACTATCTTAGAAAAAGATGAAACTAAAAGAAACCTAAAAATCAATCAAGTTTTCTCATATTTAGGAAATGATTCTAATCCGCCCGATGCCATGTTAAAAGGTGGAGCTGCTATTGAAACAAAGAAAATCGGGAGTCGTAATTCTCAACTGCAACTCAATAGTTCAAATCCTAAATCTAAATTATATATTGACGATTCTCGTTTAAAAAAATCTGCTCGTAAGGCTGAAGACTGGAATGAGAAAGACTTTATTTACTCAATAGGTTTCGTAAAAGAGAACCAACTTAAAGAATTGGCTTTGATAGACGCTTCTATTTATTGTGCAGATACAACGGTCTATCAAGATATTTTTGAACAAATTAAAGAAGGAATATCAAGTATTCCGAATATTGATTTCTCCCCAACCAAAGAACTTGGTCGTGTAAACAAAATTGACCCTTTAGGGATTACAAGTCTTCGCATTCGTGGTATGTGGTTGCTTGAAAATCCCTTTACCGTATTTAAGTATGTTTATCAGCCTATAACAACTGCTAATTTTAATTTGTTTGCGCTAGTGTCAACTGAACATTTTGATGGTTTTAATAATAAAGATGCGCTACTTTCTTTAGTTGATGAAGTAGCTACACTGAATATAGCCGATGTGAAAGTTAAAAATCCGAATAATCCTGCACAGCTTATTAATTGTAAAAAGATTACATTTTGCTTGTAATTGAGGTAAATAATGAATTTTACAAAAAAGCAAATCGCAAACTTATTGAGTGATAGAATTCTCTTTAGGTTTAGCATTCATACTGATTTCATTGCAAACTTCAATGAACACGAACAATTGTTTACTTTTGATGAATTTGAAAAAGTCGTCAAAAGTAATTTGGATTATTGGAAGTCAATCTCAGAGAAAGCACCTAATAATTTTTATTCAAATTGGCAAAGCCTGAGTGATAAAATTGTAACTATTAGGCAATATCTTTCTGAACTTGAAGAATTTAACCTAGACGATGTTGAAAATCATCTTTACTATAACCTATCAACTAGCCGAGAATCTAGGGAACAAAATAGTTTTACTTATATTTTAGCAATTTCTTCACCGATTGATAGAGATGCTGAAATCCGTAAGATAAAGAGCTTTGTATCATTTTATATTCAACAAACTACCACTTCTGTTGAAGAAGCGGTAAAATGCTTTATAATGTTATCTAAAAACCCACAACTTGTTGGTAGCTATTTGTCAAATTCCTCGCAATATCACTTTTATCCAGCATTGTATTTGCTTAGAAAGAATTTTTCAAATATTCGAGAGAATGTCTCCGATTTTGAAACAAATATAGTATCTCCTTTAAACAATAAATTAAAGGAAATATCGAATGATTCAGATGAACAATTTAGAGAAATTACAGCATTTGCAGAAACTAAGCATAATGAAATCCAACAGCAGTTCGATAATAAGGTTATAGAATTAGAGGAATTTCAAAAATCAATAAATAATTGGCAAAAAGATAAGCAGGATACACTTGATAATTTAGAAGAGACTTATAAAAATAAACTCTCTCTGGAAGCGCCTGAACAACTTTGGAATGAACGTGCTGAAGAATATCGAAAACGAGCCAGAAACTGGACACTTGCCCTCGTCATTACTGTAATTGCTTTAATTTGGATATCTAAACAATTAGTTCTTGTCATACATAAATATTCTTTAAATATTATAAAAGAAATCCCTTTTATCTCAGAATCATTCATATTTATTTCTGTTGTCTCATTCTTTATTTATATAGTTAGAGTGATGATAAAAATTGTGATGTCTAATCATCATTTAGCTGCTGAGTACAAGCAGAAAGCGGTTTTGACCAGATTTTATCAATCTTTAACTTATGCTGGAACGGATATTGATAGAGAGGAACGACTAATAATTATCAATTCACTATTTAGTAGAGTTGATACTGGGTTGATAAAAACAGATAATTCAAATGACAGTGAAGCAATTTTAGCAGTTCTATCCAAAAATCTAAAATAAAAAACGGTGATTTGCCGTTTTTATTGTTCTTATAAGGTGTATGAACTTAGATTTTCTTAAACTGCTGAATGTCATACTTCCTTTCGCACGAAAATTTCTTTGAGTTGTATGAAACTTTTGAGGTCAAGGCGGTGGAGATTTCGAAGCTGCTGGAGGCGGGTTTGCTTTTGGGCGGCGGACGGCACGAGATTTTAGTGGAGCAAGGCGAACTGGCGGGATTTCAAACCGATGAGAGAGTGCTGGTTTTTACCACTAAAACCGAAGACTACGTTTTTAACTATCACGCCTTCCACCTAACCCAAACGGCGAAAACTTTGTTGGAATTATTGGAGATTGGATACAACCCAGAATTTTTGGTAAAGTTGGGTCAACATTTTCGAAAGGAGTTATCGGAAACGCCTGTGCAGGTCGGCTTATATGATGTGGAGGCGATTGACGAAATAGAGAGTTTGGAGGAGTTGAAAGAGGCTAAGAATTGGTTGGAGGAATAAAAAAGACCGATGAAGTGGTATTTCGTAACCGTTTCATCAGCCTTTTTGATTATGGGTAGGAATTAACATGTATCTCTACATCTTGAATAACTACATCACTTTCAAAATTTGAATCTACTTCAAAAGAATACACTATAAAAAAATTCCCATTCGGTTTATAAGAGCCTACATTCATTCCGCTATTGGCAACTATATTATCACTTACTTTAAGTCCATCTGGATTTGAGGTGTTATATAATTTAGTAGATTCTGGAATGTATCTTGTCCCTTTTGGAAGAATAATTTTTATTATTGTATTCTTCGAACTTTGTTGAGCATTATTTCTTACCTCGATAAAATTCCGAATAATATCTCCAGGTTTTGCTTTTATATGATATTTCCATTTTTTTGTTCCTTTTACTCTAAATCGACTACTAATAATAAAACCGTTTTCTTCTTTTGTAGGGGCTGGGTTATTATACTCATTCAGATATATTACATCGTTGAATGAACTAAATAAAATATTTTTAATAGGTGGCAGATATGGAGTAAATAATGACATTATTAGTATTATTAATATAATGGGTAGTATTTGGGTTCGAGGTTTTAGTTTTATTTTTAGATTATCTAAGGTAGTGTTTATAAAGTTGACTAATAAAACATTGATTAGGAGCTTTATTACATTAGTTGGTTTGTAGTCATAAAATTCATTTTCTGATGAAGGAAAATATAACAAGGTGTAATAGACCATATAAGCAATGAAAATTTCAGGCTCTTCATTTTCATATTTATTAACTAAATATCGAAATTTCCATCTACCTAATATTTTCTTATTGATTTTTTTATATTTTTCCGATATAAATGTTTGGAATACATTTCTCGCAATATTCTTTAAATCAAATTCCAATAAATTATCAATCAAATAAGATTTTATAATTTTTATAATTTCTTTTTCACTATATCTCTTTCTTAAAGTTATCAATCTTTGCCTATACGAAGAGTCCAATGACCTAGTTCCATTAAAAATTTCATTATTCAATTTTTCATTGTCTATAAATGGAAGAATTTTATATTCACCCATTTCCATCATCTCTTTAATCATAGCTAATGTTTTTGATGAAGATTGACTGGTCATGTTTGCTATTTCATATGCTATATAAGGAAATCCAAAGAAATCTGGTGGATAAAAATCTAAAACCATGTAAAGACCTCTCGCAACGTTATTCACCAATATTATATCATATTGACAAATAAATTAAAATATGCTATAATTTACCTGTTTTAGTACATTCCTTCTTGGAAAATTTTCACCCTATCTTCACCGATAGATAGGGTGAAGATTAGAAAAGAGGCTTAAATGGATTATACATCAAAAGGTAGCTATTCGTTAGCTTTTTGGCAAAGTATTCTCGAAAGAGAGACGGCATTCAATGGATTAGGGTTTATGACACCTGAAAACATAGCTTGTAGAATGATGGCTCAAGCAGTTTCGAATTATGATATTGCCGATTATACTGGCTTGAGCATAAGTAGAGTAAATGAGATTAATCAGCGCGCTTATGATATAGTGAGTTCTGTACTGACAGATATGAACCGAATAATTTATGGTAAAAAGTTAACTGGAGACTCTACAGAAGAAATTATCACATATTTATCTCGTATTTTTGGAATAGAGGCTCACTTAATAGTTGAAACCTTTCCTAAAATATATAATCCATAGTAAAATATCCTCCTGTATCAAGTAGCAGGAGGATTTTTATTCTTTGGAAGAGCAAGCACTTTTAGCTATTATATAAAGCAACGGAAAGACGGCTCATTTGAACCGTCTTTTAACGTGCTTGTAAGATGCGTGAACTCAGATTATTTTTAGAGTGCTGAGTGTCAGGCTGTCTTCTTGAGCTGATTTTTTGTTTGGCATGATTAAACCACATTCTAACTGATACTTCCTATCACTCACTAAACATATCTCTTTCAATCTATGATATAATATCCTTTGGCACCTCGACACCGCCTACGAAGGGAGGTGAGTTTGCCTATGATGGATTTACTATTCAAAACTATCATCGGACCTATTGTGGTCGGTGTTATCCTTCGTCTAATCGACAAGTGGTTAAACAAGGATAGATAGTGCTAAAAAAGACCCCGAGCTTATGTGGAAGTTAGCTTGGGGTCTTTTCTTGCCTATGATATAGACTTACTATTCAATACAAGTGTATTATGTCATAAAAGCTTAGAATTGTCAAGAAACTTGAAGATAACCTTTAGATAGAGATCTTAGTCTTTAGTCTTGTCTTCTTCGTCTTTTTTATCATCAGTCTTATTTACCGCTGCTTTAAATTCTGCTAACATTTTACCGATAGATTGTCCAAGTTCTGGCAAGCGTTTAGGACCAAAGATGAGGAGGGCTCCTAGGACGATAATGATAAGTCCTGGAGCTCCGATATCACGTAGAATTCCCATGAAATCTCCTTTCTATTTATCTTTATATTTTCTTTGTTTACGTTTATAAATGAGCTTACTAAGAGCTACGCTAACTTCATAGAGTAAGATTAAGGGAGCAGTCATGGCCAAGTCACTAATAAAGTCGGCTGGTGTCAGAACGACTGCCAATACCAAGAGAATGAAGTAAGCATAGCGTCTATAGCGTGTCAGAAATACTGGTGTCAATATACCTATAGAGGTTAGGAAACTAACAACTACGGGAAGTTCAAAGAGAACAGCCAAAGGCACTGTCGTATGCAGTAAAAAACTAAGGTAGTTTTGTGCTGTAATTTGTGTATCAAAGAGTCCTTCACCTAGCTTTAAAAGCACTTCTAAGATAGCTGGACTCACAAAATAATAACCAAAGGCCAAACCCAATACAAAACAGACAAAAGTTGCTGGAATATAGGCAAAGATGGCACGCGCTTCATTATCCCTCAAACCAGGTTTTACAAACTGCCAAATCTGGTAGGTGGTAAAGGGCAAAGTGACCGTAACAGCCATGAGACTGGCTAAGTTAATGTAAATCCAGAGAATATCGTTAGGACCAAGAACCAATAAGGGCTTATCAAATCCTCTAGTCAGATAAGCATAGAGCTCCCCAGCAAACAACAGGGTGATACAAAAAACTAGGAAAAAACAAATCACTACTGCAATAAAACGTCTCCGAAATTCCACCAGATGCTCAACAATGGTCATCTCGTCCTTACTTCTTGCCATGCTGTTTCACCGTTACAAAGGCAATGATAGCAATAAAGATAAGTTGTGGAATTAGGACTTCCCAGCTTGGATAGATACCAGCCCAATCAATGGTTGGGAAACCACTAATCAAATGATTGGACATCATATTAGTCAACTGAAGGGCATGAATGCTGACACCGAGCATCTTGAAGGCCAAGGCATAAATCAACCAGGTCAAAATAAAGAAGATACGATGTGGTTTAATATAGTGACTAGCTTTAGTCATAGCAACGGCAATAATAACAAGAACTGCAATGGCTAAAGCAATACCAATCAAGAAATTAGCTGTCGTGATACGTGGGATAATACCAACATAGAAAAGAATGGTCTCGGCACCTTCACGGAAGACAGCCAAGAAACTAAGGGCAAACATAGATACAAAACTTCCAGTAGCCGTCACTGTCTTCATCTGACGGTCCATAAAGTCATTCCACTGTTTGACTGAAGACTTGCTATGAAGCCAAATACCAATCAGAATCATCATCGCAACTGCAAAGATACCAACGCCACCTTCAATAATTTCTCGGTTAGAGCCCGAAGTTACGGCTGGAAAAACAACTTGTAAGATAACAGCTATAACTGCGCTGGCAAGAACACCAGCAATGGCTCCGCCATAAACCCATTTGAGTCCCTTACGCATCTTAGCTGCCTTAAGAGTTGTCACAAGAGCCATGACGATGAGGAGGGCTTCAACCCCTTCACGCAAGAGAATCAACATGGCATCAAATGCATTATAAGAAGCACTGGTATCGATAGCTGATAGGTCTGTAATTAAGGCTTGCAGTTTGTCCTGATAAGCTTTTTCTTTCCCCTTAACCATGATAACCGGTGTTTCACTCTCCACGCGCGTATAGAGGCTTGGGTTAGTCGTGCTCACGTCACCTTCAATGGTTGGCCAGATAGTGATGAACTTCTTCATAGTTGCCGCAGCCGTTTTTTCATCACCTGATTGGAATTGACCGAGAGCTTTTTCCAAGAGCTTAATACCATCTTTTAGGGTTAAACTTGAGCTTGTGCTATCAAGAGGGACGCCCTTGATAAAGTCATCAATCCCACCCTTGAGATCATCATAGGATGACTGGATGCTGGTGAAATCAGTAGGCTCCGTCTCAATACTGCTTCGCAAAAGTGAAATAGCCGTCTCAATCTTGCCGTAGTAGGCAGTACTGTGGTCACGGACAACAGCTTCATTTCGCGTCCAAGCATTATTCAATTCGCCATAAGTTTTGCGGGTCTCAGCTAGGTCTTTAGCCGTAATGGCATCCTGTAAATTCTTGAAATAAGGATTGAGACGGGTCTCAAGTTTTTCCTTTTCGGCATCCAAGTCAACAGGATTTTGCTCTTTCTCAAATTTAAGAAGGGCTGACGAGATAGAGGTTAGGTCTTCTTCTGTCACGTCACCTTTAATATCAAGAGCCTTGCTAACTTTTTTACCAGCCTTGGAATCGTGATTTTCTTTAGTTTCGAAATCAGTTTTAATCTCACCAACTAATTCCTTAGCTTTTGCTTGATCCTTGTTTTGAACAGCTGTTGTTGCATCTGTGATTTTGATATAGAGATCACTATAGGATTCAGCAGCAACTGGATAGGACCAGAATAGAGCTAAAAGTCCAAGCAAAACGAGGAGTTTATTCAAAGAGTGCTTGACCAAGGTAGCCTCCTTTCTCCACGCCAGCAAAGCAAGCAAAGAGCCCACTTCCGATATGGGTGATGTACTCATTCATCTTGTCTACAGCACCAAGATTGGTCTGTATTTTGACAAAACGGTCTGGGTCCTTCTGGTAGGCAATGAAAATCAAGCCTGCATCAAACTGGCCAGTTCTCTCATCAATGCCATCAGAATAAGAATAGGAACGACGTAAGATAGGAAGATCTACTTCTTTAGCCAAACGGACATGCGAATCGACTGGTAGTTTTGACAGATCTACTTCGTCAAACTCATCTTTCTTACCAAAGGGAGCACCTGATTCCTTATAGCGGCCAAAGGTGTTTTCCTGCTCCTGCAAATTGGTACGATCCCAAGTCTCCAAGTGCATCTGTACTAGACGAAGAGCCATATAAGAACCACCCTTCATCCAATCTTTACTATCAGTCCAGACAACCTTGTCGAATTCCTTTTCCGTCGTAACATTGGCAGTACCGTCCTTAAAACCAAAGAGATTTCGCGGCGTCTCCTTACGATCTCCGATGGCTGCAAAACCAGATTTGCTCCACTTCATGGTGATTTTATTACGACCTTTGCGGATCAGATTTCGAACAGCATGGAAGGCTACCTGTTCATCGTCCGCACAGGCTTGTATGACGATATCTCCGCCTGTATACTTGTCCTGCAACTGCTCCTTTGGAAATGGAGGTAAATCACGGAAGAGCTTAGGACGCTTGGATTCCAAGCCAAGTTTTTTAAGAAAATCAGCCGAAACACCAAAAGTCAGGCTCAAGCGATAGGGGTTGAGTCCCACTGTTTCACCTGTATCTGTTGGAGGTAAGAGGGCATTGGAACCATCTTTTTTGACCAGCTCTCCTTCGACCAATTTACTACTATAGTCTGTCCAGTCTTTAAAGAGTTGGATCACTTCTTTTTTATCAGTTGTATGAAGATCTAGAACCACCAAGTAGCAAGCCTTCTGCATGGGAGTCGTAATCCCAGCTTGGTGCTTACCAAAGAAGCTAATATCTTCATCCCCATCAAGGGCTTTTTTTGTTGAACTATCCTGATTAGCGAAAAAAGCAGATGCACCAGAAAGACCAAGCGCAAGCCCAGCCCCTCCAATACCTGCTTTTTTAAGAAATTCACGACGGTCCATTTTTTTATCTAAAAATTTTTCGTCAGTCATTTTTCTTATTTCCCATCTAGGATAACACCCATTTGTGATAATGGTTCACCAAGTTTAGTTACAGCTTCGGCCAATTCCTTAGTATCTGCCTCACTCAAATCTGTATAAGACTTATAGTTTTTCTCATCAGTCATGTGTTTGTCCAAAAGACCATTGACATTCTTGAATTCTGTTTCCAAAGTCTTAACAAGCTTAGCATCTTTCTTTTGAATCAATGGCTTGAAGAGTTCAAAGATTTTTTCTGCCCCTTCAATATTGGCACGGAAGTCGTAAAGATCGGTGTGTGAGAAGACTTCTTCTTCACCTGTAATCTTTTGAGTAGCAACTTCATTAAGAAGGTCTACTGCTCCAGTCAACATGATATCTGGAGTGACTTTAACAGTTGCAATTTTAGCCTTGAGTTCCTTGATATCGTTGACCAATTGATCTGCATAGGCAGCTGTACCATCGGTCGTGTTGTCTTGCCACATGATACGTTCAATACGGTGGAAACCTGACCAGCCATCTTCTGATTTATTTTCGTCCATGTAATCAACCAAACGGTAGTCAATTTTTACATCAGACTCACCAAAGCTTTCGGCAATTGGTTCTGAACGTTCGTAAGCCATACGAACCAATGGGTATTGTTTCTTGGCTTCTTCAAGATTTCCTGACTTGAGGGTTTCACTGAATCCTTCAGTATCTTTCAAAAGCTGATCGATTTCGCCTTCAACGAAAGTCTTGTAATCACTTGTAGCCTGCTTCAATTGTTTTTGCTCACTGGCTGTGAGTTTTGAGCTAGTTGAACTAGAATTACTTGAATTACCAGATTTGGCACAAGCCGTCAATAGAAGTCCTGATGCCAAAAGAACAACACCAAGTTTGTTAAGTTTTTTCATGAATGTCTCCTATTTTCAAGATAGTGTTCGACATTTGTCGTTATATATGTGAATCGTTTGTTATTTCGATATGAAAAACGAACGATGATAAGTCAATAATGGTCTCTCATATGTAAGAGAACATATTCTAAACTAACAGAAGAAACCAGCACTGTCAACGGTTTTAGGCTATTTAAGAACTATTCTAAAGAGCAGATAAGAATGATTCTAAATAAAAGAAAAACAACAGGAAATAACCTGTTGTTACTTATTATTTTGTACGACGTTTTCGAAGGAATCCTAGGCTTAGAATGCTTAAGAGACCTGTTACAAAGAGTCCACGATTTGTCTTTTCACCAGTTGATGGCAGTTGCTTATCAGTTTGACGACTAGCTTCAGTCTTAGCCTGATTATTGCCATGAGCAACAAGCCCTACATCTCCGACAAGGTCCTCTGGACTTGAGGTCTTGACTCTTGTTTTAGTTACCTCAGTATCTTTGCCACCAAATGACACAGTCTTCTCAGAAGGCTTAGCTACTTCCTCAGTTGGTGTCTGAGCATTGGTTAAACGAATAATCGTCGCTGTTAGTGGGTCCAAGGTCAAGATGTGATTGTTGATCGCAACACCTGATAGCTCACTAATTCCAGATAGATTAACTTGATTGCCATCTGCTAAAACCATATAGGATAGACCATTTGTAAGCTTGCTCAAATCAAACTGACGAGCCTTGCTATCCGCATTGACATAGACAAGGTAACGATCCCCATTGGAAGCAACAGTTTGGTATCCTAATACCAAATCTTCTTGAGCAACATTATCCTGACCAGGAACTGTCAATAGTGTCACACGAGCATCCACATCTGCTTTTGATTTGAAATTGAAGGCATCCGTAGACTTACGTAAGGCAATTAACCCTTTGGTAAAGGCACGCGTTTTCGTATTTTCTGGGAACGCCTGACTATTAGTCGCCTTAGTCCAGTCAAAATGGTTAACCGCATCACTTGAATCATAAGAATCATGGATGAAGTAAGGATAGTCAAATGGATTGCCCTTTTCATCAACTAAGAGGTGCGACTTGTTCGGCACCTTGTCCTCAGATACAGGATAACGGTAGGCAGGATCACGGAACTGTTTGGTGCGGCCGTATTCCTGACCAGAGTGAATAAATGGTGTTCCCTGAGCAGTCAAGACCATGAGGTTTCCTAGACGCAAGCGACGATGAATTTCAGCATTATTCTCAGGCTTGCTTGGATCCTTCTTGATTGATTGGGCGATGATATCAAAAAGGGTAAAATTATCATGAGCAGCAATATACTGAATAACATCTCCTGGTGTATCAGCCTCGAAGTTAGTTGGTTGCGCCTTGATATTGTCAAAAACCTTATTAATATCACGTTTTCCACCTGTGATGAAGGCCGGTGTTCCCTCGTTTGGATAACCTGATTTGAGGGTATTTCGAATATCATCTGAAAATACTGCTACGGTATCTGTGTCTTTCATCCAAGACTGATCGGCAGGCTGAACAGGGCTATTTTCATCGCCAGCATAAGTCACCCAACCCTCACCAAGCATAATGAGATTTGGATTAAGGGCGCGTGCAGTATTGTATGCTTGCTCGATACTTTCAGCATCATGGTCACCCATCATATCAAAACGGAAACCATCTACTTTATATTCCTTAGTCAAATAAGCAATGGAATCCACCAAGACACGACGGCTCATATAGTGAGTCGTACCTAGACGACCGCCTCCAAAACTCGAACGAGGAGTGCCATCAGCATCCATAAAGTGATAGTAATTTGGCTCAAGGTCTTCAAAAATAGCTGTCTTGGCTGTATGATTGTAAACCACATCCAAGATAACACCCATACCATGGGCATGGATAGCTGCAACTAAATTCTTGAATTCTTCAATACGTTTAGCTGGATCACTAGGGTTTTCAGAATACATACCCGTCAAAGAGAAATAGTTTTGTGGGTCATAGCCCCAGTTGTAGTTACTATCGCTTGATGCATAGGCAGCCAAACGCTTGCCATTTTGCAATTCATTAACAAAATAGTAGCTCAATACTGGCAAAAGCTGAATATGAGTAACCCCAAGGTCTTTAAGATAATCCAAACGCTCCGCAAAGGCTGCAAAAGTACCAAACTGGTGCCTCAATTCAGTTGAGATAGCCTTGTCAGAGGTGAAATCTCGGACATGGGCCTCATAAATGATGGCATCTTCTCGAGATTTAAAGTTAGGAATCTTAGCGTAGTCAAGGTCTTTTGGTCCATAATTAGCAGGATCTACAAAGGCAGCCTTGGCAATCTTGTGTTCAGGTCCCTTGTTGGCATCGTCACTATTCCAAGCTGCCAGAGATTTCGCATAAGGATCAAGAACAATTACTGACTGATCTCCACGTTTAATGCGGTATTGATAGAAATAACCAGTTAAGTTTTCAAGGCCAAAATCAGTCGCAAGGAGGTCAGCTTGCCAAGTACCTCTAGGGCCTTTGCTTAGAGCGTGTTCAGCCAGCACCTTGTCTTGATTATTCTTATCATAGACAATGATGTCTACTTGATCAGCACTTGGTGACCAAAGTGTCACATGTGCCTTAGTACCATTTTCTTCTAGTCGAGCACCCAACTCACCATCATAACTGTAGAGGGCATCCTTTAATTGCCAGCTCTCAGATGTTTTAAAACTATCACTGCCCAAAGTGACCTTGTAAGGCAGATTTTCTGCAGCAAAATCACCTGTTAAAGTAGCTTTTTTAAGTTTAGCATCCAAGTCAAGCTGTTTAAGAGTGACACTGTTACCATCCTTATCCGTCACCTTAAGGTCTTTAAGAATATCCTCAGATGAGACCTCGTCTAAGTTGGTGAAGCTAAGTTCGATTTTGCTTGGACTAAGCTGCTGAGCCCCAGTCAAACGCACATCCTTGACAAAGTAAGGGTTGGTGTAGACTGTCGGATCAGTATCTCGTACGAAAAGCTGACGAGATTTTTTCAAGTCACTAAATTTATAATCATTTGGTAGAATTTTCACATCATCTCCAGTTTTGCTCTCATCTAAGAGTAAAAATCCTATCGATTTTGCCGCTTGTGTTAGTGGAATATCTAAGTAGGCACCATACTTACCATTCGGTTGGAAATTGACACCATCAGGCCAATTGCTTGGAGCGTCCTTAACATCACCCCAATACCAGACAGACTTATTGCTATAGTCGCCATCCGTACGGAAATAATTGATACGAACGTGGTCTTGAGGGATAGGTTGATAGCTGTAAACTTGGAAATCTTTGTCAATCCAGGCCTCATTCATTTGAGGGCTAAGAATTTCGACTGATTTATCCCCTGAAAGGTTCGTTCCAGCAGAATTATTAATCAAGAAGCTAAGTTTTTTAGGTGCTGAAGACATCTTCACATCTAAATAGACACCATAATCATCCTGTTTGGCTTCAGCAAATGAGGTTGCCCCTGTCGGCCAAGCCCCCTTCTGAGATGATGGTGTCTCAACATCATCCCAAGTCCAAAGACCAAGAGATGACTTGTCTTGACTTGGCAACTCTTGGAAATGCAAGCGAATAGTCCCCTCAGCAATAGGATCTTCAGACGCATTCGTAAGAGCTTGACTATTATTAGTACTTACTGTTTTTGGCGTGTTTTCGCTAGTTTCAGTTAGCTTGGTAGTCTCAGTACGGCCAGTATTTCCTTCTGGAAGAGAAACTGGCTCATTTACCTTGGAAACAGAGGTATTCTCAGCTGTTACAGGAGCTGTTTGCGTTTCAGTTACTAGTCCACTGGTAGTAAGACTAGAATCAGCTGGTTCTACCTGTGTGCTTGATTCGGTCGTTGATACTGCTTCATCTGCCTTGACGACTTGAACAGCAGAAAAGCTCAAAAAAATAGCTCCAATGGTTACAGAAGCCAAACCTAACTTGTACTTGCGAAGGCTATAACGAAGGATTTTTCCATCATTAGCTTGAGTATTTCTTTTCATAGAAACTCCTTTTGTTAACGTTTTCATGTTTTTTAATATACCATTTAGCTTTCATTTATGCAAGCGTTTTCTCTCTTTAAAAATTAAAAAAGAGAGAACCATAAGATTCTCTCAATCTATTAATTATAAATAGAATAGTAACGCTTAATCCCTGCCACAATTGCGTTAGCTAAAGTCTCCTGATAAGCAGAGGGATTCAATCGAGCTGCTTCTTGAGGATTTGACAAGAAACCAAGTTCAAGAAGGACTGCTGGCGCTGTCGTTTCACGCAAGACCACAAAGGTTTGACGCTTCACGCCCTGATTCTGAGCACCAGTCGCATTAATCAAGCTAGACTGGATGGCATTGGGCAAGGTATCACTCATGCTCAATCGAGTCGGATTAGCATGATAGGTCGCATTAATACGTGATGGATATTCTGCATAAGGTTGGTAATAATAAGTCTCAATACCCTGTGCTGCAGAACTTCCTGAAGCATTGATGTGGATACTTACGAAGATATCAGATTCAGAAGCATTGGCTGCACGTGAACGGTCCGTCAAGTCGACATAGGTATCACTTGTGCGAGTGGTTACAACTTGATACCCTTCTGCTTCTAATTTAGCTTTCACACGACTTTGGATAGCCAAAGTCAAGCTCTTTTCAGAGATACTGATTTACCACCTAGGCCAATGAATTTACCGTCATTGTCAACCAAATAGACATGAGAATTATAAAAACCGCTATCACCCTTATGGTTGCTTGAACGAACGGTTACCTTGTAGTCTCCATTAGCTTGCTTAGCTGCCTTATACCAGATGATATCATCTTGGCCGTTCTTTTCTGACCAGGTTGGAACCAAGACTTCTTTGAAGCCACGTGGGGCAACCAAGTTTGAGATAACAACATCGTAGCTACCAGTAGCATTGTTCAAACCAGTGATAGCAAGGTCGGCTTTAGGTTCTGACAAAGTAACTTTTGTTTGTGTACCACCTACACCGATTTGTGAGCCATCGTTTTGGATATAGTAAAGGTGAACATTGTAAAGACCTGTAGAGTATTTATGGTTAACCACTTGGACAGTAACCTTATAATTGCCATCTGCTTGACGTTTTGCTTCATACCAACGAATATCATCTTGTCCGTCTTTTGCAGACCAAATAGGCACTTGAACAGTACGAACACCTTTAGGACTATAAACATCACTGATAATGACATCAAAAGTACCAGTATCTTTATTGTTATTAACTACTGAAATGGTACCTACTGGTTTATTATGTTTCACATCCACAATTGCTTCAGTGACATAATGACGTTGGTTGGCATTATCTACGATATAAACGTCAGCACGGTAATTTCCTAGAGAATTCTTATGCTCACTAGACTTAATAGTAACACGGTAGCTACCATCAGATTGGCGACTAGCTTTGTGCCAAACAAGATCATCTTGTCCGTTAACCAAGCTCCATGATGGAACTAAGACTTCCTTAACTCCATTTGGTGCTACGATATTGCGGATAACAGCGTCAAAAGTACCTAAATCAGCATTATTATTCTCAATAACTAGACTTGCACTAGGGCGAGTTTGCGTAACTTCTACCACTTTTTCAGTGAGATAGAAACGTTTGTTAGAGTCATCTACAATGTAGGCATCAGCACGGTATTTACCTGTTGAATTCTTATGATCCGTTGCCTTGATAGTCACTCGGTAAGAACCATCAGCTTGACGAGTGGCCTTGTGCCAGATGAGATCATCCTGACCACCAGCCAAACTCCATGATGGAACAAGAACCTCTTTCAAACCTATAGGTGCAACAATATTACGAACAACGGCATCAAAAGTACCTGCTGCAGTATTGTTGTTTTCAATTGTAAGGACACCACTTGGTCGAGCATAATCAACAGACACTACTTTTTCGGCAATATAATGACGATTGTTAGCGTTGTCCACGATGTAGGCATCAGCACGGTAATTCCCTTTATTGCCCTTATGCTCACTTGCCTTAATGGTTACACGATAGCTACCATCATTTTGCTTGGTTGCCTTATGCCAAATAAGGTCGTCTTGACCATTTTCAAGACTCCATGATGGGACTAAAACCTCTTTAACACCTAGTGGTGCTGAGATATTAGTGATAACGGCGTCAAAAGTTCCTGCCTTAGCATTATTATTTTCAATAGCAAAACTTGCTTTTGGTTTCAACTGCTCTGGTGTCTTACCAATGAAGACTTGCGTAGTTGTTCCACCAACACCAGTTAATTGACCATCTTTTTGAATATAATAAAGATGAACATTGTAAAGGCCTGTTGAGTTTTTATGAGCTGAAGCCTTAACGTTTACTGTATAAGTTCCATTATTTTGACGGTTAGCCGTATACCAGATAATGTCATCTTGGCCATTAATTTCTGACCAAATTGGAACAGAGACAGTTTCAACACCGTTTGGTGCCTTAACATTAGAGATGACAACATCAAAGCTACCAAGAGTTGGATTGATATTGACAATAGAAATGGTTCCACTCAAATCGCCTTGAGTGGCATCAACCTCAGCACTGGCATTAGCTGTGAAACGTCCTGTATAGTCCACGCTATGGTCAAAGACATGTTTACCTGGCAAGAGATTAGCCGTAGCTGAAAACTGCCATGCACCAGTTTTGGCATTATAGCGCATGTTCTTAGCACTTGTTGCTGTAAGAGTTGTTGATGGATACTGGGCAACCCAGAAATTCTCAATCCCAAATTGAGAGGTTGAGACAGGTCCACGGTAGCCTATATTGTTCTCATCCAACCAGCTAGCACTTGTATAGAACATCAAGTTGTTGTATCCATGCTTACGCATTTCGTTAACCCAAGCTTGAGTGTTACGGTTGATATTTGGAAGCATCTTAGAGTCTTCGAAATCATTAACCATAACAGTACTCTTTGGAAGGTTTAGTTTTTGTGCAGCTTGGATGTAGAAACGAGCTTCTGCACGTGCTTCTTCCTCAGTTGTGTATCGAGAAAAATGATAGGTTGATACTTGCAGACCAGCAATTTGAGCATTGCGAACTTGTGAGGGTGCTTTAGGGTTGTTGTACCAAGTGTCCTCAGTCAACTTGACAACAACACCACCCACACCCTGGCGTGCAAGAGCACGATAGTCATCTACACTGATATAACCATTATGGCTGCTGACATCGATAAAAGTCTTTGGTTGTACCTTAAGCGTTGGCGAAGGAACATCCGTAGAATTCGTCAATTTAGCAGGTGTTGCTACAGCGCTGTTTGACGTTTCCGAACTTGTCGCACTTGTAGAAGCTGTTGCACTTTCTGAACTAACAACTGAAGATGTTACTGAAGTTGATGCTACAGCAACAGTAGAGTTAGCTACTGAAGTTGATGCCGCAGTTGTTACAGCCTCTGAACTTTCTGGTGCAAGTGACGTAGATACCGCAGGAGCACTAGGTTTTGCCAGCTCACTCGTAGCTACGGGTGCTGAAACAGTTGAACTAGGAGTTGCAGGCAAGGCTGCTTCTCCACCAAAAATCTCAGCCGCTGTCGCAGGTTGATACTGATTTCCTTCAGTAACAGAAGGCGTTTGTGTCGCCACTTCATCAGCTTGAGCAACCTGAGTTGTGACAGCCAAGAGAACAGCCGCACTAGCATAGTAGATAAAATCTTTCGTTCGCATTTAACTTTCCTTTTGCATTTTTATAATACTTTAACCATTTTACCATAGATAAACTCTCATGGAAAGGTCATTATTAAAAGTTTTCTAAATAAGGCAGAAATATTATAAAATTCTAAACGCTACAAAATTGCGATTTATCTTATTTGAAAACCCTTTAACTACCTATTCGTATTTAACACTAAAAATCCAAAGAAATTTGCAAGATATAGCTAAAGATGAAAATGTGTGACAAAAGAAAAATCCCCGAACATCTGTCCGAGAATTTTATCAACTTTATTTACGTTTTGGTGGGTTATGGATAGCTTCTCCAAGTACGTCAGCAAAGGCTTCATACATGTTTTCAGAGAAGGTTGGGTGACCGTGGATAGATTGCAAGAGTTCATCTACAGTCAATTCATTTTCCATAATTGTTGATGCTTCGTTAATCAATTCAGCTGCGGCTGGACCGATAATGTGAACTCCAAGGATTTCATGGTACTTCGCATCCGCAACAACTTTAACAAAACCGTGAGCTTCGTTTGAAGCGATGGCACGTCCGTTACCAGCGAAGCTTGATTTACCAACGAGGACATCACCGTATTTAGCGCGTGCATCCTCTTCAGTAAGACCACACATAGCGACTTCTGGGTGAGTGTAGACAGCTGCTGGTGTGTAGTCAAGGTGAGCCTTACGGACATTGCCACGCATAGCATTTTCAGCTGCAACTTCACCCATACGGTAAGCCGCGTGAGCAAGCATCTTAGTTCCGTTAACATCACCTGGTGCGTAAATTCCTGGGATTGATGTTTCTTGATAAGGATTAACTTTGATACGACCACGGTCAAGTTCAAGGTTAAGATTTTCAAGACCATCCAATTGTGGGACACGACCGATTGAAAGAAGGGCACGATCCGCTACAATCTCTTCACCATTATTAAGTTTAAGGGTCAATTGGTTGTTAGCTTCTACAATCTCAGAAACCCCAACAGATGTCATGATTTTCATACCCTTCTTAGCAAGGATTTTTTGAAGTTCAAGAGATACTTCCTTATCCATAGCAGGAATAATGCGGTCAGCCATCTCAACAACAGTCACTTCTACACCGTATGAGGCATAAACAAGACCAAGCTCGATACCAACGACACCACCACCCATAACAGCAAGTGATTTAGGCAATTCACGTAAGTCAAGAATATCATCTGATGTCATCACAAGTTGTGACTCAATACCAGGAATATTGATACGAGATACTTTAGATCCAGTCGCAAGGATGATATTGCGTCCCTTGATTGTTTCTGAACCAATAGTAACTGTCTTATCTGGGTTAACTTGACCAAGACCGTTGAAAATAGTGACCTTGTTAGCCTTCAAAAGACCTTGAACACCACCAGTAAGGGTCTTAACGACAGAGTTCTTAAAGTCAACTGTCTTATCCATATCGATAGTGTAGTTTGTTGACGCTAGGTTGATACCACGACCTGCTGCAATCTTAAGTCCATCAAGGATTTCTGCATTTTTAAGGTAGGTCTTAGTTGGGATACATCCTTTATTCAAACATGTTCCACCAAATTCAGATTTTTCAACGATGGCAACCTTACCACCAAGTTGTGCACCACGAATGGCAGAATAGTAACCAGCAGGACCACCACCGACAACGATAATATCGTACTCATTGTCAGCAAGAGGTGCTTTTTCTGCAGCAGCTGTTGGAGCAGCTTGGACAGGAGCTTTAGGAACTTCAAGACCAGCTGATTCCAACTGAGCAGTTGCTTCTGCAACAGGTGCGCTAGCAGCGTTATCAGCCACAACTTCACCTTCTGCTCCAATATAACCAATAACCTCAGTAACTGGTACAGTTTCACCAGCCTGACGCGTAATCTTCAAAAGAACACCAGAATCTTCTGCTTCAAGTTCCATGTTCGTTTTATCTGACATGATTTCAAGAAGGATATCTCCCTCATTAACCACATCACCCTCTTGTTTTTTCCACTCGATGATTTCGCCTTCCTGCATGTCCACACCAAGCTTAGGCATAATAATCTCAAAAGCCATTTATAAGATACCAAGAGCGACCAGAAAGCGACTGAAAATTAGGCGTCTGACACGTCAGCCTGCTGACGTAGACAGACGGTCTATTTTCCAAGCTTTCCGCTCGGGTTCAGTTATACCCTCTGGTTCGCCCTCTCCTTTCTATTAAAACTTCAGTTTTCAGATATTTTTTTCTTAAATCAACAATTCCATAGGATTTTCAATCAAATGTTTCAAATCAACCATGAATTTGGCACCATTCATACCATCTACAATACGGTGGTCAATTGTCAAGCATAGACCCATGATTGGACGTACAACAACTTCTCCATCAACAACAACTGGAGTCTGAATAGTTGCTGAAACACCAAGGATAGCTGAGTTTGGTTGGTTGATGATTGGGTTAAATGACTTAGTTCCAAACATTCCCAAGTTAGTAATAGAGAAGGTTGAACCTGACATTTCTGCAGCCTTCAATTTACCAGCTTGAGCTTTCTTGATGACATCCTTAGAAGCCACAACAAACTCAGACAAACTCATCTTATCTGCACCGTGAACGACAGGTACAATCAAGCCATCATCGAGACCAACGGCAATACCGAGATTAACAAATTTGTGTAATTCGATATTTTGAGCATCGTCAATCAAGGATGCATTGAGGTAACGGTGTTCCTCTTTCATAAGGGTACGCACAACTGCCAAACCAATCAAATCAGTGAAGGTTACCTTCATGCCCGTCTTATTCATGATTGGGTCAAGGACTTGCTTACGAAGAGCCATAAGGTTAGTCATGTCCACGTCATAGTTGAGGGTGAAGGTTGGTGCAGTCAAGTATGAGTGCGTCATTCCCTTAGAAATTGCCTTACGCATAGCAGACATTGGGATAACTTCCACGCCTTCTGGCAAGACTTTTTCAGGTTTAGCTTCAACCACAGGTGCAGCAGCCGCTTCTTTAACTTGCGCTGGAGCACTGATTGCAAGGATATCTTCCTTAGTAATCTTACCACCAAAGCCTGTTCCAGATACGCTAGCTAAGTCAATACCAAGGTCCGCTGCGATCTTACGTGCCAATGGAGTCGCCTTAGGTTGAGCACCTTTAAAGTTCTCAACGTCATCTGCATGAACACGACCTTTTGCTCCAGTTCCTGGAACTTGAGCGAGGTCAATCCCCAACTCACGCGCCACCTTTCGAGCCTTAGGTGTTGCACGTACTTTGCCGCCTTCGTGAACGATATGTGCTTGCGTTTGCGCTACTACTACAGGCTCTGCTACAGCGGCAACTTCTTCAACTTTTGGCGCAGGTTCAGTAACAGGTGCGCTAGCTGCGTTGTCAGCTACCACTTCACCTTCTGCTCCAATATAACCAATAACCTCAGTAACTGGTACAGTTTCACCAGCCTGACGGGTAATCTTCAAAAGAACACCAGAATCTTCTGCTTCAAGTTCCATGTTCGTCTTATCTGACATGATTTCAAGAAGGATATCTCCCTCATTAACCACATCACCCTCTTGTTTCTTCCACTCGATGATTTCGCCTTCCTGCATATCAACACCAAGCTTAGGCATAATAATCTCAAAAGCCATATTTTATGATACTAAGAACGCTAAAATGCGACAGAATTTTAGGAGTTTTACGTTAGTGTGCTTGCACACCAGTAAAACTATCTAAATTCCGAAGCATTTCGTTCGAGTTCAAATCGACTCAAACGCTTTAACGCCCTCTCCTTTCTACTTTAAATTATAATTTCCGATACTCCCACAGTTAAAACAAGAAACACATTTTACTAGCGAGAAATATCACTTAACCGTCGCTAGAAAGTTAGTTTCCTTTATTGGCCATCTTGACAATAGCAGCCTTAATCTTTTCAACATCTGGAAGAACCGCTTGTTCCAAGACACGCGCATAAGGTACAGGCACATCTTCACTTGCCAAACGTACAATTGGATGGTCAAGGTAATCAAACGCTTCACTTTCTGTAACCATAGCAGCAATCTCACCGATGAATCCACCAGTCTTATAAGCATCATTGACCAACATAAGTTTACCAGTCTTCTTAACTGACTCGAAAATCAATTCCTTATCAAGTGGGATAAGCGTACGTGGGTCAACAACCTCAACATTGATACCTTGTTCAGCCACCTCTTCAGCAGCCTTAAGAACACGTTCCAACATACGACCATATGTGACAATAGTAAGGTCAGTTCCTTCACGCTTGATTTCACCTTTTCCAAGTGGAATGTAGAAATCAGGATCTTGTGTTACTTCCTCTTTCTTACCGTAAAGTGCTTTTGGTTCCATGAAGATAACAATGTTATTGTCTTGAATAGCAGATTTCAAAAGACCTTTAGCATCGTTAGCATTACCTGGAGCAACTACTTTAATTCCTGGAATGTGAGTCAACCATGACTCAAGAGATTGTGAGTGCTGTGCCGCAGAACCAATACCTGAACCAGAGGCTACACGGAAGGTTACAGGGGTCTTCAAACCACCACCAAACATGTAGTTGTTTTTTGCACCATTATTAACGATAGCATCAAGGGCAATCGTGATGAAGTCCATGAAAGTCAAGTCAACGATTGGACGAAGACCTGTAATGGCAGACCCAACAGCTGCACCAGCGATAGCTGCCTCTGAAATTGGTGTATCTTTAACACGTTTTTCACCAAACTCTGCCAACATACCAACTGATGTACCGAAGTCACCACCATAGATACCAACATCTTCACCCATAAGGAAGATATTTTCGTCTTTACGCATTTCCTCGCTCATAGCAAGGTTTACTGCCTCACGCAAGGCCATCAATTTTGTTTCACTCATACTTGTATTCCTCAACCTTTCTCTTTAGTCTACCCATACATCTTCAAAGGCAACTGAAAGTTCTGGATCTGGGCTATTTTGGGCGAACTCATAAGCTGCATCAACCTCTGCCTTAACTTGGCTTTGGATGGCATCTAACTCTTCAGCGCTTGCGATATTTTCAGAAACGAGATAGTCACGGTATTTAATAATAGGGTCGTTATTGTTCTTCCACTCGTCAACTTCTTCCTTAGTACGGTAAACACCCGCATCGGCAGTTGAGTGACCGAACCAACGATAAGATTCTACCTCAACAATAGTAGGACCGTTGCCACCACGGACATGCTCAACAGCCTTGCCCATTGTTTCATATACAGCCAAAACATCGTTCCCATCTTCACAGTAGAAACCAGGAATACCATAAGCTTCCGCACGTGTATAAAGGTGAGGTGTATTTGTAGCCTTATGGATATCCATTGAGATACCATAACGGTTATTGATGATAAAGAAGATAACAGGTAATTTCCAAGTAGCTGCCATATTGACTGACTCATGGAATGAACCTTCGTTGGTTGCGCCATCTCCAGAGAATGCCACAACAATGTTTCCTGTTTCTTTGTATTGCTGAGTGAGGGCTGCACCTACGGCAAGAGCGTAACCACCACCAACAATACCGTTAGTTCCATAGTTACCTTTTTCAAAGTCAGCCAAGTGCATAGAACCACCACGGCCCTTAGAAACACCAGTAGCCTTACCGGCAAGTTCTGCCATCATTTTATTCAAATCCATGTCTTGGGCGATAGATTGTCCATGGCCACGGTGATTTGAAAAGAAGATATCGTCATAGCTCAAGTGTTGAACAGCACCAACGTTAGCTGCTTCCTCACCTACTGAAAAGTGAGTCATTCCTTGAACAAAGCCACGACGAACCAATTTATTAATACGTGAATCAAATTCACGAATACGTTCCATTTTAGTGAACATCTCAAGATGTGTCTCTTTAGAAAGTTTTACCATATCGATCTCCTCTATCGAAATTTTTCTATACATCTAGGATAGGTTAAAAAAACTTAATGAGCAAGAAATATGCTTGAAAAATGAAAAGCCTTACAACCTTATCACTTATAGGCAATTCGTATGCTCTTTTTTTAAGCGATATGGTATAATTGTATAGATTTTACCCGAATAGGAGAATATTTGATATTGAGTGACGTCATCGTTCACGGACTTACGGCATGTATAGCTTTTATTTTACAAATTGTTATCTTCAAGATGACCACCCAGAGGTCTCTTAGATACTGGATTCTTATTTTAGCAGGAATAGCAATTTTCGCCACTAGTTATTTTGGCATTTCCTTTCCAAAATCAGGCTTTATTGCCCTTGTACTTTTGCTAGCTACTAAATCCTACAAAAATCTAAGGCATACCATTTTGGAGACTTTCTTTATACCTTTCACCTTTGCTTTAATGGTGAGACTGGTCATTTTCCTGATTATTCCAATCTTTTTCCCTTCTGTCCTAGATTACTATTATGCTGGTCCATTCATACTCTTGCTTGCTTTCTTGCTGTGGTTTGCTCAAAGTGCCCTTCTTCAGGTGGACTACTCTCGAATGATGCAAATTGATAAGGCAAGACCTTGGTACAGATCAACATCTGTTGCCCTTTGTACCTTGGCTATTATTTACTTTGCTTCCGAACTCCTTTCGACAAGCATTCACTTTACCGTTGCTTTTCTTATTATTACAGCCTTGATTCTATCTGAGCAGGTTAATTTATATAGAAAAGACCTCAATGCTCAAACACAGGCGGCCCAAGAAGAACATTCTCACCTTCTACAAAAATCAAGCCAGAACATCAATACTTGGTACCAGAAAAAAACTAGTCAAGAGCTCTTTATCAAAGATGAAGCTGAAAATCTCTATGATATCATTCGTTTCCAACAAAACGAAGAGGCTCAGGAGTTAATTGATTACTTGCTGACTCCGAATCCACTAGACAAGAAGATTGATCATTTTTATCGAGATAAACTGGAAAATATTAAACTGCCTGATTTACAAGTACTCTTTGAAGCAAAATTTTTAAAGGCAAAAGAACTGAATGTTTGGGTTAGCATGGAGGTTCCAGAACCCATTACCATCTATCCTATTTATCCTCTAGACTGGGTATATGTCTTATCAACGATCTTGGATCACGTCATTGACCAAGCACAAGATAGTGAACAGAAATACCTTAGCTATGCTTATTTTAAAGACGAGGATAGTCAACACTTTGTCGTTGAAAGTTCAAGCACTAAAGAAGATTCAGCTATTACATCTGATTTCGCTGATCCTGAACTAAAACGTGTCAATAGTATCCTAGCTACTTATCCAAACGTTAACGTTGTTTCAAATACGCGTGCTGGGATCTATCGCTTACAAATTGAGATTGACATGACAAAAGGAGGTTACAATGATTACTAATATTATCAATCCTCTCTTACAAGCTGTTAGTTTCATTTCTATTTGGTACCTCTACCAGACCATGTCTAAAGTTAAGCCACTACGAGGACACATCTTACTTTTATTTCTATCCTATGTAGCTGCTGCATCTTACTTTAACTTAGTCAAAATCGTTATAGATCCACTTTTCTTCCTTGTTGCTGATTTGGCCCTTGTCAAAGAGCGTTCTTTCTATCATCGATTACTTTACGCTTTTTATCCAACTATCCTTTTTGATATGGCTACCCGACTACTTTCACTCGTCATTCTCCCTCACGTCTTCCATATCAAAGGTGATGTTACCCTCAATACTAACTTACATATCCTCACCTACATCTTAGCTCCGTTAATTATTTACCTAACGCTTAAGATCTTCGCAGTAGATCTCAATCAGATGAGTAGTCTTGACGAAGCTTGGGCTAGACGAAACTGGTTGCGAAGTACTGCCTTCCTAGCTATCTACTATGTCTTCTTTACTGTTATCCATGGTCTTAACAGTATCCTTCCAACAGCTAATGACCCTAAAAATTTATTTGAAATGGTTTTTAAGGTTAGTTCTAATAGTTCTGTGATTTTAGTTCTCTATATTGCCCTACTTCTATGGGATTTTTACAATTGGAACCAGGCTATTCACCAACAATCTATCGATAGACTTAACAAAGAACGTCATAAATTGTTGGGTACTATGACTAACTACAGCAAGTCCTTTATCCAGATTATCACCCAAAAGCAGAAATCCTTTGACCTATTCAAAAAAAATCTCAAGGATGTTTCACTGGCTTTGGAAGATGGAGATACTGCCAAAGCTACTAGTCTACTTGAGATTTATAAAACGGATAATGCTAGCATTGGTAATCCAGAGACGCAAGAAAACTTGGATAAGCTCAGCAATCCTATATTAGCTAGTTTTCTTTCAAATCGTATTTTGGAAATGAGAGCAGCACATGTCGACATTTCCATAAATATTAGTCCTCAGTTTGGTGAAGTTCCTTTATCTGATTTAGATTTGTATCAACTTCTCCAAGCTTCAGATAGAGCCATATTTAAACTCCTTCGTCCTGACATCAAGGTCAATAGTAGTTACCTGCAACTGGATCACTCACAACTCCTTGTTGTTGAATTACCTGTTTTGACTGACAAGGTTAGTAAGGATCAAGACCTTAATGAATTGGTAAAGAGCCTACCAAATGTTGACTATCGCATCGGTTTACATGCAGGTTATCTGACTCAAATTATTGAAGTCTTTGAGCCTGGTTATTAAGTGATAATGAAAAAGAGCCACTGGCTCTTTTTTTGTTGCTTTATATCTCTTCTCACTAAAAATTCCTAACAGTTTAGAATGAAAGGAATTATTCGCCAAACAAAAAGACACCCAAGATCATATAGACTGAGTGTCTCTATTGATAGTAAACTCCAACTAGCGTAACTTAGAAGGCGCCACCACCGCCTCCTCCGCCACCACCAGAGAAGCCACCGCCTCCAAAGCCGCCACTACCACTATTTGAATTGATAGAAAAGCTACTTACGGTATCTGAGGCAGAAACATAAGATTCTAGATAATTGACATTGTTCAGCATAATAAATGGTGTTGCAGAATAAGTAAACTCATCTAGAGATGGATTACTGAGGTGGATGTTGTATCGTTTTAGCACATCACTAACTTTTTTCGCCTGTCCATAGAGTGTCGCATAAACCAAGATACGATTCCATAGGATGACAGATTCTAATTCTGACTCTTTAAAGCTAGGAATACTCTGAATCATATTTTTAAAGCTATGCCACTGGTAATACGTTGAAATTTGAGTTTCATCAAGACATCTCTGACGACGTCTTTTCACCAAGAACCAGAATAAAACGGTAAGTCCTGCTATAGGTAGTAGTCCGAGAATATAGTAAAAACCAACTCCTGATCCAAATGCACCAAATATGAACAAAGTTGAAAGCATACAAAGCATCATTGAAAGTGCCAAAGCTGCTACTCCTAATATGTTAAATGTCTTTTCTTTCGCACTAAAATCTCTATAAATTTTAGGAAGTCCTAGCGCAAATTCCTCTTTTTCAACGCCTTTGGCTACTTGATAGCCGTCATTAGAGAATTGATATTTGACACGTTTTCCCTGAGAACGAATAGTTTCTCGCTCATAGCTTGTTCTAGCACTCTTGAATTGTTTTTCTAGAGCATCTTTATCAAGATAATAGCGCGAGAACATTTCACTATCTCTAATTTCCATGCGACCATCAAACAACATATCTAAGAATGACACTTCAAACGAAGAGAGACCTTCCTTTTCAATACGTGTCAGAATATTACTATCACCTTCTCGCCTAAAAGTGAGATAACCTCTATCAATCAAATCGAGGATGGTAGCTTGCACCATATATTTGAACTTCAAAGGACCACCCGTTTCTTCTTTTAGCCCTGTTTTATCGAAAGACTGATTATAAACATTCTTAGCTAAGACCAAAGGTGCTAAATCTTGAGGGGCTTCATAAAGACGTGCATCTCGAGGGAAAGAAGGCGCTCTAGTGCTATAAAGAACAATAAGGTAACAGAAAATACCAATAAGAACAAAGCTTAAAATTACAAGTGGCAAAATGACATAAAAAATGCGTCGATAGTTTTCTTTAGACTTTTTGATATCTCTTTCTTTTTTAAAAAACTCTGCCTCATTTGTCTTATGTAATAAATAAGCCTGATTATTTTCCCGTAAAGCACTGGTCATCGGCCAGTAGGCATGTAATTCCAATTTACCTGATGATGGTAAATTGTCTACATGAACCTGATAACCTGTAGCAGTACGTTTAACCTGTGGGTCTTTTCCAAAATAGCCAGTGTGGGCGTAAAGCTCTCCTTGACTTGCATCTAGACCATCAACTGTGAAATCAACCTGTCCAAATCCTTTATCCCAATCAGAGATTGGAAACCAATTTAAAACTGCAATATCTGAATATAGATTCAACAACTGTTGGATTTGCCAAGTAACTTTGAGGACAACCCTATCACCATCTGAACCTGAATTATAAACTTTGAGTTTAACACCATCATAAGAGTCTGTTTTTTCAACTGTAATATCTGTTTTTTCTTTCCCATTTACGGTTGCTGAAACCTTGGGATCATCCATAATAGAATAACCACCAATTTTCCCCAAGGTTACATACTGACCTTTATAGTCACTATCAAAATAATAAGTCACTTCCTGAGTAAACGTCGCATTACCATCATCATGTATAGAAAGGTGACCAACATAGGAAGGTAGACTATACTCTACCTCATCCTCGTCAGCTTGAACGTGTTGCAAAGAAAGTGGCAGAAAACAGGCTAACAAAACAGTTAAAGCAAGGTATTTAACAAGACCTTTCAGTATCTTTTTCATCATTTTGCTCCTTTAAGGACTAAAAAAGCAGGTGCAACACCAAGTGTCTCGATGTGCCCTGCTCTGATCTGCTATTTAGGCTTGATAAACAATCTCACCGTCACAGATAGTGTATTTAACACTGCCCGTAAGTTCTTCGCCTACAAATGGTGAATTGGCTGCTTTAGACTTAAAGTCTGCTGTGACCTGACGTTTTTCCTTGTCTGCAAAAATCACAAGGTCAGCTGGTCCATTTTCAGCCAAATAACCAGCATCGAAGCCATAAAGATCAGATGGGTTACTAGTCATTACTTTCAAGAGTTCCGTCAAGCTTAAGTGTCCTGCTTCAACCAAGTAGGTCAATCCAAGAGATAGAGATGTTTCAAGACCAGTCATTCCTGATGGTGCTTTAGTCACATCATCGACATTCTTTTCATCGGCATGGTGTGGCGCGTGGTCTGTGGCAATGACTGAGATGACTCCAGATTTCAACCCTTCGATGACGGCCTGACGGTCAGATTCCAAACGAAGTGGTGGGTTCATCTTGGCATTAGCACCTTTTGAGAGCAAGAGGTCTTCTGTCTTAGAGAAATGTTGTGGTGCCACTTCGGCTGTAACTTGTGCTCCAAGTTTTTGAGCAAATTCAACCACTTTTACAGATTCAGCTTTTGACAAGTGTTGAATATGAACATGGGCTTGTGTATCATAAGAAATCATGACATCACGCGCAATCATACTGTACTCAGCTACACCTGTTGCCCCACAAATATGGAATTCTTTTTTAGCAATATTTTCATTGAAACCGAGAATACCATTTAGATCAGGATCCTCCTCGTGAAGGCTGATGAAGGTATTATTCTCCTTAGCTAGCTCCATGGCTTTTTTGACAATACCAGCATTGGTCAATGGAATACCATCATCTGAGAATCCGACAGCACCGGCTTCAAGCAAACCCTTGAAATCAGTGAGATTTTCACCATCAAAATTCTTAGTAATAGTCGCAACAGACTTAACATGGATATTTTCCTTAGCTGCCGAAGTCAAGACCTCCTCCAAGGTTTCCTTATCTGAAATCGTTGGATTAGTGTTAGCCATCATTACAACTGTTGTAAAACCACCCGCAGCCGCTGCCAAGGCACCAGTATGAATGTCTTCCTTATGAGTTTGACCTGGCTCACGGAAGTGAACATGGATATCCACCAAGCCAGGAGCAACCACAAGACCAGTCGCATCGATGACTTGAGCATCTTCAGCCTCGATATTTTCAGCAATTTTAACGACTTTTTTACCATCAACAAGAACATCAGCTTGCGTATCCAAACCAGACTTAGGGTCTACAACACGACCATTTTTAATCAGTAACATAATCTTCCAACTTTCTATTTTACTTCAACCAATCAATTGGGGATTGGCCTTGAGATACAAGGTAGGCATTGGCTTTTGAAAATGGCTTGCTGCCAAAAAAACCACGATAGGCCGACAAAGGACTCGGATGGGCACTCTCAATAATGGCATGTTTAGAATTAGTCACTAGTGCCTTCTTCTTACGAGCATAGCCACCCCAAAGTATAAAGACAACAGGAGTATCCTTTTGATTGAGAACCTTAATCACAGCATCTGTAAAAGGTTCCCAAACCTGACCAGCATGCCCATTTGCTTGACCTGCTGGAACTGTTAGACAGGCATTAAGCAAAAGCACCCCCTGCTTTGCCCATGACGTTAAATCATGAAAGGATCTAGGACCTAAATCTTCCTCTAATTCCTTGAGAATATTTTTCAAAGACGGGGGAGCTGGAAGGCTATCAGGTACCGAGAAGGAAAGTCCCTGTGCTTGATGAGGCCCATGATAAGGGTCCTGACCAAGGATTACCACCCGCACTTCTTCAAACGGAGTCTCCAACAAGGCATTAAAAACCTTGTCACGCGGCGGATAAACCGTCCCCTGGCTATAAACCTGGTCCATAAACTGATTTATCTTTGAAAAATAATGGTCAGGCAGCTCCTCTTTCAGAAGCTTGTGCCATGTCGAATGTTCCATAAAAACCTCTTTTTAGACTGTTTTACACCCTAAATTATACCATAATTTGTAGGGAATATTCGGAAAATACTGAAAAAGCACCATGATTACGAAGCATTTCCTATCAAGTTTTAAAAATACATTGCTCCACAAGTTTAAAGGGCTTACAACCTTTAACTCGTTATAGTTTTATGCTATAATTTAAACTTGTATTTTAACAGAAAAGGTAACCCTATGACTACGTATGAAAATTTAAGAGCAGCCAGACGAGGTCCCATTGTCAGCATCGCTGCATACCTTCTTCTTACCATTGCAAAACTTCTAGCTGGACACTTTTTAAATTCTAGCTCTTTGATTGCCGATGGTTTCAATAACTTGTCAGATATTTTAGGGAACGTGGCCCTACTCATTGGATTGCACCTAGCTAGTCAACCTGCTGATGCAGATCATAGGTTTGGTCATTGGAAGATTGAAGACTTATCAAGCCTAGTCACTTCCTTTATCATGTTCGTGGTGGGCTTCCAAGTCCTAATTCAAACAGTCCGAAAGATTTTTCTAAGAGAGGAAACTGTAGTCGATCCCCTTGGTGCAACCGTCGGAGTTCTTTCTGCTATCGTCATGTGTGGCGTTTACTTATACAATAAAGGACTTGCCAAAAAGCTGAAATCTAGCGCTTTGATTGCGGCTGCTAAGGATAATCTCTCCGATGCCGTAACTTCTATTGGAACGTCAATCGCCATTGTTGCAGCATCCTTCAACCTCACGATTATTGACTATATTACAGCCATTATCATTACCTCCTTCATTCTAAAAACAGCCTATGATATCTTCATGGAAGCAACCTTTAGTTTGTCAGACGGTTTCGATGAGAGAAACCTCAAAGCCTATGAGAAAGCGATTCTTGAGATTCCAAAAGTCACTAAGGTTAAGAAGCAGCGTGGCCGTTCTTATGGTAGCAACGTCTATCTTGATATTGTGGTTGAAATGAATCCTGACCTCTCTGTTTACGAGAGTCATGCCATTACTGAACAAATTGAAGAGGTTCTCAGCAAGCGTTTCTCTGTCTATGACACTGATGTCCATGTAGAACCAGCTGCTATTCCCGAAGATGAAATTTATGGCAATGTCCTTCACAAACTCTCTCGCAATGAAAAGATTATTCTGTCAAAAATTCCTGACTATGAAAATCTCTTAGCACCAGACTTCTACTTAATCGATGAAAATGGTCACCACCACAATCGTGAAGAAGTCATTGCCAATCAACAACCACTTCTCAATAATTTTGACAGCTTCAAGATGACATCTGTTAGTCAAAAAACGAAATTAATTAGTTATGAGTTGGGAGGAAATTTCCACACTAGTATCTGGCGTCGAAATGAAACCTGGTTCATGATTTACCACCAAGTCACAAGGATAAAAGATGAAAAGTAACGAGCAAGCAAGCTCGTTTTTTCTGCTTTCAAATAGATTTTGTGTAACATTCAATCGATTCTAAAAATTACATTAAAATACTAAATGTTAGGAAAACTCTAACTTTTATATGTTATAATGAAGATGTTTGTCACTACCGAATTTAGGGTTTTGACAGGCAAATGATATTAATAGATAAAAATAGGTTCTGGCAGCTACAGAACCCCATATATATTAAAGGAGACACATTGTGAAAAAGAAAATTGTTGCCGTCCTTTTAGCAGCTTGTCTAGCCCTAGCACCGAGTTTGTCTAGTGCAGACGAATTGATGGATATTACACGCGCTGCTGGTTATACTGAAGCCACTGAGGCTTATCGCCCCAAATCAACCCTCTTAATCGATGGAAATACCGGAGATGTCCTCTGGGAAGAAAATGCTGATGAGGTGCGTGACCCAGCTTCTATGTCTAAGGCCATGACACTTTATTTGGTCTTTGAAGCTATGTCTAAAGGAGAGATTTCTGAAGATACTGTTATCACAGCTACTCCAACCGACCAAGCTATTGCCGATATTTACGAAATTTCAAACAACAAGATTGTTGCGGGTGTTGATTATACCGTTTCAGAACTCATCACTATGACAGCGGTGCCTTCCTCTAACGTTACAACCGTGATGCTAGCCAACTACTTGACCAATAATGATCCTGATAAATGGCTAGACATGATGAATGAGAAATCTAAAGAGCTAGGGATGACCAATACCAAATGGTTCAACGCTTCTGGTGCTGTTGCTGTTGCCTTCAAAGGTTACTACAGTCCTCAACGTTATGATAACAACCAAACCAACCAAACTACTGCGCGTGATTTGGCTATCATGACCTATAACTTCATCAAGAAATACCCAGAAATTCTCAAGTACACTAGCAAACCTGTTGTCACAGTTAAAAAAGGAACACCTTACGAGGAAACCTTCGAGACTTACAACTACTCTATTCCAGGTGCCAAATACGGAATTGATGGGGTTGATGGATTGAAGACAGGATCTAGCCCAGAAGGTGCTTTCAACTATATTGATACCATCAAGCGTGGTAATCAACGTATGATTGCTGTCATCATGGGTTCTGGTGATTGGTCTGACCAAACAGGTGAAGAGATTCGTCATACCTTTGGTAATGCTCTCGTTGAGAAGATGTACAAAGACTTCTCTTACAAGAAAGTTCTTAGCAAGGGTGAACAAGAAATCGACGGTAAAAAGTATAATGTCGAAAAAGACGTCTATGCCACCGTTAAAAAAGGTAAAGACCCTAAAATCTCTGTTAAAGATGATCACATTGTCATTGATAATGGTCTGAAGACAGTATCACCTAATATCAAGGCTACTTCTGTTAAGGCTACAAAAGTTAAGGGATGGTTCGATTTTGGAAGTAACCAAAAAGATAAAAAGGCTACTAAAGCAACGAATAATGGCCAACTCCCAGTTTATTTCTGGTTGCTATGCCTTATCCCAGTTGGTCTCCTCTACTTGATTTACCTTAATGAAAAAGGACGTCGTCAAAGAGTCAAAGAACGTCGACAAGCAAGACAAATCAATAAATAAAAGAAAGCGTGTCCATGACACGTTTTTTTATACTCTATTCAAGGAAGTCCCCCAAGAATACTGATAAAACCACCCAAAACTATGCTATAATAGTCAAGTATGACTTTTTTTACAAACAAATAACAAAAATAGATTAAAGGATGCTTTTAAGAGTGTCTAAACGTTGTTACTAAGGAAATTATTTTGAAAAAGAAATTGTTAGGACTCTTCCTGGTAGCTAGTTTGGCTTTAGCTCCCAGTCTGTCGTCCGCTGACCAACTGGTAGATATTGCACAAAAAGCAGGCTACAAGGAAGCCACCGAGACCTATCGACCTAAATCATCACTTTTGATTGATGCCAATACTGGGGACATCCTTTGGCAAGATAACATTGATGAAGTACGTGACCCCGCTTCCATGAGTAAGGCCATGTCTCTCTACCTGGTTTTTGATGCTTTGTCAAAGGGAGAAATCAAAGAAGACACCGTGATTACAGCCAAGCCAACCGATGAGGCTATTGCTAATATCTACGAAATCTCAAACAACAAGAATGTTTCTGGAGTAAAATACACGGTTTCGGAACTTATCACTATGACCGCTGTTCCCTCTTCAAATGCAGCAACAGTCATGCTTGCCAACTATCTCAGTGATAATGACCCTGACAAGTGGATTGATCGCATGAACGAAAAGTCTAAAGAGCTCGGCATGACAAATACTAAATGGTATAATGCCTCTGGAGCTGGTGCGGCATCTTACAAAGGCTACTACACACCTAAACGTTATGACAATAACCATTCTAACCAGACGACAGCTCGTGATTTGTCTATCATGGCTTATAACCTTATCAAACATCACCCTGAAATCCTTAAATACACTAGCCAACAGACAGTAACTGTCAAAAAAGGAACACCATACGAGGAAACCTTTGAAAATTACAACTACTCCTTGCCTGGTGCTGATTATGGCCTCAAAGGAGTCGATGGCCTAAAAACAGGCTCAAGTCCTCGTGGAGATTACAACTACATCTCCACATGCAAACGAGGAAATCAACGAGTCATTTCAGTTATCCTGGGCGTTGGAAACTGGGAAGATGAAAGTAGCGAAAAAATCCGCCATGCCTTCGGTAACTCCCTCATTGAGAAAATGTTTAAAGACTATTCCTACAAGAAAGTCCTAAGCAAGGGCAAACAAAAGATTGATGGTAAAAAATACGATGTCCAAAAAGATGTCTATGCCACAGTCAAAAAAGGACAAGAGCCTAAGATTAGTGTTAAAGATGATTATGTCCTTGTCGATAATGGCTTAAAAACAGTCTCACCTAAGATAAAAGCAAGTACTGTCAAGGCAACTAAAACTGGCTTCTTCCTCTTCTCTGGAGGTCAAAAAGAGAAACAAACAAGCAGTAAGCATAACTTTTTGAAACATTTTGCCTTGTTCTGCTTCCTCTTATTACCAGTTTACGTGCTCTACTTGATTTTTATCAATGAGAAAAAGCGTCGTCAAAAAGTCAAAGAACGCCGTCAAGCTAGACAAATGAATAACTAAAAGAACGTGCTCAACCGAGCACGTTTTTAGTTGTCTCCAAGAAATGTTTTGAGATGATCCATCTCATTTCGCATTTGTTCCAATCCCTCTTGATAGATGGCCTCAAACTTTTCAGGATCCTTCTCCAATCGACCAACTTCAAGCGCATGCTTTGGACGAATGGCATAAAGATTGCCAGTTTTTTCCAAAGCCTCAATCTTTTCAAGACTCTTATTGTAGTGGATATGGCGATTTGATGCCACATCAACAAATTTAGGATACTTGCGGTAAAAGAGCTTGTAGATTCGCTTACTCGTTTTAGATGGCTCTTTACGGTAGCCCTTAGGACGCGTCAGAACGACAATGAGTTTGTCAAAGCCCAAATTCTCCATAAAATCAATAGGAAGACTATCAGACAGACCACCATCCATGTAGCGTTTGCCCTTGTACTCGACAATTTCAGAAACCAAAGGTAGGGCGGAACTTGCACGAAGGGCTTCCATTTGCTCAAAGACATGATCAATCTTGATATAGTCTGGTTTGCCGGTCTCAATATCTGTAGTGACCACATAGAAGGGAACACCCGAATTAGCAAAGGCCTCCTGATCAAAAACGTCTAACTCCATTGGAACCTTATAATAGGAGAACTCCTTATTAACGAAGTTACCGGTCGTCAGCCATGACCAGAAACTCATGTAGCGACGGTCTCCCATAAAACGCTTGTTGTAGCGAAGGGCTCTTTGGGGCTGGTTAGAAAGGTAATTAACACCAAAAAGTGCTCCAGCCGATACCGAAACAACGCCATCCACCTTAATTCCAGCTTCTAAAAAGGCATCTAATACACCAGCCGTATATAAGCCACGCATCCCACCGCCTTCGAGGACTAAGCCAACTTTCATTCTAAAATCTCCTTTATGATTGGTTCCGCAAGGACTTGATAACCTTGTGGACTCAAGTGCAAACCATCCGTTGTATAGTTGTCATTTAACTGTCCCATGTCATCAGTAAGGTAATCAAAAAGATCGACATAGGTCACACCGGGGAGGACAGCTAATTGTTGATTTAGCTCACGTACAGTCGTATTATTTCGAATCTTAACCTTAGAAGCATACTGTGATTCTTCACTAACTGGAAAGACACTCAGCAAATAGACCTCAGTAAAGAGGGATTCCTGACGAACTGTCATGATAATATCGGAAATACGAGTGACAATATCTCGAATAGGGTAACCTCTTCCGATGTCGTTAATGCCAATCAAGAGCACCAATTTACTTGGTTCCAAATCTAAGACCTGCTCTTTAAGGTGTTCTAAGAGCCAAACCGAGTCTGTTCCTGCAATCCCACGGTTAACAAGGGGAAACTCTCGACCCAGATATTTTTTCAATGCAAAAAACTCCGTGATGGAGTCCCCTGCAAAAACGATTTGGCCTTTGTCTAACTTATGATTTTCATTCACAAATTTGGCTAAACGCTCTTCTTGATAGGCCACAAGCTCAGGCCTAGTTGTTTCAATCATACTTTATCCTTTTTTCTTAAATATTATACGCACTACTGTGATTAAAGCTAGAAAAGTTCCAAGTCCAAGAAATAGCCAGGCAAGATTTTCAAAACCTGATTTATTAGCCAAAAGGGCACCGGAAAGTAGAAATCCCAATGTCAATAAGGCTAAAACCAGATTATTTAATACTTTCTCAAAAACTTTAATGCGACCCGAAAAGTTGATAAAATCATGGTTTACCACAATTCGTCCGTTTAAAATCTGCTCCAAGAGCTGATGCAGACGACGCGGAATATTTTTCCCATTGCGAATCAGATAAAAGAGTTCAATCAAGATACTCTCTTTATTCAGGGCCTGTTTAAGCATGTCAGGGCCCATATTTTCTAGGAAATAATCCTTGGCTAAAGTCATCAAATCCATATTTGGGGCTAACTCTCGGAAAATACCTTCGATTTGAAGCGAAGCCTTCTCCAAAATGGTAATTTGAGACGAGGCTTTAAGATGGTTCTTCTGGAAAATAGCCAGCAAATCCTCTAGCAAATCTGTCATGGACAGACTTCCCAAGTCAACACCAGAATAACGCCCCAGCATCTGCTCGACATCCTGACTTAGAACCGCACGGTTTAGGCCATTATCAAACTGGGTGACTGACAAGATAGCCTTAGTCATACCGTCAACATCCTGAGCAGTAAAACTATATAAGATGTCATTTAAGGACGCACGCATCCCCACTTCCAACTCACCCATAATCCCAAAGTCAATGAAACAAATCTTGCCATCACGTACCAAGAGATTTCCAGGATGAGGATCACCATGAAAATAGCCATCTTTGAAAACCTGCTTGATAAATGACAACATTAGTTTCTTGCCCACATCTTCCAGATCATAACCAGCCTCAAGCAGTTGGCTATAGTCATTAAGTGGAATCCCATCGATGTACTCTTCGACTATGAGGTGTGACGTCGTGAAGGAATCATAGACCTCTGGGACACCTAGACATGCGACAGCCCTGTTATTTGCCTTGAAACGCTTCATGGCCTCTGCTTCATTTCTGAAATCAAGTTCCTTAATTAGGGTTTCTCGCAGATTTTCCAAAACCTCCTGAACATCGACCATAGGTATAAAATGCTTTGGAATATGGCGTGCAAGCTTAATGAGAAGCTGAATATCTTCCTTAACGACCTCATCAATACCAGGTCGCTGAATTTTTACAATCACTTCCTGACCAGATAACAATCTAGCCCTATGGGTCTGAGCTACAGAACCAGAAGCCAAGGGCTCTTCCGAGAAATCAAGGAAACTGTCAGAAAGCCCACTAGGTAATTCTCGCCTAATGGCCGTCATGACTTCCTCTTTATTCAAGGGAGGAACTGAGCTCTGGAGTTTTGATAATTCTCTGATATAGGCCTCTGGCAAAAGGTCAGAGCGTGTGGATAGGATTTGACCAATTTTAACAAAACTAGGTCCCAATTGCTCAAAGGCTTGGCGTAGCTTTACAGGTGTTGTCTGTTGGTCTTGAGGAAGGTGTTTTTCACGATAAGAAAGGAGACCAACTGACGAGAAAACCTTCAACACATGTCTCAATCGTTTACTTGCCATTTTAGTCTCCTTACATTTTATTTATTTTGACTGAGCAAAGCGTCAAGTTTTTCTTCAAGACGTTTCACATCATCCTTAGTCGCATACTCAACTGAAGATTTCTTAGCATCAAGTTTATTCAAAAATTCTTGAGCTTCTTCTTTACTTTGACGTTTGAGCTCTTGTTCCAGTTCCTTACCTTCTTCAACAGTCAAACGCCCCTTTTCAACTAACTCTTTGACAAAACTATCAGCCTTATCTACTGTCATAGCAGTCAAGCCAATACCGGCCAAGAGAACTTTTTTCAAATCATTCATTATCGTTACCTCCATCTAAGTAGGAAAAGTAAAGAAATAGACTAGCCACTTCTTCAGAAAATATAAGAACGTTTTCACACCTTTATTCTACCACTTTTTCAGAAAATGTGTTAATTAGCATAAATTAAAATATATAGTATTCAGATACTTAATAAATAGATATATTCACTAAAACACTTATTTATCAAGTTTGTACTAAAATACTAAATAAGAATCTCAAGCTTTTGCTGAGATTCTTAACGATTTTCTATTTGTAAAGGGCTGCACCATTACTTTCGATAACAGACTTATACCAATCAAATGATTTTTTCTTATAACGAGCCAAGCTACCACTACCATCATCATTACGATCAACGTAGATGAAGCCATATCGTTTACTGAGTTCAGCCGTTGAAGCTGAGACCAAGTCAATTGGTCCCCAAGTCGTATAGCCCCAAAGCTCCACACCATCTTGAAGAGCTTCACCGACTTGAATCAAGTGTTTTTGAAGGTAATCAATACGATAATCATCTTCAACTGTTGGACCATCAGGACCATCAACAAGGACATCCTTGGCACCCAAACCATTTTCGACAATAAACAATGGCAATTGATAACGATCATAGAAGTCATTCAAAACTAGACGAAGAGCGATTGGATCGATAGCCCAACCCCACTCAGATTTCTCAAGGTAGGGATTTTCAACACCACCCATAATATTTCCTTTACCAATTGTATAGTCTTCTGGATTATGTGCGGTTGCCACAGACATATAATAAGAGAATGAAATAAAATCAACGGTATTCTTCAAGATTTCTTCATCTCCAGAAGCGAATTGTATTTCAATACCATTATCTTTTAAATAGCGTTTAATATAGTTTGGATATTTCCCACGGGCATGGATATCTGAGAAGAGATAGTTTTGATTTTCAAACTCGTGAACAGCCAACTGATCCAAAGGATTAGCTGTCATCCCATAAGCAGGCATAGCAAGAACCATACACCCAATCTTAAAATCAGGGTTGATGTCATGTCCGATCTTGGTTGCTGAAGCTGATGCGACTAACTCATGGTGAACTGCTTGGTAAAGATCCTGTTTAGAGAGCTCTTCCATCGGAGTTGCAATCCCACCTGACATGAACGGTGCGTGTAAAACAGAGTTCACTTCATTAAAGGTCAACCAATATTTGACCTTATCTTTATAACGTGTGAAGACTGTACGAACATAATTCTCATAAAAACCAATTAATTTACGATTAGTCCATCCATTGTACTCACGCGCCAAGTTGAGTGGTGTTTCATAATGGGACAAGGTTACAAGCGGTTCGATGCCATACTTGGCCAATTCATCAAAAACCTTATCGTAGAAGGCTAGACCTGCTTCATTTGGCTCGGTATCATCACCATTTGGAAAGATACGAGTCCATGCAATTGACATGCGGAAGACCTTAAAGCCCATCTCTGCAAAAAGTGCTATGTCTTCTTTATAACGATGATAGAAATCTATACCTTCTAGTTTTAGATTATCTGGTGTTGGTTGGTCAGTAATCAAAGGATTCAAGGCCCCGGGTTCAAAGGGAACACCGCCTTTTGGCGTTACATCCTGTACGGACAAGCCTTTGCCATCTAGGTTGTAAGCACCCTCAAACTGGTTGGCAGCTGTTGCACCACCCCAGAGAAAATCTTTTGGAAATCTATATGTCATCTTTTATCTCCTTGCATTGTTCAATTTACTCATAGTATAACACTTAGAAAACGATTACACTTATACTATCTTATTGAAATCTGATACTATAACACGAAAAAAAACAGACCGAAGTCTGTTTGAATTAGTCATTACTTTCAAGAGCATTTGCTGCTTTGGCTTCCTCTCGCCTAACAACATTATCTTTAACAATCTGATATAGGGTTGCGGCTACTGGCACAGAAACCAACATACCCAAGATACCACCCAAGGCAGAACCTATGGTGATTGCGAAGATAACCCAAATACCAGGAAGTCCGGTAGATCCACCGACCACATAAGGATAGATGAGATTCCCTTCAAACTGCTGCAAAATAACCACGTAGGCAACAAACAAAAGCGCCAAGGTCACAGAGTGCGTCATAATCAAGATGGTACCAATCGTCACACCAATATAAGCCCCCACAACTGGAATCATTGCTGAAAAACCAATCAGGATAGAGATAGTCGCTGCGTAAGGGAAATTAAAGATACTCATCCCAATATAACACAAGGTCCCCAAAATACAAGCCTCAAGCGACTGATAGACGAAGAAATTGCGGAATCGATTATTGAGAATAGCAACTACATAGTGGAAAGTCTTACCATAACGTCCTAAATAGACGTCTACCAAACGATTGACCTGATTCCCAAGCTTCTCTTTTCCAGCTAAGACATAACAAGAAAAGACAATACTGATAAAAAGATTAATCAAGGTTGATGGCAGACTCGTTAAAGAAGTCAAGAAGCTCGTCAAACCATTCATGATTTGTTGAAGCAACTGAGCACTATAGCTATTGATTAGCTCTCTAACCTGTGTCACACCACCAAAATCTTGAATAATTTTTTGCAAGGATTTGTTTTTAAGCAACCAATTAATCAAGTTATTAATAGCTGAGCGGTCTTGACTAATTAAGGTGTTGATACTGTCAATCAAATCAGGAAGGACAGTGAATACTACCCAAGTAAAGACCAAGCCAATGGTTCCCAATGCCGAGAGCAGAGCAATAGGACGCTTGATTTTAGCGATAAAACCAAATGGAATAAACTTGACCAGTAGCTTCTCATAAAAAGACATCAGGATATTTACCACAAAGGCAATCCCTGCTCCAACCAGGAAGGGCTGACTAGCAACGTAAATGGTGTTACAAATTGAAACAACTGTTTCCCAGTAAGTATAGATCAAGAAACAACTGAAAAAGAGGACAGCCAACCAAATGAACTGATTTTTTGTAAATTTCATAGGCACTCCATAATTTAAAATACCCTTCCATTATACACTAAGAAAGGGTTTCTTACTATCTTTGATCATAGAAAGCCGCTAAAATTCCACCAACTCTTGATCAGCTATTGGATCTATCAGCTTGACAAAGTGAAAGCTCGATCCATCGTAATCAAAAACTAAGATGGCACAATTGCCTGGACAAGACTGAAAGGCCCGCTCTGGCTCAACGGCATGAAGAAAAGTCATCAAGGCTCCAGCGTGACTAACAGCTAAAATAGATTGGTCAGGATGCTTATCTACTATCTCCTTAGCACTCGCAACAACACGCGCAACGAACTGATCCTGACTTTCCCCACCAAACTGGGCATAGTGGTCACCAAAATGCCCCACAACAGGTGTCTTGGGATGAAGATACTCTGGCTGACCTTCAAAAATACCAAAATGCATTTCTTTTAGCCCCTTAACACGTTGATAATCAGTACGCCCAGTCGCCAATTCAATGGTATCAGAAGCTCTTTCAGTTGTCGTACAATAATACTGATCAAAAGTCATATCATGTTTTTCAAAATAAGCACGGACCTGACGAGCTTGGTCCCGACCTTTTTCGGTCAATGGAGAATCACACCAACCTTGAATCCGATTGAGTGTGTTAAAAAGTGTCTGTCCATGTCGCATTAAATAGAGTCGTGTCATTCTTCGCCTCCAAAGATATACTCTTCTTCTACAGGATTATATACTGAAACCAGTTCAAATTGCCCTTGATCATAGGTAAAATGTAAGATGCAACAATTTTTAAGACCACGAATATCTGGGGCGGGATTTAAAACACGTCTACAAAACTGCAAAATAGATGGTCCATGACTAACTAGCAAGGACTTAGAACCATCGGCCACACTCTCCATGATGGCCCTAATAGTTAACTCCATACGATCCCGAACCTGGGTCGTACTCTCGCCACCAAATTGAACAAAGTAATCACCAAAGCCTTGTCCATCAGGTAAGGTTTTAGGAGTAAGATACTCTGGCTGGCCCTCAAAAGCTCCAAAATCCTGTCCCTTAAGACCTTTAAGTCTTTCATAGTCTGTTCGTCCAGTCACAATTTCTAGGGTATCACTAGCTCTCTCAGAGGTTGACGTAAAGACATGATCAAAAATTGGCTCCTGCTTGGCTAGATACTGACCAGCCTTTTTAGCCTGTTCGATCCCGACTTCCGTTAAAGGGGCATCGCAGACCCCCTGAAGCCTATGCTGAACATTAAACCGTGTTTGTCCATGCCTCATTAAATAAAATTCTTTCATAATGTTACCTCTAAACCAGAAATCGGATCAATCACCTGAAGAAGCTCCAATTGACCTTGGTTATAATCATAAACACAAACATTACAATTTCCAAAGCCCACTCCTTCAGGAAAGGCCAAGTCCATGAAAATGATCAATCCCCATAAAGCCGCTCCATGACTAACAAATAGAAGATTCTCATCACCCTCTTTAGTATGCTCTTCTGCTTTCTCTATAACAGTCTTTAAAACCCTCTGGCCAACCTGACGGATATCTTCCCCTCCATATGGAACCAAAAGATCTTCGAAAGATCGTGTGCCAGGTCGATGTTTTGGCAAGAGGTGCTCAGGTTGTGCCTCAAAAGAGCCAAAATTCATTTCTTTAATTCCTTTAAGCTGAGTTACAGTATACTCGGGCGCCACAATCTTTGCCGTGTCAGTTGCTCTCTCTTGCGTAGATGAATAGACAGCGTCAAAAGAAATACCTTTCTTAGCAAAGTACTGCTTAGCTTCTTCCGCCTGCCAGATCCCATTTTCAGTCAGGGGAGAGTCACACCATCCCTGAACACGCTTTTGTGTATTAAATAATGTCTCACCATGTCGCATTAAATATAACTTCATTACTTTTACCACCCTTTTTTAAGATAAACCTAAATAATCTTCTAAGATAGTCAAGACCCCTTGATTCTTATGGTGCGGTGCTATTTGGTCTGCCACTTGTAAAATAGCTGGACTGGCATTTTCCATAGCATAAGAGCGGCCAGCCATTTGCAGGAGCTCAAGATCATTGTCACCATCACCGAAGGCCATGACATTGGACTCAGACAAGTCCCAGTGGTTAAGAAGCTGCTTGAGTCCCCAAGCCTTGTGCATGCCTTTTTGAATGAAGTCAATAGCACCAAAACCACTGGGAACAGCAACTAGATTGCCATCAAAATCACGATTAAAAGCCTGTGACACACGATTAGCCTCTTCAGGACTCAGCAACATGGTAATCTTGATGAAATCATCATCTAAATCCTCCAGCCCATTCAAACGTTGAATGGATGCTTCCATGGCGGCTTGCTCTTCTTCTGTTATCATCTCAGCAAAATTAACCCTAGTCCCTTTTAACATATAGGAGCCTTGAGCACCATTAAATATAGTCGGCCTATCTAACAAATCATAATTAAAATAGCTTAGCAAGTTTTCAACATCATTTGATGCCATGAACTCCTGACACAGAAGCTTGCCATAGCTAACCACCTGACCACCATTTTCAGCTACAAAATGCAGGCGATTAAAAGTCTCCGCAAACATGGGTTTAAGACGGCTCATACTATTACCTGATGCAACGACAAAGTGCATATCACGCGCATCCATAGCATCTAAAATCTGACTAAAACGCTCCTTGTCATAGCTCCCTTTATCGTCTAAAAATGTTCCATCCATATCTGTTGCAATCACCTTAATGGTCATAAAGCACCTCCTTGACTAACTCACTCTTATTATAACCCTTTTAGAAAACGCTTACCAGTACCATACTAAGAAAAACTGATACTATTCTTGGATATTTAATGGTCTTAGGATTGTTTTGTAAGCCTAGATTGTTTATAATGATAGTATGAAATTGAAGAATATTTTAAGAATACTATTTTCTCTTCTAATGATTGGTGCCATCGTTGGGGGACTGCTCTACCTCACCATCTACTTCAACAACCGAGATATTAAGAAGCTTTCTATGCCATCAAATAAGGGCGGATTGAACTTTACCATAAAAAATAAAGAGCTCTTAGATCAGTCTGTCCTACTTGAAAAAGGCACTATTAAAAATGTAGACATGCAGATTCTATCCTTCAAGAAGGATGGAAAATACATCCTACAAAAAGGAAGAACCGAAGATGATAATCCTGAACTCACAGAGCAAAGTATTAAGTACGAAGCTAAGCGACGAGATGCTCTTGCTCTCATTAACGCAGGTTTTTGGTCTTACGAAGGACTAGATCGTCCCTTCGCTCAAAAGGAAATCGAATTGGGCAAAACAGGCCTTCTATATGGAGATGATCAAAATAATATCACTGCCGGTACCTACCCAAATATAGACACAGCTAAAATGTTTACCCACATGGGAAGCAATGGTTGGGATACAGGTGCCTTTGGTATTCTCATTAAGGATAAGAAGGTAGATAAAACCTGGGAGAAAGGTGATCCTGACCAACCAAATGCACGTTCCATTTATGTAGAAACCTATGATGGTATTATCCGTATTATCCAAACCTATGGTCACAACTCCCTCAATAAGGGCTTAAATCACCAAGACGTATACAACCTTTTAAAAAATTTAGGCTACTCGAATATTCGCCTTGCCTTCCTCCTAGATGGTGGAGGAACGACTCGTATGTATACACGATCTGATAATGGTACGGAAAAGGTTGCTGGGGCCTTTGTCGACAATAGAACCTACATTGAGTACCTCTATCTCACCAAGCGAGATAGCAATGCTACTGATCCAAATGTATGGCGAGATCCTGAGCTCGTAAAAGCAGGTAAGTCCAAGTCAATCACTTATGACGACTATATTAAAGCAATCTATTCAAACGGAAAAGTTGCAGGAACCCAATACCAGTTTGAAATCTCCAAATAATGCAAAAATCCTCACTAAAATGAGGATTTTTTATCTTATTTCAAATTGTTCAATGCGGTAAGTAGATAGTGACCATCACGAATACCTTTACCGACACGCTTGGTATTTTCAAGCAAATCTTGGTAATCAGTATCTGAAAGATTGTCAATGGTAGCCTTCAAATCATGAAGCGACTCTACTGCAATCCCACAGCCATTCTCAAGCACAAAGTGAGACAAGGCTGACTGTTTCCAAACAACAAGCGGGAATCCTGATGCCAAGTAAAGTGACGCCTTATGAGAGTTGTTATAGCGAAGGTACTCGCCAAAGACACCACTACATGTCTCAGCACTATCACCATCCCAGACAAGCCCAAAACCACCCTCAAGGGCTGCAGGAAGCTCATCAGGTAGGAATGAGCCAAAGTAAGCCTCATTCTCAAGAGCTCTGCTCTCGTCGAAGCCAACACCATAAAGGTTATAAGCAGGTTTCGCAGGAAGTGAGTAAAGATAACCAGCTTTTTCTTGTGCCAGATTACCAGCCACAATAATTGGCTGATTCTTACTTAGACCTGTCTTCTCTTGGAAATTTGGAATCAAATAGTCGAAAATGCCAAGGCTAACAATCTTATCTTCCGCAATCCCTTTATCCACCAAAACAGATTTCATAATTGGATTGTGGGCGATGATGCCATCAGCTGCACCAAGAAGACCTGATTCTTGAATCTGAATACGAATCTTATGCTTTAAAGGGAAATTTTCAACATTGACATAACGAAGAGCTTCTAAATCGTGGATAATAAAATTAACTTTTACCCCTTTTTTCTGCGCTTTCTTGACATGATGTGTTGTAAAAAAGCTATGGTGAAGCATCGGGAATTGAATAAGCAATTCATCTCCTTGTTGCAATTGATCCAAAGCCTGACCAAAAGCCTTTGATTTATGAAGCTGTGCTTTAACAGTGCTCATCTCGTACCAATTGTCAACTGAAAGAACCAAGGCTTGATAGCCCTCTCTCTTTACAATTTCTTCAACGTCATTACGAGCCTTATTTCCTGCATTTTTAACATTGTTATCGTGTAAAAATTCTTCTTTTAAATAGTATTTCATCTCTTATTTCTCATTTTTCAAAAGCTGATTTTTCAGGATAGCGTTCTTTCAAGATTTCCTTAAAACGAATGATATACTCTTCTTTAAAGTCAATGTCATCATTGACACAAAGCAGTTTTTTACGTTTATCTTTAAAGATACTCACTAACCTGTCAACTTGATTTAGATCTATCGACTCTCCAAAATTCTTTGACATAGGGTAAAACTGATTACTTTCAATTTGCCAATGTTGACAGATATATTGATTAACATCTACTCCATAATCTCTAATTTGATTACGTGATGTTTTATCTAAAGTTTCCCCTTCAATTTCCCATAAATGTGCCAAAGTGCTTTTCTTCATTGGAACAGGTAAATGTTGATTCACGTATCCCGTCGGACCCCAAGGCAAGAGTAACAAGTTTTTCAAAACTAGGGAACCATAACGGAAATTAAAGAATTTCCAAGGCGAGGATTTCAAAGCCTTCTTATTAGGAAAATGACGATAGATTAATTCAACATTATTGTGATAAGTATTAGTAAACGGTGACCAAGGAACTAAAGCATCGTATACTGCTAAAAGCTTGGGTTGACCATTTTTATAAAAATCTGAAGGGTGACTATCTCTAATCAAGTACATATCATCATTGAAATACAAATAGTTCTCCGACAATCCTTCAATACGATGAAGATTAAGCTCAATAGCTGCTGAATTATAGGTAGGTAGGTATTCATTAGGCATAAATTCCTTATGAGTGACCAATTTGAGTTTTGGATGATCCAAATTCAACCAGTCTGGCTTTTGCCCATTGGTAATCAAATAAACATTATTTACCCAAGGAGCATGCTTTTCAATCATTCGGAACCAGTAATTAAAAATGCCATAATCACGATAACGTTGCTCACCATCAATTTCTTGGTTTAAATCTGAGACATGACCAGTCACAGCCTGTTTTTCACGGATAAACTCTGGATCACTACCATCTACCCAAAGAACAACGATATCAATTTTTTCTTGTGTCATTTAGTAAATTCTTTCTCGACGACTTCTAGAGCACGCTCAATAACCACGTGCATGTCGTAGTATTTATAGTCTGCCAAACGTCCACAGAAGATAACCTTGTCATTTTTCTCTGCTTCTTCTTGGTACTTAGAAAACATGGCGTTGTTCTTTTCATCATTGATTGGGTAGTATGGTTCATCTCCACGTTTCCAGTCAGCTGGGTATTCACGTGTGATAACTGTCTTAGGTTGTGTACCATACTCGAAGTGCTTATGTTCGATGATTCGAGTATAAGGAATCTCACGCTCTGTGTAGTTGACCACGGCATTTCCTTGATGATTTTCCTCATCTAAGACTTCGTGTTCAAAACGAAGACTGCGATACTCCAACTCACCATGTTTGTAATCAAAATACTGGTCAATCATCCCTGTAAAGACAACTTTATCAGCTGAAGCTTCAAGCTCTTCACGATTGGCAAAGAAGTCAACCCCAAGTTCTACTTCAACATCGCCTAGCATGTTTTCAATGATAACGTTGTAACCACCGATTGGAATTCCTTGGTAACGGTCATTAAAGTAGTTGTTATCAAAGGTCAAACGAACAGGAAGACGTTTAATGATAAATGGTGGAAGGTCTGTGGCAGAACGTCCCCATTGTTTTTCAGTATATCCCTTAATCAACTTTTCGTAGATATCTGGACCAATCAACTTGATAGCTTGTTCTTCAAGATTTTTAGGCTCAACGTCTTTCATATCAGCCGTTTGCTCAGCAATCTTGTCCTTAACTTCTTGAGGAGTCTTAGTGCCCCACATAGCATAGAAAGTATTCATGTTGAATGGAAGATTGTATAGACTGCCCTTGTAGTTAGCAATTGGAGAGTTGATATAGTTGTTAAATTCAGCAAACTGGTTAACATAGTCCCAAACCTTTTTGTTTGAGGTATGGAAAATGTGGGCACCATACTTGTGAACGTTAATACCTTCAACATCTTCACAGTAGATATTACCACCAATGTGATCACGCTTGTCAATCACTTTTACTTTTTTACCGCGTTTAGTTGCTTCGTGTGCGAAGATTGCTCCAGACAAACCAGCACCAACGATAAGATAATCGTACATTATAAACTCCTTTTTATAATTTAACTATTCGATTGATATAAGGGATTTTCATGAATATCATACTTATTAGAAAACTAATCACTAATGTGAAAACAGGGAAAAATAAGTGTGCACCTTCTATGTTAAACCCTATCAACTTTTGCCATATTTGCATAACATAGGTATGTATAATAAATACCCCCATCGTTTGGACTGATAACAAGTAGATCATTCTATGTTTAGAAGCATCAATGGTTAGCGTCAATAAGGTAAGAAATAGTCCTAAACTAATTACTTTTACCAAAAGATTGTCATAAAAATATTCAGCAAAAAGATTATGATAAGTAGTTTTTGCTATGAAAAATAATATTATCGGTGAAATCAATAACAAAAGTATGCTAACTATTTTCATCCATCCCTTAAAGATTGATTTTAAATTATCTATATTGAATTGTGCTACAAAACCACCTAAAATGTAGTAAAAGAACCAAGTCCATAATCTAAACGTCTGTATAACATAAATTTGCACTGGCATTTGAAGCAAAAAATTAATCAATTCAAAAATCAAACCAATAATTGTTAATACAGATAGAAAGTATAAATAACTTCTTTTTGAATGTAAATACTTCTTCAATATCGGCAAGCATAAATAAATAAGTATTAGTGAGCCGAAAAACCAAAATTGGAAGAAATAACCCTTTTGTATCAAAGAAGCCAAAATTTTTTTAATTGGATTAATTGTGAAGTCTCTTTTAAGAAACCAAATGATAACGGTCCATGAAGACACTGTTATTAGAACCCATTTTATTTTATGTAGTATATAGGGATATGTTATCTTGCTCTTACCCAATAATAAATAACCATTTACCATAAAAAACAAGGGAATTGAATAAGTACCTAGATAATATAAATAAGATGAGTAATTCCATCGCCCTGTTTCCTTAAACCCTGGCATCGTAGTATGAAGCAAAACAACTCCTATACAAGCAATTACTTTTATCAAGTCTAAGTTTATATTCCGTGTTTTCTTCATTTCTAATTTTTTCCTATTATTTGTTTTAATTCTTTAACATCTACCACTTTCAAAACTAGAATAGCAAGAAGGTAAATGAGGCCACCAAGCACTGCATACACAAGAACATTTAAAGTAGGTGGAAAATGCAAGAATGGTTTTGCACTTAGCAACAAGCCATACATCATAGCAGATGCGCATACAATTTTTGCCATAGACTCAAGAATCGGTACTTCTTTGAGGTAAGGAAGGCTGAAGTACAATTGAATGAACCATACCAAAGCCTCTGTTAAAACTGATACAATTGAGGCCCCAACAAAGCCAAATGGAGGAATTAACAAGAGATTAAGTCCAACACTGACAACAGCCGGAATAGTCGTAGAGAGCATAAACTCACGATGTTTATTGTGTGGAATCAAAATCTGGATTCCCATAATATTTGTCCAACCAATAAAGAACATCCTAAAGACCATGATGGCAATGGCAATATTAGCTGCTTGGAAGTCCTTTCCTAGGAAAAAACTAACAAAGTCTTTATTGACAACCAAGAGACCAGCAATAATTGGGAAAATGACGAGATTATAAATCAAGAAAGAGAATTCATGCATCTTGTTAACAGCCTTATAGTCTCCACTAGACAAAAGACCAGATACCCTTGGAAGCATTACACTTCCCAATGAAGTCACCAACGTCAACAAAATATTAATTATTTTCAAAGCCTGATCATAAATCCCTACATCATTTGTCGATGACAAGGCACCCAACATGGTACGATCCAAAGTCACGTATAGTGAAATGGCAACCTGAGGGAGAAACAGCAAAATAACAGGTTTAAGATGTTTCTTAGCATAGGATAAATCAAATTGTGGTTCTCCAATGTAAGGTCTCGCTGGTAACCACATACTTAATTGCCCAAGCAATTCAAAGAAGGTCAATAGGAAAACATAGAGATACAAATCACCAGGTGTTTTCACAAATAGGAAGATAGAAATAACTCCTAAAACCTTTACTGTTGTATTCCTTGCGGTAATACGACGAAAATCCTCCAAACCTTGGAATAACCAAGAAATGTCCATTCCTTTCGATATCAAACTTAGACCTAAGATATAAGCCACCATATTTTGCATACCAGGAAAGAACAAACATAATGATGTATACAAGACTAGAGACAATATAGTCGCAATCAATTGGAGAGTATAAATACCCCAGAAATTTTTACGAATATCCTTTCGATGCCCTGAAATCTCCTTAGTACCATAGTTAGCAACTCCCAAAGTAGCCAAAAGAATAAAGTAGGTCACAATCGAATTAAAGTAACCATAAGTACCTAAATCCTTTGAACTGAAAATACGAGTAACATAAGGTGTCGTAATAATTGGTAAAACAATGACCAGTAATTGATAGGAAAGATTGTAGGCGTAATTTTTTAAAACTTTCATAAGTATATGACTCTGTTTAGACTTTCTAAATGATATACCTCTGCTTCAATTACAAAAAATCTTTATCAGTCTTCATCACAAAGAGTCGACTAATCAATAGGATAAGAGGTGAGTAACGAAGAACCAGCATTTGGGGGTCAAACATGCCATGAATGATCATAACCCCCAAGCAGGCAAGAATGATATCTTTTCGGTTAGTTACAAAATAATTCATGACACGTGTTAATGCAAATAACATGAATGCACTAACAGCCAATCCATCAATTACGAGTAACTGCACAAACGAGCTATCAATAAAGTTATAGTTGCTTGAAAAATTACCGAAGATGTCCAGGGTGGTAAATGAAATTGGTCGACCTAATAAGGAAACTCCGAAGTTTCGGAATCCTTGAACACTCAGTCTTAGACGATTATGTGTAAATTGGTCAACAAGATGGAATAAATCACCAGTTGAATAGAAACAGAAATAGAGGGTTATAGCCAATGCAATAATAAAACCATATTTGGCAAGATTCGCTGTTATAACATTACTATCTATGAAATCAAACTTAAAGACCTTAAGACTGAATAACGCATAAGTCAAAATCAAGAGACTTAGATAAAGTGGACTTGAGGTTGAGGTCTGTTGGTACATATAAAACGTAGCAAACAGCAAAGCTAACAACTCCAGATAAGAAACTTTCTTTCCTCTGAACATTAAGTAACTACATAGGGCAAAAAACATACGCTGAGAGGCAAAGGACACATAGTTGAATCCTAAACTATAACGATAACCACTATCAGCACTCATCAACATATTTGAAATAATACCCATCTTACTAGCTAGAATAGTTACAAACAGCACTAAAAATGTGGCGAAGGAGAAAGTCCCTAATAACTTCTTGAACTCTATATCCCTAGCTGAAAAAACTAACAGCAAAACGTTAATATCAGGAAGACCATCTCGATTTTTTGACACAATTAACATGATCAAGGTAAATAATAGGAAAATTATTAATTCCTTCAAGTGGTATCTGAAATAATTAATGGTATCAGGAAGATTAATGAGTTCCTTTATCGTAATCATACCTATTGTAAAATAGAGCAAGATACGATAGAGTGACAAAAAACCATCCACTCTTACAAAATAAGTTGTAGTTACCAGAGATGCAAATAATACCCAAATAAAAAGAGTAAATAAATAGATTTTCTCTGAGATAAAGCGACTGCTATTCACAAGTACTTTCCATACCTTTCAATTATTCTTATAAATGTTGTAATACCATCTGTATTTTTTTAAGATAAATCAGAACAACATACATTCGACATTTCAACAACAGTTTTATGAGTGGATTCAATGCAGAAGAATCATTCTTTATAAAATCCTCTATCTCTTGTCTTTCACATGTATCTTTAACAAGCTTAACTTTTCTATTTACAGATAAATTCTGTTTCGTTATATTGTAGATGTTACTCATCAGTATTCTTGATTTTACAGTATTAACGAAGTTTGAACTATCCAAATTCCAGTCAGAAAGTAGATTATCAACCATCTTCAATTCTTGAAGCTGATATTGAAGACGTTTAGGGTTATAGCCCGACATGGCGGAACCTTTTCTACCAATGACATAAACGTAGTAGGAATCTTGAGAAAGATAAATCTTGTTGACTTTACGATAAACATCAAGATTAAAGCGAACATCTTCACCTAACTCATACTGCTCAAAAGAAAGGTTATTTTCAAGAAGAAATTCTCTGCGATATATCTTATTCCAAATTGTGTAAAGCATATCCGATAAGAATAAGTCAATAAATATCTTGATAAAACCATCCTTGTCGTAACTCCCTTTAAACGGAAGTGACTTTTCAGTACGCTGCTTCTCAGTTAAATCTTCCTCAAAAGAATTGTAATAACTAAAAACAGCCAAATCCAAATCTGAGACTAGCTTATCTGCAAAATCAGCAAAGAGATTACCAACAAGATAATCGTCACTATCAACGAAGTAGATAAACTCTCCCCTGGCTTTGGACAAGCCAAAATTACGTGCCGCACCAACACCATGGTTTTCAATATGATAGACTGAGATATTTGAGTACTCGCTAGCATAAGTATCGCAAATACTACCACTACTATCAGTAGATCCATTGTCTATCACTATAATTTCCAAGTCATCATAATTTTGAGAAATAATACTTTTCAAACAACGATCAATGTATTTCTCAACATTATAAACTGGAATAATAACAGAGTATTTCAAATTTGACTCCTAAAATAATTTCAAAAAACGTTTTGTATACTGAAGGCTAGTTTTAACAATTTTAGTCTAAACAGTACATATTTTAACTTATTTGGTTGGTCTTTCATTTGAGAAAGAGAAACACTATTCTTAAGCAATTCTTGTTTCACTTCGTTAGTAATTTCTATATATTTTTTATCTAATTTAGATTTATACAAACTTGCTAGTATATGAACCAATCCGTTTACATAATAAAGTTGAGATATTTGCAACTCTTCTTTATTTAATTGTGAACGGACAAAGTCAGAATAGAAAAGTTCTTTGTAGAATCCAAACATATTACTAAATTTCTTTTCATTCCATGACTGAGTAATAGAATCAGGATTATCGATTAGATAGTGATAATACTTTTGATTGGTTGCATAGACCTTTTTAGCTGATAGAAAGAGTTTGTAATTAGTGCCAAGATCCTCATAGTATTTACCAATAGGAAACTGAATGTCATTATCAGTAAATAAAGACTTTCTATAGATTTTATCATTAGCAAAACCAGTAATATAACTATGCTTAAGCATTTGCACAAAAGCAGCTTTACCCTCAAAAACTTGAGTCACTAATGAATCCGAAACTATAGGATCTTCTTCACCCTTCACAAACTCACGGTTAAAAGAAACGATATCAAACTCTTGGGATTCCAACACCTCTGCTAATTCTTTAAAAGTTTGTGGTTCAAGCCAGTCATCAGAATCAGGGAAATAAACATAGTCACCCTTTGCATGTAAAATCCCTGTATTGCGAGCTTCAGAAAGCCCTCCATTTTCTTTATGAATTACTGAGATAAAGTCATAAACTTTAGCATAATCATCACAGATTTGAGGAGAACTATCAGTACTTCCATCATCTACAAGTAAGATGTCATAGTTCTTCCACTCTTGAATAAGGATACTCTCAATACAACGTTTTAAATATTTTTCAACATTATAAACTGGAATGACAACAGTTAAAAGTGGTTTCATAGATTATTTACCTAATTTTTTATGTTAAGTCTTCTCCACCCTTATTCAACCAAGTAACGGTATTAAAATAACGGTGGTAAGTTTTTAAATCGATACCAACATGCCCTTGCTTCTCAGCCGATTTAAAGTGGACCAATGAAGGTAAGTCACTATAATTCTTTGAAGAGAAAATGACCTTACTCTTGTATGGAAGCTCTTCAAACTCTTTCATCAACTCATACGTGCAGGCATCATTATCATTGAACTTGAAATACAAATTATCCCAATGCATTCTCTTCAAACGGCGTTCCCTTTTTTGAGTAGCTTCTTCTTCATCTGCATAATGCAAAAAATGAAGTTCAATATCATCAAGAAGTGCAAGAGGATAAGCATTATCAAAGTCTTTGATATATTTTGATTCCTTAACAAATTTCAAGGGGATGTCTCCGCTCAAATAGTGTTTTAAATTCTTGAGCATCTTGATGTAATCAGGCGAAAAGACAAACATCCCGACAAATGGTGTTTGATAAGGCAAGCCCAACTCCTGATAAACTTTCCCAGCCCAACAATTATCACAAATAATCGTGAAATTTTTATTCTTGAGTCTTCGTCTAGGAATAAAATTAATAATTGGATAAACGATACGTTTTAATTTATTTTTTAGTGTTTCGCTGTTCATAATAGTACTTCTTAGTACTTCTTATATAACTCCGAGAAATTACGAATATAACTTTGTAATGAAAAGAGTTCTTTTTGGCGTTTGACAGATGCCTTACCAAATTGCTCTCTCTTCTCAGTGTTATCAGCCAATTCTTGAATAGCCTTAGACAATTCTGCAGGCTTATTTGGTGTGGCAAGAAGACCATTTTCACCTTCCTTAACCATTTCACACACACCACCATGACGGTAGCCGGCTAAGGGTTTGCCACAAGCCATTGATTCGAGGACTACAGTTGGTAGAGGATCTGGATTGGTACTTGGCAGGACAAAGATATCAAACATATTATAGAGCTGTGTTGTCTTGCTATAATAATCGATACGTTTAATCTGTCCAGCTACTGGTGAGTCTGATATAGCTTTCTCCAACTCATCAACTCGCCATTCTTCACCTTCAAAAGCACTCCCTGCCAGAAAGGCTACTGCTTTTGGATTAGCCTTTAAGATTGGAGTCACAGCTTCTAAGAAGTCGCCTTGACCTTTCCATGCATTCACTCGACCAACCATTCCGATAACCAAAGCATCTTGTGCAATACCAAACTGATCACGGACTGCACTAGCATCCATTTCATGATAGACGGCATTGTCAACACCATTATAGATGACTTGAACTTGGTCATTTTTTACAAAGCGAGACTGCTTGACGTGGTTAGCCACAGCATTTGAAACTGTCACAATCGTATCCGCATAACGCCCCATCAAAAAGTTGATAAAATCAGAGATTGCTTTTGGTTTAACGATAATTTCATGCACATGCCAAATCAAAGGTAATTTCAACTTACGTTTGAGATAGATCCCCTCAAGTACCGCAGTCGTATTGTTGTGAATGAGAGTAATGCCATTATCCTTAGCATATTTGGCAATTTGCTTTGAATAACGATTATAAGAGCCAAAATACTCAAGAATTCCCTTAGGATTAAAATATTTACGACGTAAGATTGGATAATCGATAACTTTTACCTTAGCCCCAACCTTTTCCAATGCACTCACTAAGACACCATCGTTGGGCAAGATGACATGAGCTTCAAAGGTGTCTTTATCCAACCCTTTAATAAGCTCCAACAAAACCTTGTCAGCACCATACATTTCGGCACCAGCGTGAAGATATAAAATTTTCTGCATTTCTATCCTTTAAATACTTTCTCGTAGTCTGTAACAATTTTTTCCCAAGTAAAAGCTTCAGCAATACGTTTACTTGATTTTTGGTTGAGGTCTTCGATAGCTTGTTCATCCAATTGCTCAGCTTGATCGATGACACTTGCCAATTGGTCTTTCTTCCAATAGAGAGCACCATCTTCACCGACTTCACGGTTAAAGCCTACATCCAACAAGAGGTTGAGCTTAGTAGACTCAAGAGCCTCAAGAAGGGATGGATTAGTACCACCTACTTCATGACCATGGAAGTAAGCAAAGGCATTCTCACGAATGTATTTGAGCAATTCTTGGTCATAGACAGTTCCGACAAACTTCACTCGAGGATCCTTGTCAAAACCAGTTTCCTGACGCAACTTGTCGTAGAACTTGTTTTCTTCAACATTGGTAATGAGTACAAAGTCCTTGTCAGATTTAGATACCATAAAGCCACGAATCATAGCCTCATAGTTATTTTCAGGCACAAAGCGTCCTACAACTAGGTAATAATTGTTTTCAATGACACCCTTTTCAAAATACCATGTGCGAACCTTATCATCAACCTTAGTCAATCGAGATTTAGTTGTGTCTGTCCCGTAGGCAATATAAGTTGTTTGAGGACGATACTTCGCATAATCCTTTTGAATATAAGATTCAATGTTTTTACTATCACAAATCAAAAGATCTGCATGTTTTACCATGAGTTGCTCAGAAATTTTCCAATATTTACGAACTGGAAGACTCCATTTCGCACGAAGCCATTCATGACCGTCTGGGTTAACCATAAGGGTACCACCGATAGCCTTGATTTTCTTTTTAATACCTGAGATAAATGGACCAATTCGACAGGCCAAAACATAAAAGATCGGTGCTTGGTCATTGTTTTCCTTAGCAATTTCAATGGCCTTATTGAGAGCTGCGATGTCATAAGCGATGGCACGTGCAGGCCCAATATTTGGGACATCGATATTGTAGCATTTAGCACCGTTATGTTCGAAATTGTCTGCTGTAATACCTGATTTAGCAGAGTTTTCACGCATACAAGCTACATAATATTGGATATCTTTGTCTTGTTGGAACTCTGTTAATTTCTCAACAAAGGTCTCAAATCCACCATATTTTGCTGGAATTCCCTTAGAACCAACGATATAAACTGTTTTTGTCATTTAATCACCATTAAAAGAAATGGAGAAAGCCATCACTTTGCTCCATCCTTCATTACTACTACTTTAATTGTTTTCAATAAGATTTTGATATCGCGCCAGATTGTCCATCCGTCCATATAAGCAACGTCTAGTTTTACAACTTCATCAAAATCCGTAATTTCACTTCGACCGCTTACTTGCCAAAGACCAGTAATACCTGGTTTAAAGCTGAGGCGACGTTTTTGTTCAGGTGTATAAGATTCGTACTCATCCAAGGTTGGTGGACGTGTTCCTACTAAGCTCATATCACCTTTTAGAACATTCCAAAATTGCGGAAGTTCATCAAGACTCGTTTTACGAATGAAATGTCCGATTTTAGTAATACGTGGATCATTGTCCATCTTAAACATACCACCAGACATTTGATTCTGTGCCATCAAATTCTTCTTGATTTCTTCAGCATCTACTCTCATAGAACGGAATTTATAAAACTTGAAAATACGTCCATTCTCACCCACACGGTCTTGAGCAAAAATGACTGGCCCACCATCTTTACGAATAAGTGGATAAAGGAAGATTCCAACAATACCGCAGAGCACCAAACCAACTAGGGCTCCACAGATATCGAGGAAACGTTTCGCCAAGATATCTCCATAGCTATAAAAATGCGTTGAAAAGGTAACAACTTTGAAAGGACCCAATTGTTGAATACGTTTTTCACCCTGACTCATAAATTCAAGAGCATTCAAATTAATAGAAACTGGAATTCCCATGAGCTCAAAAGGTGATGCATAATCCCAAATCTTATACTGCTCACTTGGCAGGTTAATCAAAACTTGGTCCACTACAGAGTGTGTCGCATATTCAATCAAATTTTCAGGTTTAACACACTTGATAAATGGATCAGTGAAATAAGGATTATCCAAGACACAAACTGCTGTAATCCTACCGTCCATATTGTCTTTCATACGAGACAAAACATTTTCAAGACGCGCCTGATCAGAAATCAAGAGAATATTCTTGTTACTTTTACGACGTGTATAAATTGATGAACGGAAATACTTAAGAACAGTATTTGTAACGTATAATAGAATACCTGAAATCAGGGTAACATAGAGAAGTCCGCGACGTGAGATAGAAAAACTTCCATCTGCAAAAAACGAGAGGAAAGTTGCAATTAGAGCAAATACGAAACAATATTTGACAGTTGCAATGAGTTCATCCAAGTAGCCTCTATACTTAAGATTTTCATAATAACTACTGATATAGTAAGACACTACATGTACGACACCTAAAAGGACAATGCTTCCTTGGGTAATCTCTGTATAAGGTATTTTACTAGCTACCATGGCTGCGAAAACAACCACAACCAACTGTATAATACCAATTTCAATGCGACGAATTTCTTGTTTTTCTTTCACTCTAAACCCCTTTTTAATCTGTTAAGGTATAAGGAGCCGCATCATCCCCATTAATGCTATCCTTTTCTACGACGATGTGCTCTTGAATGACCTTCTTTTTGGTCTGATTTTTTTCCGTACTCGCCATATGATCCGTAAGAACCATATGATCCATATTTATCAACTGTCATGTCAACTTTATTAAGGACGACACCTAAGAACTGAGAACCACTTTGTTCCAATTGTTCAACGGCCTTAGCTACGAAACGACGTTTGATTTTTCCAGCTGCTGTAACCAAAAGACTGGCATCAGCCTGATGGGCAATAATAACCGCATCAATGACCAAACCAATTGGTGGCGTATCGATAATGACATAATCATAACGACTACGAGCAACTTCCATCAAATGTCTAAAATTGTCATTTTGCAAAAGACTTGTTGGATTAGGTGGTACAGGACCAGATGCAATGACATCCAAACCAGAAATATCAGTTTGGCAAATAGTTTCATTCAGATCAGCATTTCCTGATAGGAAATTTGAAAGGCCTTTATAAGGCTCATTTGACTTAAATGTACCTGACAAAACAGAGTTACGAGTATCAGCATCAATGAGAAGTGTTCGAAGCCCAACACTAGCAAATGAAATCGCCAAGTTAACAGATGTCGTTGATTTTCCTTCACCAGCTTCAACAGAGCTAATCGCAATCACTTTCATCTGTGCACCAGAAAATTGAATATTTGTGCGAATGGCATTGTAATACTCTTCTGTTTGTTTGGCAAAGTTTACTTTAGATTTTACTAACTTTAATAGAGGCATTTCTTCTCCTTAAATTTTATCTGTATCAGGGACAATTCCAAGAAGTGTCATTCCAAGGGCATCTTCTACATCTTCTGGACGGCGAATACGATCATCTAGGATTTCACGTACCAATACACCAACAACTGCAAGGAATCCTCCAAGCACTGCTCCAAGAAGCACGTTACGTTTGATATTGGGTGAAGATGGTGACTCTGGCAACTTAGCTTCTTCAAGCGTTGTAACATCTTCAACTTTTGTCACGTTTTTGATTTTTTCTGAAGCAACTTCACGAACCTTATTGGCAAGTGTTTGCGCATCTTGACCAGTTTTAGCATTAACAGAAATTGAGATAAGACGAGTATCAGTAGGAATATTAACTGAAATCATTTTAGCAAGTTCTGCTTCTGTCATATTCAATTTTTCATCTTTGATAACTTCTGACAAGACATCATTTGATGTAATAATTTCTTTGTAGTCTTTTGTCAAAAATGTACCGGCCTGCAAATCTTGAGCAGAAAGGTTTTTGCCATCATTCGCTTGGTTAACCACATAGATACGTGTCGATGACGTATATGTGGGTTGAATGAGGAAATAAGTTCCCAAGAAGGCAAAGACAGCGACATAAAAGGCTGTAAATAGAATAAATACCTTTTTAGTCCAAAGTTTGTGCAATAATGCAAGCACGTCGATTTCAACACGCTTCGTGTTTTCCTGAGTCATAGTTTCTCCTATATGTATTGATTTTCAAGTAGTGTTTGTGGATTTTCGATAAAAAGGTTACGAGCACGTCGCGTTCCGTAAGTCTTTTCGATAATAGCGTAGGCATCTTTCATAAATGGTGGTCTTGGACCAAGATTATGCATGTCACTAGCAACCATATGAACCAAATTTTTTTCCAAGAAATAACGAACACGTTTCTTTCTTACTTTATCTTTATCGCCAAAGAGCTTTGGTTTGAGGACATGTGAACTATTGACTTGAGTATAGCAGCCCATATTGATGATTTCTCGAACACGATCAGCATTTTCTTCGAGGGCATCATAGCGCTCAATGTGAGCAACAATTGGTGTCACCCCTGCGCGTAAAACATTGCTAAGCCCACTATGAATTTCTTTCCAAGATGTGCGAGCACTAAACTCAATCAAAGCAAATTGAGTGCTGTGCATGCGTGGAATGAGATTCTTTTCAAGCTTCTCCACAATGTCTGAGGTGTAATAAAGTTCACCACCATAACAAATAGTTAAGTCTGGATAAAGTGCTTCTGCTTCTTCTTTTACCTTAGAAAAGTTAGCAAAGATTTTATCCTCTGGGGTTTCAAACATTCCCTTACGACGATGGGATGTTGAAACAATCGTACGCACTCCTTGCGCATAGCTTTCGCCAATGAGGTCAAGACTTTCTTCTAAAGTTTTAGGACCATCATCAACATCAAAAACAATATGTGAGTGAACGTCAATCACTTATTTTTCCTCCATCAAATTTTTGATAGCTTGAGAGGCGCTTTCCACACTTGAATCATCCAGTTTCATCATGTAGAGACTAGAATTTGGCATAGCATAAGAGGTCAATTGTCCAGTTGAACCTGTACCTGTTACTGCTTGAGAAGTCACCGTAAATTTAGAACCTGAATCAAGTTGTGTATTGGCCAGAGCATTAATGGTATCTAAAGACATATTCGTTTGAACAGAGTCTTGAAGATTGTTAACAATTGAAGTAAAGTTTGATACAGAATTTAGTGAAGCTAACTTGTTTACAATCGCAGAAATCACTTTCTCTTGGTTCTTACCACGGTCATTGTCTCCTCCATCCAAACTATAACGCTCACGAACAAAGCCAAGGGCTTGTTCAGAATTCATTTGGATATCTCCAACTGGGAAATCAAACTTCCCGTGAAGACTCGTGAAGGCTTGATCATTATGAACTGTCACACCACCAAGTTGGTCAATCAACTTAAGGAAAGATGTGAAGTTAATACGTGCATAGTAATCAATCTTAATGCCATAAAGATTTTCCAGAGTTTTTTCAGATGTTTCAACGCCATAAATACCTGCGTGGGTTAATTTATCATACTGGTCTGCCCCTCCATCAGGAATCTTAACGTACGCATCACGTGGAGTGGTCGTCAAGAGAATCTTATGTGTGTTCATGTTAACGGTCATAATGATATTGACATCTGAACGTGACACTGTTGAAATTGAACCGTAGGTATCAATACCACTAATATAAATATTGAAGACTTTTGAATCTACTTGTTTTGCAGAATTGTTATTCTTCTTTTTAATTTTATAAGTATAGATTGTTTTTAGATTTGAAGCATAGTTACTATCGACAGACTCTAGTAGGCTAGCATAAGAGCCACTCAAGACCATAGCTTTAGATTTGCCAGACTTAAGATTGTCATATGCTTCTTGATATGAAGCAACATCATCAACTTTAACATCAACCTTTTTGTCTTTCTTTAGAGCAGACATCAAGGTGTCGATATTGTTCTTATCAACCTTAGTTGGTGCTTGTACGCTAGTAAGCTGACTCACATCTTTGATGTCACTATCCTTAGGAACTACTATGCTCATTTCTACTTCAGAAAATGCAGCCGTCTGATTCATACGGTTAGTGATATCAATCATTTGTTTAAAACCAAAAATACCAACCAGAGAAACTAGCGAGAAGATAACCAATACAACCGTTGTCACTAGTGGTGATTTCTTAGTCTTCTGAAGGAAGATGCTAATAGCAAGAACTACCAACAAACCAATGGTGATAATGATGTTCAAAAACCTAAATGATAGGAAATTATAATTGAACATTGTGAATAATAAGATCAATGCTAAAATAGCATACAGAATGGTCAACCCAACGTTGACCATCCCCCACGATCTATTACTCGTACGTTTTTGCTTACGATTCGTACGCGAACTCATATAAATTGCTCCTAAAAATTAAAATTAGACATTTCCCATTATCATTATAACATTACTATAACTTCATTTCAATTGTCATTCTTTTTAAAAAAGAAGAAACCGTTTTTCATTATGATATCTAGCATTTAATTACTATCATTTTTTATAATATTGTAAACTTATTTTCACATTTTTAGTGGTTGAACCTTAAATTGTCGGATATTTACCTATTTATTACAAGTCTTTTTCTTCCAAATATTTTTATTTTTTTCTAGTAGTTTGAAAATTTTTAACCTATTGATTCTTCGAGTAGATCTTAGTTACAACACAAAAGGACGACCTAATGGCGTCCTTTTACAGATTAGTCTGCAATTAGTGTTTCAAGACCAACTTTCATCATGTCAGTGAAAGTGTTTTGACGTTCCTCAGCTGTAGTGTCTTCATCTGGATTGACCAAACTATCAGAAATAGTCATGATGGCAAGAGCATCTACTTGGTGTTGAGCTGCAAGGTAATAAAGTGCTGCTGCTTCCATTTCAACAGCCTTCACTCCCCATTTACCAAGCTCAATGTTTTTTTCGAAATAATTTGAATAGAAAACATCAGAAGACAAAACATTACCAACATGTGTTGTCATACCGAGATCTTTGGCAATGTGGTAAGCCTTATCCAAGAGATTAAAACTTGCAATTTGTGGGAAATCGTATTGTGGCCAATCATTACGGATAATGTTAGAGTTTGTCGCTGCGGCTTGTGCTAGAACTAACTCACGAACGTGAACATCCTCGTTCAATGAACCAGCAGTACCCACACGAATCAATTTTTTAACACCATAGTCAACGATAAGCTCACGCGCATAAATAGAGATTGAAGGCATCCCCATTCCTGTTCCCATTACTGAGACACGTTCACCTTTGTATGTTCCTGTGTAACCAAACATGTTACGAACCTCATTGAAACATACAGCATCCTCAAGGAAATTCTCAGCAATGAATTTCGCACGCAATGGATCCCCAGGAAGAAGAATTTTATCAGCAATCTCTCCTTGCTTAGCAGCAATATGAATAGACATAATATAAGATACCAAGGGCGTTAAAGAGGCAAAGTAAAAATAGGAAACTAGCGACGCATTGTAAATGCTAGACAGTTTATCTTTTTTACACAGTTCTCCGCCCGTATTCAATTCAATGAATACAGTTAGCCCATCCTTTCTATTTTTTGATGGTAAAGGAGCAGACAGAAAACAAATGAAGATTATCTATTTTCCGAGCTTTCCGCTCGTGTTCAAATCAGAACACACGCTCTACCTTTCTTTAATTTTTATTTTTAAATATTTTTCTACTATTATATAGTGGATAAATAACTACTTTAAAAGTGGATTAAGCTTGAGTCAATGAATCAAGAAAATCGTATAACATTTTGTTCATTTCAGAATAATCGTTGGCACGCAATTGTTCAGGTGTTTGAACAAAAGGCAACTCTTTATTTTGCTTACGTAAATGCTCTTCACCGTCAGCAGCTATAAGCAAATCAATTGCTTCAGGATCAAACTCCAAGTGTGCCTGAAAGGCATAGTGTTTAGGACTGAAGCGAACAATTTGGCGTGGACAACCTTGACTAATAGCAAGAACAACTGCATTATCAGTCAATCCAGGCATATCACCATGCCAGTGACCAGTATTTAGGGTTTTGCCAAAACCTTTGATATGGTCATCCGCTAAACCTGCCTCAGTTAATGTAACAGGGAAAACCCCAATCTCACGTTCTGGACTATGTTCATACTCACCACCATAGGCTACAGATAAAAGTTGAGCACCTAGGCAAACCCCAACAATATAGATATCAGCAGCAATTGCTTTTTGCATAAATGCAATCTCAGCCTCTGGGTCATAATAAGGAAAGGCCTGACAATCCTCATCAGGTGACTGAGGGCCACCCATCACAATTAGAAAATCAATACCTTCAACGGTTTCAGGAAGAACCTCTTCCTCATATACCTTGGTTGATGTGATATTATGCCCACGGTCTTGAGCCCATTTTAAATAGGCTCCTGGAACTTCGAACGTTTCGTGTAAGATAAAATGAATATTCATTGTTTTTTCTTCCATCTATTTTTAATTATCCTCGATAGTAGACTCGCTAAGATTAGTGGTACTGCTACCAGCTCTCCTTGACCAGTAAAACCTAAAACCAAGGCTATCCCAGTTAGAGGAGCATCTAAAGTTGTTCCTAAAAATACGGTTGCACCAAGTAACATTCCTAGAGTAGTATTGAGGGATAAACCAAAAATCTCAAGACATCTTGTCAATAGGAAACCCAATCCGGCACCTAAGGTAAAGGAAGGGGTTAGGGTTCCCCCATAAGAGCCTGCCCATAAAAGTAAACATACCATAAGACCTTTGACGACAAGGATAAGAGGTAGGTATGCTGAACCCCCACCTGAAAATAACCATTGTGCTAGAACCTGACCATTTCCCATGATTAAAGGATAGAAAGCTGCAATCCCACCTAATACTACATAAGATAGTGGCATGGTACACAGAATGCGTTTATCAGTAATACGACTTTTGCTAGCCTTTTTGGCTAAGAAGCTAAACATCATCGCCAGCGGAGTTATCACTAATACAAGAACAATAACCTGAATCAGACTAGCAGGGTCTGAGCTAACTTTACTGACTAGGTACATTGCCTCCTTACCAACGATTGGTCGAGCACAATAAGCTGACAAGTAAGTTGTCACAAGAATGATAACAATGTTTTTTGATTTCCAAGCAACACCTAAGGTTTCCAGAACAAACAGTGTACTGGCAAAGGGGACTTGGTAAACCGCAGCTAAGCCAGCGCCTGCCCCGCAAGCAATTAGCAACTGTCTATCAACAATATCCAAGTGCAAGGCTTTGGAGAGATTACCACCAAATAGAGCGCCTAATTCTCGAGGCGCTCCTTCTTTACCAATTGAGGAACCAGCTCCGACGATTGCAACCTGCATCAAAGCATGTAGACTTTGGCCAAGAAAATTTGGACTCCTCTTACCAACGAGTTGCTTAGCCTTACTAATAGAAAGGAGGGACACTCGTCGCTGAAGGAAATACCAAAATAAACTAGCCAAAACACCTACTACAAGCAATACTGCAAATCGTCGAAAGGGACTTACAGAGTTAAACTGTGACAATAAATTCGATTTATCATTACCAAATACAAGAATTTGTATAAACTCCAAAAGGTAATGACAAAGAATGCCTACCAAACCTGAAGCAATACCGGTTCCAAAAACAGCTAAACTTAACCTAGTCGACTTGGGGAGCCAAGTCAAACTCTTTCTTTCTTGATTACCCATATATTAGAGTATGACTAAAATTGCTTTAACCAACTTTTCCTACTGTCTTTAGAGTAGGGTCAATCCCTTCTTTGTTTTTATTTCATAGTAAGGCAATCTCGTATTGAATTAGGAAAACTAAAACTAGCATTCATTCTTTTACCTTTTTAACTATATTCTAGTCTTAATGATTTTGTTCTTTGTTATAAGTAGTTTATCTCTGAATGACCTAAAGTTGTTCTTAACAAAGCAAGTGGCAAACTGTAAATTGTTTTATTATATTGCGACACCATTTCATTGTAGTATAATTTTTGATTAGCAACAAGTACTTCTGACTCTTTAATCTCAGCAATCAAATCCTTTATACTTTGATCAGCGGTAATATTTGTATCTCTTTCGATTTCCTCTATAATTTTATTCTTCGTTTCCTCTAGTTTAGTAGAGTATTCATGTTTAGAAAAATTGCCAGACTCACCGTAAGACTTCCGCTTAGATTCTGAATGATTAGCTTTGTTTTCATCGTTAGTCAAATTGTTGACAGACTTTTTTTCCTCTAACAATTCTGAAACATTTTTTCTAACAGACATTTTTAACTCATGGTCTACAATCTTATCAGTCAGTTCTCGCAGTTGTAAAATCAATTTTTCCACATACTGTTCTTTAATTTCAATTGCACTGTATGATGATTTAATTGACTCTTTTAAGTTAACAACTTTATGGTATTGAAATAGAAACACTATTATGATATAGCTTAAAACTGCAAATACGATAGATGCTCCTTGAAATGGTTCATAGTCTATCTCACTACCACTTGTATCTATAGCAGAAAATATAACCAACCAAACCATGGTCAGGAAAGCAATTATAAAAACTCCACGAACGATACGAAATAATGGATTATTCATTAAGTTTGACATCAATTATTCCTTTTTAGAGTTCAGCCAAAATAGCTTTTAGCAATCCTTTGAAGTCTCCTTTGACGCGCTCAGTCACTTCCACCACTTCTTCGTGGTTCAATTCTTCTTGGAAACCAGCTGCATGGTTAGTAATGCATGAGATACCAAGAACTTTCAAACCAGAGTGAGCTGCGATAATAACCTCAGGAACTGTTGACATCCCAACAGCATCTGCACCAAGTGTCTTATAAGCACGGATTTCAGCTGGAGTTTCATAAGTTGGACCTGTCACACCGATATAAACACCATCATCCAATTTGATACCAAGTTTGTCAGCCACTTTATGAGCGGTTTCACGGTATTCAGGTGTGTAAGCTTTAGACATATCAGGGAAACGTGGTCCAAAATCATCCAAGTTTTCACCAATCAATGGGTTTTGACCAGTCATGTTAATGTGGTCAGTGATGGCCATCAAAGTACCTGGACCAAAACCGATACCACCTGCCGCATTGGTTACAACAACTCCTTCACATCCAAGAGCTTTCATAACACGTACAGGGAAAGTAACGACTTCAAGCGGATTTCCTTCATAAAAATGGAAACGCCCTTGAAGAGCCAAAACCTTACGTCCAGACAAAGTTCCGTAAACAAGTTTTCCAGCATGACCGACAACCGTTGATTGTCCCCAGTTTGGAATATCCGCATAGTCAATGACAACTGCGTCTTCAACTTCTTCAGCCAACTCACCAAGTCCAGAACCCAAGATTAAACCGAACTCAGGATTTTCAATTCCTTTGCTTTCCAAAAATGCTTGAGTGACTCTAATTTTTTCAAGTAGCGACATGTTATTTCTCCCTTAATTTTATTTCATTCTTAAAAAGTGACCAATTTTTGAAAAAGTTCTTGCATTTCGAATGGTTATATCAGGATAAAAAGGCGTTTTCAATAACTTCTTATGATAAGCGGTTTGACTATAAGTTGATTTATCAAATTTTACCCAGTAGACCCCAAGTTGACCAAAATGAAGTATTTCATCTTTCAACTCTAAAGAGTTAATAATCTTCTTCATTTCATTTTTATCAAGTCTTTCAGTGAAAAAGAGAACGTCTTTTCTATAGAAATCCTCAGACCACCACTTTGGCAAAGAAGCTAGGTCATTCTGATAATCTTCAAGAGTAAAAAGAGAAAATACCTTTATAAAAGGATAGTTCTTATCTAAAAAACGTTCCAAAATCACAAGGAGCTCTTCTTTTCTCAAAGATGAATTGAAGAAAAAATTTCCACTATTAATATAGGAAGAGACATTTGTCATACCGAGATTTTCTAACTCACGACAGAAGTCTCCCATGACTACCTTATGACGGCCACCAACATTTACCCCACGAACCAAGAATGCATATCGTTTCATCTTAGACAAGTTTATCCAAGAAACTTTCTCCAATCATGGCTTTGTCTACACCAAAGTTTTCAGCGATTGTTGCTGAGATATCAGAGAAATAACCTACTGGAATAAGTCCATTTCCTTTGAATGATGGACTGTAAGCCAAGAATGGAATATATTCGCGAGTATGGTCCGTACCTGCATAAGTTGGATCATTTCCATGGTCAGCAGTAATCATCAAGAGATCATCTTCACGCATAGCAGCAATGATTTCAGGCAAACGTTGGTCAAATTCGTGCAAGCAATCACGATATCCATGTGGGTCTCGACGGTGTCCATAAAGGGCATCAAAGTCTACCAAGTTTGTGAATGAGAAGCCATGTTTGAAGTCTTCAGAAGTCATAGCTTTAATCAAATTATCAATACCATGGCTATTTGATTTGTTGTGCCCCATATCGTGGTTGATACCAGCTCCATTGAAAATATCATTGATTTTACCAACGGCATAAGTATCGATACCAGCTTCATTCAATTTATCCAAAACAGTTGGTGCAAATGGTGAGACAGCCAAATCACGACGGTTAGACGTACGAGTGAAGTTTCCAGGTTCACCAACGTAAGGACGAGCAATGATACGCCCTAGAAGAGCTGGACGCTCAAGAGTAATTGAACGTGCATATTCACAAATGCGATACAATTCATCCAAAGGAATAACATCTTCGTGTGCAGCAATTTGAAGAACTGGGTCAGCTGAAGTGTAAATAATCAATTCACCAGTTTCCATTTGACGAGGTCCAAAGTCTTCGATGACAGCCGTACCTGAGTATGGTTTATTCGCTTCACGAATGACTTTACGGCCTGAGAATTCTTCAATTTTAGTGAGAATTTCTTCTGGGAATCCGTTCCAGAAAGTATCAAAAGGTTCAGTAATATTGAGACCCATGATTTCCCAGTGACCAGTCATCGTATCTTTACCAAGAGAAACTTCCTGCAATTTTGTTGCATAACCAGTTGGGTTGCTTTCTGTCGGTACTGTTTTCAAAGGTGTTTCACGAGGAATATTTCCTAGACCAAGCTTAGCCATATTTGGCACATTCAATCCTACTGATTTAGAGATATGACCAAGGGTATCTGAAGCACCATCTGGCACACCTGCATTGACAAAGTCATTGGCATCTGGAGCAGCACCAATTCCTACTGAATCAAGAACGACTAAATGCATTCGGTTAAATTTGGACATAATAACACCACAAAGAGATAAAATCTTTTCGAAATTACCTCTTGCCTTTCTATATTATTTAATAGTTTGACAAAAATTAATTAGTTTTCCTCATTAAAAGTGAAGGGAATAAAAATCGGACTAAGCCTTAACTTCAACGACCTTAACACCGTCTCTTCCTGCAACGATGACTTTGTTAACCATGCCATTGAACAATCCATGATCGACAACACCAGTCATAGCTTTTAGTTCTTCACCAAGAGCTACTGGATTTTCAATCTTACCTAAATCAAGATCGATGATATAGTTCTTCATATCTGTAACAAAGCGGTCACCTTGTTCCGTAAGTCGGAATGATGGCTTATAACCCTTAGACTCAAAGACACGATACAGACGGTCAGCACCATATTGAACTACTTCAACTGGTAGTTTGAAAGCACCTAATTGATCAACCATTTTAGACTCATCAACCACCCAAATATATTCTTTTGTAGGTGTAGCGACAATTTTTTCCATCAGAAGGGCACCACCACCACCTTTAATCCCGTTGAGTTGAGGGTCTACTTCGTCGGCTCCATCAACAGTAACATCAATACTGTCAATGTCATCCACTGCCTTCAAAGGAATGCCTAAGCCTTCAGCTTGTTTAGTGGTTTGACTTGATGTCGTTACGCCAACAACAGTAAGACCTTCTTCCTTAATGCGACGGCCAATTTCCTCTACGAAGAAGTAAGCTGTTGACCCTGTACCGAGTCCAACAACCATTCCATCTTCAACGTATTTGGCAGCGGTTACACCAGCGATTTTCTTAAGTTCTTCCATGCTCGTCTCCTTGCATCTTTCTATAATAGTCGTTCAAAACAATTATAACATGTTTCACCAGTAAATAGAAATGATATGAGGGAGGAAAACCGAGGAAAACCGAGGAAAACCGAGCAAAAGTCAAAACCACCCGTGAGAACGGGTGGCTTGCTCTTCGGCTGAAAGCCTCTGCTTCCGGCCGAGGCCTAAAGGCCTACCGAATGGTTTCCCTTCAGCACCACCTTTGCTAGCTGACCCGTCTAGCGGGTCTCTTTAAGATTACTTTCTTTTATTCTTCTCACCTGTAAACGGATCATACTCCTCAAAAAGACTGAGCTGATCTGCTATCACGTCTTCTTGTAATTGATTACGAATATATTCTTCAATTCGCTTCTGATTTCG